>CAIVSK010000377.1 GCA_903908495.1 Akkermansiaceae bacterium
GCATCCTCGCCTCGATGCCCAAGCCGGCGTTCATCTTCGACGGTCGGAACATCCTCGACCTGCCCAAACTGCGCGCGCTGGGCTTCCAGGCATTCGGAATCGGCAAGTAAGGCCGGCCGGCCCGGCAGGAAAGAACGTCAGGGCGAAGCTTCCCGCGTGCGGTCAACAAGGAGAACCGGCCAGCCGCGTTACGATGTGCGCCGGCGATGGCGGCGCCAGCCCGCGAACAGAGTGCTCAGGCCGAGCAGCGCCGCGCCGTAGATGGAGGGCTCCGGGACGGGCGTGATCTGGTTGTCGTAAGGCAGCCACTTGGTGTCGGTAGGGAGGAAACCGGTGAATTGGATGCGGCCGAGATTGGAGCCTGGATTGGTGAGTGAGTAGAAGTAGTCGACCGTGTCGGTCCAGTTCTGGATCGTGAGGATCACGCCCGAATTCACCGTCAGTGAGGTAAGGTTCAGGATCGAGCTGCCACTGGTGCCGAAATCGAGGACGGAGTTCGCAGTGACCGTGAGGGAACTGAAGGTGCTGGTGAAGCCGCCGAGATTCAAGGTGCCGCCGCTGAGCACCAAGGTGCCGGCCGAGAGGTTCATGCCGGCGCCGAAGGTGAGCGTGCCGGCGCCGGTCTTCGCGAACGTGCCGGTATCGCCGGCGTTGAATGAACCGGAGAAGGTCGAGGACGCGCCAGTGCCGCCGACTGTGAGCGTGCCGCTGCCCAAGGTAACGAGACCGGAGCCCGCCAGCGAGCCGATCGAATCTGAGTAGTTGTTCAGGTTAAGGGTCGCGCCGCTGGCGACTGTCACCGCCGTGCTGCTGGAAAGTGCGTTATTGATGCCAAGCTGGAGTGTGCCGGCGTTGATGCTGGTGGCGCCGGTGTAGGTGTTGGCCTTGGAGAGGGTGAGGGTGCCGGTGCCGTCCTTGGTCAGGGTGCCGGCCGCGGTGCCGATGACGCCGCTGATGGAAGTGTTGCCGGCGCCGCCGACAGTGAGGTTTTGCCCGCTCCCCCCGATGCCGCCGGTGAGATTGAGCGTGCTGCCGGTATCGGAGTTGATGCGGCTGGCGGAGGCCAGAGTGATGGCGCCGGTCCAGGTGTTGGTGCCGGAAATGTTTCGCAGCGCGCCGTCCGTCGAGATGCCGCCGTCGTTCAGGGTGAGCGCTTCGCCGGTCACGGTGATGTTGTTCTGCATTTGCAGAGCCGCGCCCGTGGCGACGGTCACACCGCCGCCGGTGGTTCCGAGCGCGGTGTTGTTTTGAATATTGAGCACGCCGCCGCTGACCGTGGTGGTTCCGGCGTAGGTATTGGCGCCGGAGAGGGTCAGGGTGCCGGCGCCGGACTTGACGATATTGCCGCTGGTAGCGGTGCCGCCATTGGCAATGACACCGCCAACAGTCGCAGCAGCGCCGCTGCCGACGGAGAAGGTCAGCGTACGGGTTGTGCCGGAGCTGGAAAGATTAATGTTGGAAAAGTTGGTGGCGCCGGTGTTGGAGATGGTGAGCGTATTGTTGGCGGTATTGGTGAGGGCACCGTTGAAAGTCAGATCGGAGCTGCCAGCGACAGTTGAAGCGGAGGCGAGGGTGATGGCATTGCCGAGGGTATGCGCACTGCCGTCGCCTTGGATGGTGCCGCCACTGAGGCTGAGCGTGCTGGAGCCCAAAGCGTTGTCGTTGCCAATGACAAGGGTGCCGGTGCTGAGCGTGGTGGTGCCCGAATAGGTGTTGTTGCCAGCCAATACGAGCGTGCCGGCACCCGCCTTGGTGATGCCGCCGGTGCCGGAGACGACTGCATTGACGGTGAGGTCGGCGGCAGCCGCCGTACTGTCGCCGATGGTGAAGGTGCGGGCACCGCCGAGGGCAAGATTGCCGTTGATGGTGGCGCCGTTTGGGTTGTTGGTGGCGGAGTAGGTGACGTTGCCGCCCAAGGTGAGTGTGCCAGTGCCAGTCGTAATCACGGCCGAGGTGCCGGAGGCGCCGCCGCCAAGAGTCAACGCGCCAATGGTTTCGCTGAAGTTGTTCTGGTCGAGCGTGCCGGCATAGAGGTTCAGGGTGTTATTGGAAAGGACATTGGAGGCGCCGAAACGCAGGGTGCCTCCACTCGCACCACCGCTCGTACCGATGTTGGTGACACCGGTGTAGGTGTTGGCACCGGAGAGGGTCAGGGTGCCGGCGCCATCCTTGGTGAGAGAACCGCTGCCGGTCGTGATCGCGCCGGTGATATTTGTGTCGCCCGCGCCGCCGACGGTAAGTGCCTGGTTGGTACCGGTGATCCCGGCGAGGGTGAGGGCACCCGAATCGGAATTGATACGCGTGGCCGCGTTGAGCGTGATGGTGCCAGTCCAGGAGTTGTTGCCGGAGATGTTGCGAAGCGCGCCATCGGTGGAGATGCCGGTGCCGCGCAGGCTGAGAGCCTTGCCGGCCACCGTGATGTTGTTCTGCATTTGCAGAGCCGCACTCGTGGTGACGGTCACGCCGCCGGCGCCGGTGCCGAGTGCGGAACTATTCTGGATATTGAGCACGCCGGCGCTGACGGTGGTGGCTCCGGTGTAGGTGTTGGCGCCGGACAGGATGAGGGTGCCGGTGCCGCTTTTGGTCAAGGCACCGGTGCCGATGGAGACGACGCCACCGATGGTGGTGTTTCCGGTGCCGCTTAAGGTGATGGTCGCGTTCGACCCGGTCAAGCTGGCCAGCGTGAGGCCACCCGATGCATTGTTCGTGAGGGTGCGTCCAGTTGAAATGGTGGTTGTTCCCGTGACGTTGACGGGTCCCGTCCCGGACAGCGTCAGGTTGTTGGAAAGTGTGACCGTATTGAACGTCAGTCCGCCGGTGCTGGTGTTGTTCCATGTCTGGGCGGCGGCAACCGTGACGGGGGCATTAAAAATCTCAGTGTTGGCAGTGTTGTTGGTGATGCCACTGCCGTAGATCGACAGGACGAAGCCATTGTTGGCAAAAGAATACGCCGAGCCACCAGTGTTGAAGGTAAGGCCCAGGGCCGCCCCGGCAGCGGTGAAGGTAAGGTTGTAGTTGCTGCTGCTGCCGAATACCGCGGCCGTGGTGGCGCTGGGGAGTCCGCTGCTCCAGTTCCCGGCGGTGTTCCACACGCTACTGCTTGTGCCGTTCCACGTGGTCTGGGCGTGCCCGGACATCGCCAGCACAAGCCCCGCGCTCAACGCCGCGAGCACCCTGATTTTTGCCAGACCAACCATACTCACGCGGCGAATGATTTGCTCTGCGGGATAACTTGAAGCCCTTGACGAGCTTTGACTGCGAATTGGAAGGCGGCTGTGGATAGTAGACTTTGCTCCTTTCTGATCGTCGGAGAGAGTAAATACAACTCTGCAGGCGGGCGAGAGGGAAAGCGGGACTAATGGTAAAAGATTTATCATTAATAGGTTTACCCTCCTGTTGGACTGCTGCAAGGCAGCAGGTTCTGACTGATAACCGGCGGCACGCACGTGCACCCCTGACTTCGCAGCCTCGGCTGGCGCGGACGGGCCTCACAGACCTAGCGATGTCTTGTAGATTCGCGGCACGCGCTTGGTCACGGAGCAGAGGGTCTCCCAAGGAATCGAGTCGGACCACGTGCTGAATTCCGCAATGCTGATCTCGGCCCCGTCCTGGCGGCCGACGAGCACGGCTTCGTCGCCACACTGCACGCCGGGTACATCGGTCGCATCGACGATGGTCTGGTCCATGGTGACGCGCCCGAGCACGGGGCAGCGCTGGCCGCGAATAAGCACGTACGCCCGGTTGCTGCAGGCGCGGGGGATGCCATCGCCATAGCCGGCGCAGAGGACGGCGACGAGGGAGTCGCGTTTCAGCGTGTGCGTGCGTCCGTAGCTGATGCCGGTGCCGGCCGGCAGCCGCTTCACCAGGCCGACGCGCGTGCGGAAACTGAACACGGGTTCGGTATGCACGCGCGCCAGCATCGAATGCGGGTGCGGCAGAATGCCAAACTGGAGCAGGCCGACGCGCACGGCGTTGAACGGCTGTTCACCGTGCGCAGTCTCGA
>CAIVSK010000378.1 GCA_903908495.1 Akkermansiaceae bacterium
CCCCTCGCCCAAGCAGCGGCCCCCGTGGTCTCCAACATCGCTGCGGTCCAGCGTGCCGGGACCCAATTGGTGGACATCACCTATAACGTGACTGCGGATAGTCCGACGGTTTCGGTCACACTGGCCATCTCCAGCGATAACGGCACGACCTTCAGCGTGCCGGCCACCACCGTGAGCGGGGCGGTCGGAGTCGGGGTGGCGACCGGCACGGGCAAGTCAATCACCTGGAATGCCGGCGTGGATTGGAGCAAACAATACTCCACCACGATGTGCTTCAAGGTGACTGCGAACGATTTGATAGCACCTGCTGGCTTTTCGCTGATTCCGGCGGGGAGCTTCCAGATGGGCAATGCCATGGCTGCGGATACTGATATCACTGATGCACCTATCAGAACCGTGACGATTTCTGCTTTTTTTATGGCTCAAAACTTGATAACTCTCAGTGATTGGAGCACAGTGCGGACCTGGGGTCTGACCCACGGCTACACGGATTTGCCTGTTGGCGCGGGCAAGGCGGCAACTCACCCGGTGCAGACGATCACTTGGTATGGCATGGTGAAGTGGTGCAATGCCCGCAGCGAGAAGGAGGGACTGACGCCGTGTTACATGGTCAGTGCTGCGGTGTATCGGACGACGAACAGTGATGCGGTCGTGTGCAATTGGGCGGCCAACGGCTACCGTCTCCCGAGCGAGGCCGAGTGGGAAAAGGCGGCCCGAGGCGGCCTGAGCGGCAAGCGCTTTCCGTGGGCCGACACGATCAGCGAAAGCCAGGCAAATTATTATGGGTCCACCAGCTACAGTTACGATTTGGGGCCGAACGGGTACAACTCCATCGGCAGCGTCGGAGGCACCAGTCCTGCCACGAGTCCGGCAGGCAGCTTTGCAGCGAACGGCTATGGGCTTTACGACATGGCGGGCAACGTTTGGGAGTGGTGTTGGGATTGGTATAACACTTATGCCGCGGGGCCGCAGACTGATCCTCATGGTGTTGCCTCGGGCTCGGGCCGGGTGATCCGGGGTGGTGGTTGGAACGGCAGCGCGGTCGGCTGCCGCGTCGCGGGCCGCAACACCTACACCCCGCCCTATGGCGACAGTAGCCTCGGGTTCCGGGTGGTTCTCAGTACGCCCTCCGCTGTGGCGGGCTCCGGGTTTGCAATCACGTCCAATGTGACGGTGGATACCCGCTCCGCACTATCGTCGCTGTCCGGTCTGGTGCTGAGTTCGGGCAGCCTGAGCCCATCTTTCGCAGCGGCGACGAAGGTTTACAGCAGCAGCGTCACTAACGCCACATCTTCAATCACAGTGACGCCCTCCGTGACTGATACCACTGCTGTGGTAAAGGTGAACGGCACGACGCTTTCATCAGGAACCGCCAGCGGGGCAATCCCACTTGCCGCCGGAACCAATACGATTACCATTCAGGTCATGGCGCAGGACGGGATCACGACATCGACCTACACTGTGACCGTGACGCGCCCGCCCTCGGCGGTCTCCACCCTTGCCGGGCTCGTACTCAGTTCGGGGGCACTGAGTCCAGCATTCGCATCCGGCACGCTGGCCTACACCTCAAGCGTGGCCAACGCCATCACCGCAATGACAGTGACTTGCACTGTCACCGACGCGACTGCCACGATTAAGGTGAATGGTGTATCTGCCACCTCTGGAACCGCCTGTCCATCAATCCCGCTGGTTGTTGGCACCAACCCGATCACCGTGCTGGTGACCGCTCAGGACGGAACAACGGCTTCAACCTATACCGTCACTGTGAATAGGATTTCAACGGTTTCCACACTTTCAGGGCTCGTGCTTAGCTCGGGGACGCTGAGCCCAGCATTCTCCACTGGAACCTTGGCCTACGCGGCCAGCGTGCCCAACGCAACATCTTCGGCCACGGTGACGCCCACGGTGTCGGATGCCACGGCAACTGTCAAAGTGAACGGCACGACGGTTACGTCCGGCTCAGCCAGCTCCGCTATTCCGTTGGTGGTTGGCAACAACACGCTTACGGTATTGGTCACGGCTCAAGACGGGACCACAACATCGACGTACACCATCACGGTGAATCGGACTTCGACCGTTTCCTCGCTCTCAGGTCTTGTAATGAGCTCGGGGACACTGAGTCCAACATTTGTATCGGGTACCAGGGTTTACACGGCCAGCGTGGCCAATGCCATTACGGCTCTGACAGTGACCCCCACTCTGACAAACTCCTACGCGGCGGTCACAGTGAATGGAATAAGCGTGTCATCCGGAGCTGCCAGCGCCTCGATTCCGCTGGTCGTGGGCACCAACCTGATCTCCGTGTTGGTCACGGCACAGGATGGAACGACGACATCGACCTACACTGTCACAGTGACGCGGATTTCGACAGTTTCCACGCTATCAGGACTGGCGCTCAGCGCGGGAACTTTGAGCCCGGTATTCGGCACTGGAACCCTGGCATACACGGCCAGTGTGCCGAATGCTACGTCCACTATGACAGTCACGCCGACGGTGACAGATGGGACGGCAACCGTCAAAGTGAACGGCACTACGGTTGCGTCCGGTTCGGCCAGTGCTGCTGTTCCGCTGGTGGTTGGCAACAACACGATCACGGTGTTGGTCACGGCTCAGGACGGCAGCACGACATCGACCTACACCATCACGGTGAATCGGATATCAACAGTGTCCACGCTCGCCGGACTAGCGATCAACTCGGGGACGCTAAGTCCAACCTTTGTATCGGGCACCAAGGTTTACACGGCCAGCGTGGCCAATGCCATTACGGCTCTGACAGTGACCCCCACTCTGACAAACTCCTACGCGGCGGTCACAGTGAACGGAATGCCAGTCACCTCGGGAACCGCCAGTCAATCCATCCCGCTGGTCGTGGGCACCAACCTGATCTCCGTGCTGGTTACGGCGCAGGACGGGACTACCACATCGACCTACTCAATCACCGTGACGCGGATTTCCACGATTTCCACACTTGCGGGCCTTGCGCTCAGTGCGGGGACATTGAGCCCGGTTTTCGGCACTGGAACCCTGGCATACACGGCCAGCGTGCCCAACGCGATTTCAGCAATCACAGTCACACCCACGGTGACTGATGCGACGGCAACCGTCAAAGTGAACGGAACGACTGTTGGCCCCGGATCGGCGAGCGGTTCAATTCCGGTATTGATCGGGAACAGCCTGATCACGGTGCTGGTCACCGCGCAGGATGGAACCACGACATCGAGCTATACCATCACGGTGACCCGTCCGCCGCTTGCCGCCACATTCACGGCGGCATCATCCGTGGGCGTCAGCGCATCAGGTTACACGGCTACCGGAGGCACGGTGAGCCTGACGCTTGGGTTTGCGCCACCCACGGGAACCAATCTCACCGTCGTCGATCATGCCGGCCTAAATTTCATCACTGGACGCTTCTCCAATCTGGCACAGGGGCAGATGGTACCGCTTTCCTACAACAACGTCACCTACCCATACATCGCCAATTACTATGGTGGCACAGGCAATGACCTGGTTCTCCAGTGGCCTTATGTCCAGGCCTACGCATGGGGAATGAACGGCAGTGGACAGTTGGGTAATGCCGGCGAGGTCTCAGGCTTGATTCCGGGAGCCGTGTCATCCGCCGGAATTCTGTCGGGAAGAGCCATCACCTCGATGGCAGCCGGGGCGACGCACAGCTTGGCACTTTGCATGGATGGCACGGTGGCGGCGTGGGGAGGCAATGGCTCCGGACAACTCGGGAATGGCACCATTCTTTCTGGAAATACTCCGGTGGCGGTCTCTACATCGGGGGCTCTATCGGGCAAGACCGTGATTGCCCTAGCGGCAGGGGCCAGCCACAGCCTTGCCCTGTGCTCGGATGGCTCGATGGCGGCCTGGGGAGACAACAGCAATGGCCAACTGGGCAACAATTCCACGACAGGCAGCAACGTGCCTGTGGCAGTGAACACATCCGGTGTGCTGGCCGGGAAGACGGTGGTGACCATCGCAACCGGAGCCTTCCACAGTCTGGCGCTGTGCTCAGACGGCACCCTCGCCTCATGGGGGTATAACGCGGACGGCGAACTTGGTAACAGCAGCACGACCAATAGCAGCGTCCCGGTGCGGGTCACGGCTACGGGTGTTCTGATCGGTAAGACTGTTGCGGCCATTGCCGCCGGCTATTACCACAGCCTTGCATTGTGCTCGGACGGCAGCCTCGTCACCTGGGGGTTCAATGGATCCGGACAGCTTGGCAACAATACAGCCACCAGCAGCAGTGTGCCGGTGGTGGCGAGCGCGACCGGGGCCTTGATCGGCAAAACCATTGCGTCTATCGCCGCCGGAGGGTCCCACACGCTCACCCTTTGTACCGACGGCACCTTGGAATCATGGGGAGACAATGGTTACGGCCAATTGGGGATTGGCAGCAATGCAGGTAGCAGGGTTCCCGTGACCGTGTACGCAGGAGGCGCTTTGGCCGGTCAGACCGTGTCCCAAGTCCGTGCCGGCTATGGCCACAGTCTTGCCTTGTGTGCGGACAGCACGTTGGTTTCGTGGGGATACAATCAGGACGGCGAGCTTGGCAACAACAGCACTTCCAGCACGCAGGTGCCGACAGCAGTCCCATTATCACCGCTCGGCAGCGGCACGAAAATCCTGGCACTGGCGCAGGGTCCAACTGCCAATCACGCTTTGGCTTCCGTCGCTGTCCCTCTATCAACCAATTCGGCCTTATCGGGCCTCGCCTTGAGTGCGGGCAGCCTGAGTCCTGTGTTCGCTCCAGGCACAATCAGCTATAATGCGTCCGTACTCGGATCGACCGCATCGCTCACGCTGACTCCAGTGACGGCCAGCGCCTATGCCACTGTCAAAGTCAATGGCGCTCCGCTCGCATCGGGATCAGCCAGCCAGGTGATTCCTCTCGCAGCTGGCAACAATACGATCAACGTGGTGATCACTGCTGAAAGCGGCACGTCCACGACCACCTATGCGGTCACGGTCTTCCGTCCATCTTCGGATGCCACCCTTTCGGGCCTCACACTGAGCGAGGGTTCGCTGAGCTCGGTATTTTCCTCCGGCATCACAAGCTACGCGGCAAGCGTGGCCTATTCCACATCTTCGGTGACCATTAGACCGGTGACGAACCATGCTGGTGCTGCCTTGACTGTCAATGGCACGCCTCTCGTCTCCGGGGCTAGCAGCACGCCAATTCCTCTGATCCTTGGCTCGAACGCCATTCAGGTGAAAGTCACCGCGCAGGACGGAACCACGATTACGAACTATACGATCACAGTGACGCGCCCGCCGCTGGATGCGACTTTCACGGCTGCCTCGTCGGTTGCGGTGACTTCGCCGGGCTACACAGCTACTGGCAACAGCGTGAGTTTGGCGCTGGGGTATGCCCCGTCCACAGGGACCAACCTCACTGTGATCAACAACACCGGGATCGGGTTTATCAGCGGGCGGTTTGACAACCTGGCGCAGGGGCAGTCGGTCCAGCTCAGCTACAACGGAGTCATTTATCGCTACATCGCCAACTACTACGGCGGCACGGGCAACGACCTCGTGCTGCAATGGGCGAACACCCGGGCCTGTGGCTGGGGATACAACGCGCAGAGCCAGCTCGGCAATGCCAGCACGGCCAACAGCAGCGTGCCGGTAGCGGTGCTTGGCACGGGCGTACTGGCCGGCAAGACAGTGGTGGCGCTCGCCGACAGCTTTTACCACAGCCTGGCGCTGTGCTCGGACGGCAGCGTGGCGGCTTGGGGAGATAATACATATGGCCAGCTCGGCAACAACAGCCTGACCAGCAGCAATGTGCCGGTCCTCGTCTCCACCAGCGGCGTGCTTTCGGGCAAGACAGTGGTGGCCATCTCCAGTGGCTTGTACTTCAGTGTGGCGCTTTGTTCCGATGGCACGCTCGCGTCGTGGGGAAACAACGCGGAGGGCGAACTCGGCAACAACAGCCTGACCAACAGCAGCGTCCCAGTGGCGGTGAACACCACTGCCGTGCTATCGGGTAAAACCGTGGTGGCGATTGCCGCAGGATTCAATCACTGCCTCGCCCTGTGCTCGGATGGGACCGTGGCGGCCTGGGGCTATAACGGGTTTGGCGAACTCGGAAATGGAAGCGGCACCAACAGCAGTGTGCCGGTGTTGGTTTCCAGCGCGGGCGTGCTGTCCGGCAAAACGGTGACAGCCCTGGCCGGCGGTCAGTACCATTCGCTCGCCCTGTGCGCGGATGGCAGCGTGGCAGCCTGGGGCTATAATGCATACGGCCAGCTGGGAAATAGCAATGGAACCACCAGCAGTTTGCCGGTCGCAGTCACCAGCAGCGGAGTTCTATCCGGCAAGCCGGTGACCGCCATCGCCGCCGGAGCCAACCACAGCCTCGGGCTGTGCGCGGACGGCAGCGTGGCGGCGTGGGGGCAGGGCAGTTATGGCCAGTTAGGCAACAACAGCCTGACCGGCAGCACCGTGCCGGTGGCAGTCACCGGTAGCGGCGTGCTAAATGGCAAGGCAGTGACAGCCTTGAGCGCTGGTCAGTATCACTCCATCGCCCAGTGCGCGGACGGCAGTGTGGCGGCCTGGGGCTACAACAATGTGGGCCAACTCGGGAACAACAGCCTGACCTACAGCGGCGTGCCTGTGGCGGTAACCACCACTGCGCTGGGCCGGGGCTGCAGGTTGGTGGCGGCGGCATGCGGAGCAAGCGCCTACCATGCGCTGGCATTGCTGCCGGTCTCCGCGGATTCGAGGCTCTCAGGCTTGGTCGTGGGGACCGGCGCCTTGTACCCGGCATTTTCTTCGAGCGTGTCCGCCTACACCTCCAGTATCTCTAACGCAATTACCAGCGCCACAGTCACTCCGGCCTGCGCCGACCTTGCGGCCAGTGTGACGGTGAATGGCGTGACCGTCCCCCCTGGCAGCGCCAGCGCAGCCATCAGCCTCGGAGCCAGCAGCGTGAACATCCTGACCGTGGTGGTGACAGCCCAGGACGGCACCACGAGCAGCAGCTACACGGTCACCATCGACAACACGCCTTATGGAATCTGGAAAAAGGCCACGTTCACCAACCCCGCCGCATGGAATGATCCGGCGGTGATCGGCGAACTGGCGACCCCTGCCCATGACGGCATCAGCAACCTGATGAAATACGCCATGGCGCTCAGTCCCATGACCGGTGCTACGGGCAACCTGCCCAGCAGCGCCCGCCAAGCCGGCTACCTGACGCTGACGTACCGGAAAAGCAAGACCGCCAGCGATGTGACGTACACTGTGCAGGCCGCTGATAGCCTGGGTAGCGGCGCATGGACCCCGGCGGCCACCGTCCTCTCACAAACCGACCAAGGCGCTTATTGGCTGGTGACGGTGCGCGACAACGTTCCCTACGCCACTCACCCGCAGCGTTACATGCGCTTACAGGTGGTGAAATGAGGAAACCCGAATAGATCCCATGGGCATCATCCGCGTCATCCTTTGGCCTCGTTTTCCCGCCACTTGCGGTTCTGGACAAGGGCTGTGGCTCAATTCTGCTCGTCACCATTTTGACCGCCTTAACAAAACGCAGTGACAAAGGCACACTGACCCTGCAGATCAACGGAGCCCTGTTTATCGGCCATGAATCCAGGCAGCTGGGGAAGACCAAGCCGAGGTAGCCCCAGCGCGGGTTCGAGCCGACCGTCATCGCGCTCAACCCGCAGTGCGCCGCACTCGTGGGTGTCCCGGTCGGGGATTTTCCTTGGCTTGGGAGGGGAACCCCATATCCTTCCGTTTGGAAAGCGAAGGGCATGCTCCCGGGCACCAATGCTTCCCCGCCCGTGTACGCCTCGAATTCGCGCGGCCTAACGCGGCGTTCCAACTGCCTGTTCTTGCAAACCAATCCATGAAAACCACAACCGATTACCTGGCAATCGCCCTGGCGATATTCAATGCGGCTTGCGCCGCCACACTGGCCGCCGAGCCGACCAAAGCCCCTCAGTCAACAAACTTTCCGGCCGGCCAGCGCTCGGGCTCCGTTGTTGCCGCACGCAAATTGAAGAACCCTCCCGTCCTAAGCGCCGGTCACGGCAAGGAGCTTGGAGAGTTCAAGAGCGGAGTCCACACCATTACGAGTGCCGGCCTGGACCGCAAATACACCATCGACATCCCGGCCGATTACAACAAAAACAAACCCTACCGGCTCATCTTCGCCATGCACATGATGGGAGGCCACATGGATACCATGGTGAACAACAGGTTCTATGGCCTGAAAACCTATGCGGAAAAGGACGCTGTCCCCTGCATTTTCGTCGCGCCCGAGGGCTACACCGACCAGACGCCATGGCGGGGTCGTGACGACAAGGACCATGTCTTCTTCGCTGATATGCTTGCGCTGTTCAAGGAAAAGCTGAGCATTGATACCTCGCGCGTGTTTTGCTGCGGCTTCAGCTTCGGCGCGATGGTCACCTACTCGCTGTCATTGGAATTCCAAAAGGACCTGCGAGCCGTTGCCTGCTATGCTCCGGCCAATTGGAACATTTATCTTCCGGCCAACAGACATGAACCACTCGCCTACTTTAGCACGACCGGCACCCAGGACGGCCTGTGCAAATACGTCAACTCCGACGAGCAGAAACAAGGCGGAAAATACTGTGTTCTCGCCCATCTCGAAGACAACGGGGCAAAGCCATTGCCAGAAATCCCGCTTGCCACCACTCCCACCCATGTCACCACCGAGTTCAAGGGTTGTCCCAAGGAATACCCCGTCGTTTTTGGCTCATTCGTTGGCGGACACACCGACACCGTGCAGGATCCCGGATCGAATGTGAACTGGATTGCCAAAGAGACCTGGGATTTCTTCAAGCGGTTCTGAACACGGTTAAGGGCACGGAGAAATGGCGGAACGCACAATGGACAAGCCGGGCGCGAAGTCATCTCGTTGATCGCTTGACACGCCATGACCAAACCACCGCACATCAAGGAGATCCAAGGAATTCATGGTCGAACGCTCCATCACATAAATGAAAAATTGAAGACGGTCTAGCACTTCGCTCATGCCGACAGCCATCATCCCCACAGCACTCAAACCACAAGCTTTCCTGCCGCGCTGCGGCAGTGTGAGGCGTAGTAGAGACCATGAAAACACCTGATTCACTTCCCACATTTGGGCTCTTGTTCGTCTTCGCATGCTGCACAGCGGCTCTACACGCGGACCCACCTCCGGGCGGAAAATGGCAACCTATCCCGGAGCTTACCGACGAGTTCAAAGGCGACAAACTGGATTCGACCAAATGGCACGATCACAACCCTGACTGGAAGGG
The DNA here is from genome assembly GCA_903908495.1 of Akkermansiaceae bacterium. GTDB lineage: Bacteria > Verrucomicrobiota > Verrucomicrobiia > Verrucomicrobiales > Akkermansiaceae > Luteolibacter. The sequence continues at coordinate 9,279 of CAIVSK010000378.1, forward strand.
ACGTGAACCGGGCTTCTTCTCGGCCGGCAATGTTTCAGTCGGTGACGGACAACTCCACCTGACGGCGCGGGCAGAGGACCTCAAAGATCCACCTCCAGGATATCACACGTTCACGACTGCCGCGGTCAAAAGCATAGCGCTGGTCAAATACGGGTATTTTGAGATCAAGTGCCGCCCAATGAAATCCAAGGCGTCGAGCGCGTTCTGGTTCTATGGCATCACA
>CAIVSK010000379.1 GCA_903908495.1 Akkermansiaceae bacterium
CGCCAGCAGGAGCCGGTCCGGCGGCGCAAGGTGACCGACCTCGAAGGCCTCACCTGACGCTCTGGCTGACACCAGCCCCGCAACCCATTGAAAATCAATGGTGTTCGGGTCGGTTCGATCCCTACCGCCGGAGCGCGGTCACCAGCGGTGCGCGCTCAATTCCCACTCGCCCTCACACTTCAATTGGAGCACGCGCTGATGAAACTGCACCAACGTCTCGCGGTGGCCGACGCTGATGAAGCCGATGCCGGAAGCAAGCACGAGTTCGTAAATGCGCCTTTGATTGTCCTCGTCGAGGGCACTGGTGGCTTCATCCAGGAAGGCGAACTTGGGCTGGCGCAGGAACAAACGCGCGAAGGCCACGCGCTGCTGCTCGCCGAGGGACAGCACGTTGGTCCAGTCGATCACACGGTCCAGATCGCCGTCCACACGGGACAATACGTCGGCTAGATTCACCATGGCGATGACTTTGCGGATTTCCTCGTCATCGGTGCGGCGGTCATGGGCGGGATAGTGCAATTGATCGCGCAAGTTGCCCGGTACCATGTACGGCCGCTGCGGGAGGAACATGAGTTGATTGAGCGCCGGACGTTCGAGCGCGCCCGGGCCACAGGGCCACAATCCGGCAATGGTGCGAATGACGGAACTCTTGCCCGAGCCGCTGGCACCCATGATGATGAGGCTTTGCTTCGAGGTCAGTTCGAAGCAAAGATCCCTGGCGAGCACCTTGGCTCCGTCCGGGGTGAGCACGGTGAGCTTGTCAAGTTTCACCCTGGTGCTGGTGGCATCGAGCTGATGCTCACCTTCACGGGCACTGCGCTCCTCCTCGGCATCGAAGTCGTCGAGGTCATCCCACAGGATGCCCAGCCGTTGAATACCGGCCAGATAGGAGCTGAGGCCCTCAAAGTTGTCGGCGATGATGGACACCGCGCCGAGCACCTGTGCAAAGGCGCCGAGCGTTTGGGTCACCACCCCGAACGGCATCTGGCCGCTCATGAACATGGGTGCCACGATCAGGATCGGCACGATCAGCGCGAGATAATTGTAACTGTTGCGGAAAAAGCCAAGATTGCGGTTCCACACGATGATCGATCGCATGTTGGATACCACCGCGCTGAGCCGGTGAAAGAGGTCGACGTGTTCACGTTTTTCACCGCGATAGAACGCAATGGACTCCGCGTTGTCGCGCACCCGGACCAGGCTGTAGCGAAAGTCCGCCTCCTTCTGATACTTTTCGTAATGCAGGCCAACCAGCCTGCGGGCGATGACAAAGCACATGAAGGTGCCGGCGATCGCATAGCCCAGAGCGACGCCGACGAGGGTGCTCGAGATGCTCCACAGCACGCCAAGGAAGCCGATCAAGGTCATCACCGAATTGACGACCATCAGGGCGTAGCTGAGGGAGTCCAGCGTGAAGTTGCGCACGTCTTCGCTGATGCGCTGATCCGGGTTGTCGATGCTGTCGGACCCGCGCAGGCGGTAATAGGCCCGGTTGTTGAAGTAGCGCTTGATGAGATGTTGTGCCATCCACTCGCGCCACAGCAGGGCGAGCGACTGTTCGGCCACGCGGTAGAATACGTTGATCAGGACAGCGACGACAAAGGTGCCCAGGTACCAGCCCATCGCGCCCCAGTAGGCATGGGTGTCCTTTTTTTCGATGGCCGTGATGAGGTCGCGTCCCGCGTAGCTTGTTAGAACCGTGACACCGACAAACGCCACCGACAGCACCAGCAGCACTGTCAGCAAGCCGCGGGCCCTGACCCGGCGCTCCGACTTGAAGAACGCCTTGGTGATCTGCCAGAGTTGGCGCGCCGTCTTGCCCAGCTTCTCCTTGGCAATGAGACTCAGTGGGGTGCGTTTCGTGGGTGCCTGCATCGATGGTGTCCGGTGTCGATCTCAAGAAAAAACGTTGCCGACGGACCCATGTGGTCTGTCGGCAACGCCAGGGATTCAACGTGGTGAGTGCTTAGCGCGTCGCTTTTTCAATGTGATCGCCGGCATTTTCGACATCCCTGCCGGCACCGCGGACGGTGTTGCGGCAACTTGCGCTGAACAGGGAGATGAGTGCGGCAGCCAGCAGCAGCATGGTGAGGCGTTTTTGTGATGATTTCATGATTGGGGTGTTAGTTGGGTGTTAGTATTTTCGGTTACGTGTTTATGTTAGTCGATTCCGGGAGATTGGGCCATGGGGTGAATCCCTACTTTCTAGCGGCGGCCCGCGCGCTTGGGATCAACCGTCGGGCTACCGCCAACGGGATCGTCACATGCCAAGTGAGCGCAGCAGGCTGGAGTTGATGTTGCCGGTCACGCGCAGGCCGTGTGCCGCTTGGTAGTTCGCAATCGCCTGCCTGGATTGGGGGCCGATCTGGCCGTCAATCGACCCGCGGTAATAGCCGCTGCGGGCCAGCGTGCTTTGCACGGATGCCTCGGTGGAATCGCGGACATAGCTTTCGCGGCTGTAATACCCGCGGGGCACGGCGGAGCGTGTGGCGTAGAAAATCACGTCGGGGCGCTCATAATAATACACGGAGTTGGGCGGGCCGTAGTAGTAGCCGCGTCCGGCATAGCCGGTGCCCAATGACACGGTGAAGCTCGAGCGCGGATGCGACGAGTACGTCTGCCGGGCCTGGGCGGAACTGTGCGAGTTGGATTGACGGTCCTTGGGGCCCTTGGCCTCCGCGGATTGGGGTAGGACGAGCAGGCCGGCCGCCGCCAGGATGGCGGCGCCCAGCGCTCGGCGGGGGGATATGGATGATTGTTTCATGTGTTTGCGTTAGGTTGCGGGGTGGCCGGGGCCATCGCTAATTGTTGTTAGTAACGGGTGCTATTCCTTGCCTTTGCCCTTCGGGTCCTTGTCGCCGGGTTGGGCGGCGCCACCGCCACGCGGTGCCGCTTGCTTGGCGGCGGGTGCCGCCGCGGGTTGGCGCGGTTGCGGTTGGGGTTGCGGTTGGGGTTGCGGCTGTCTGGCGGCGGGTGCTGCTGCGGGTTGGCGCGGCTGGGCTTGCGGCTGCGGCTGTTTGGCGGCGGGTGCTGCTGTGGGTTGGCGCGGCTGGGCTTGCGGCTGTTTGGCGGCGGGTGCTGCGGCGGGTTGGCGCGGCTGGGCCTGCGGCTGTTTGGCGGCGGGTGCGGCCGCGGGTTGGCGCGGCTGGGCCTGCGGCTGTTTGGCGGCGGGTGCGGCCGCGGGTTGGCGCGGCTGGGCTGGTTTGTCGCTGGGTGCTGCAGCGGGCTTGCGCGGTTGGGGTTGCGGCTGTTTCTCGCCGGGTGCTGCCGCAGGCTTGCGCGGTTGCGGCTGCGGCTGTTTCTCGCCGGGTGCTGTCGCGGGCTTGCGGGGTTCGGGCAGTGCTTGTTTGTTGCCTGGAGTGGCCGTGCCATTGCGGGGTTCCGGCGGTGTCTGTTTGTTGCCTGGAGTGGCCGCGGGCTTGCGGGGTTCGGGCAGTGCTTGTTTGTTGCCCGGGGTTGCCGCGGCATTGGGCGCTGCGCCCGCCGGGTTGGTGGCACCGGGAATTGGCTGGCGCGGGGTGGGGGTGCCGGCAGCTGCGGCTTTGGCCGGGCGCTGGGCAGCGGGCGGTGCATTGCCTTTGCCTAACTGGTTCGGTGCCTTCGCCACAATCGGGGACCGGGCGTGCTCGACTTTGCTAGGGGCCATGAGTTCCCCGGGTTTGAGCGCGGCAGTGCTGGTGCCTTTGGCTTCCTGCGTGCGGCGCTGGGTGCTGGCCACTCCCACTTGCTGGCTGCGCTGGCTGAGCGCCTGTTGTTCCACCTTGGTGACTGGCTGGTACCTGACACCGCTGTTTTTGCGGCTGGCCATTTGGGTCAGTGGCGTGGCCACCAGCATGCTGCCCTGTTTGAAGCTCGAGGTGCTGGAGATGGCTTGCTGGGCGCTCCAGGTGCGAGGGGGGCGGGCGCTGACGTTGGCCTGGCGATATTGGTAGGACGCTGCCATGCGGCTGTCCCATCCCTTGTCCTGGCGATGCTGCCAGCGCTGTTGGGAATAGATGGGGTCATAGCCCAGGCTGCTGGATTGGTAGGCATAGGCGGAATAGTATCCGTTCTGCTGATAGCTGTTATCATAGTAGTCGCCGAAATAGTAGTGGTTGTAGTGAGGGCGCAGGAACAGCGCCTCGGCGAAGACCGCCAGATCGATGGCGATTGCCGGTGAGTAGGAATAGCCGGAATGGGAATACACTCCTGAGTTGAAGTACACCGGCGCAAACAACGAGCCGCGGCGATTCACCGGGTAATCCCAGTAGCCGTCCACGAAGATATATCCGCGTGGCGTCCACACATAATGGGACGGACTCCAATCCCAGTCCGCGCGGCCGCGTGCCCAATGGCCCGGGCCCCAGGCATAGCGGTCCTCACTCCAGATCCAGTTGCCCGGTGTCCAACGATAGTCTGCCGAGGGTGCCGCCACATTCGGGCCGTCTTCCACCGTCGCGGGCGGTGCTGCCAGATAGGTCGTCTCCCGGGTGGTGGCGTCGGCCCAATAGCCTGACGTCCACTGGAAGCCTTTGGTCGTCTCGCCCCAATAGCCGGCCATCCACTGGCGGCCTGGCGGCAGTGCGCGCCAAGTGCCACTGACCCACACGAAATCCGTGCGTTCCTCATCCCACGCCCAATAGCCGGGGATCCAGGTGACGTTGTTGCCTTCCGGCCGTTCGCCTGGCGGCACTTCTTCGATCGCCTCCGGCGGCGCCTTGGGCACCACGATGCCCGGTTCCGGATTGAAGATGACTATTCCGGCGAAGGCCTCATGGACCGGGCCGCGGGTGAGCACTTGCACTCCTTGGGCATCGGCATCCGGCGCGGTGGCAACGGCGACTGTGGCTCCGCCCGCAGCGGCGTGGTGGATGGGCATGCCCCAAGTCAGGCCGCCGAGGGCGACCAGCGCCAAGGTCTGGCAGCCGATGCGCGTCCGGCGTGGCAGGGCGGTGGATGTGGTTGAATATCGATTCGTTGGTTTCATTGGTTGATTGTGTTGTGAGAATTTTGTAACTCTATTTTATTGATGTTAGATTCACTGAGATTCCGAGGAGTTGGTGGGGCGGCTCAAGGGGCGATCTTGTCGCTCAGCCATTGGCGGGCGTGTTTGAACTCCTCTTTCGACGCCTCGTGTGTGCGGCGGACTTCGAGTTTGAATTTGTCCCAGTCCGAAGCAGGGGTGTTGGTGGCCTCGTCGAGCTGTTTGTTGAGGTGGGCCGTCTGTTCGCGCAGGGCGTCGATTCTGGGCTGGGCATCGGCTTTGATCGCCGCGGTTGAATTCTTGACTTTGGCGGAGAGTTCGTCCAGGTCGCGGTTGAGATCGGCGAGTTGGCTGCGCATCTTGGTGACGAATTCGTCCTTTTGCGCGAAGGTGTAATCCCGCATGTCCTGGGCAAGGTCAGCGGTCTTGACCTGAACCCTGTCGAGTTGTTCGGAGGTGCTGTGGTTCCTGTCGCAAGCGGCCACAGTCACTGCTGCAGATACAAGTATCAATACGAGGGCTTTGTTTTTCATGGAAGTGAGTTCATTGGTTGTTGTCATCAAGCCAACGGTAGGCGCGGTCGCCGCCTTGGCGCAATAGGGTCTTCACCCCAAAGCTGACTCAGTGAGTGTGATCCGCCTTGGCTGGCGGCCGCGGATCATACGCGGACGTTGCTGCCAATTGCTGCCACAGGCGCTCTTCGTCCTTGCTGACGGTTGGCGGAACTTGAACGGAAATCTCGACATATAGATCGCCGCGCTTGCCGGCACCGACAGGCAGTCCCTTGCCCCGCACCCGCAGTTGATGGCCCTGCTGGGTGCCTGGCGGGACTTTCAGCGAGACCGTGCCTTCGAGGGTTGGCACGGGGACGGTGGCACCCAAGACTGCTTCCCACGGAGCCAGTTGCAGTCTTCCTAACAGGTCTGCGCCGCTTGCGCTCCAATCCGGATGCTGGGCGTAGCGGACTCGCAAATAGATATCTCCGGCGCTGCCGCCACCGCTGCCCTCGCCACCCTTGCCGGGCACGCGGATTGACTTGCCGGCCTGGACCCCGGCCGGGATGCGCACGTCACAGGTCGCGGTTTCCTCGTTGCCACTGTGGGGGTTGGGGTGGCGCACCGCAATGGAGCGCAAGGCCCCCTTGAGCGCCTCTTCGATCGTGATGAGAATGTCGCCTTGAATATCCTGGCCACGCCGCGACACACTTGCATGCCTGTGCGCTTGAGCGCCGGCCTGCTCAAAGGGCGACGCAGCACCGCCCGGACTGGAAGGGCTGCCAAAAAACTGCTCGAAAAAGTCGCTGAAGCCGGTGCCTTCGAAGTGGAACTCGTGGGCCCCGCCTGCCCCGCCGGTCCCGCCGGCCCCGCGGCCAGGCGGCGCTTGCCGCTCGCCGCCTGACTGCCAATTGGCTCCCAGTTGGTCGTATTTCCTGCGGCTCTCCGGATCACTCAGCACCTCGTTGGCTTCGTTGATCTCCTTGAACTTCGCCTCGGCGGTGTGCTTGTCCTTGGCGACGTCCGGATGATACTTCCGCGCGAGCTTGCGGAACGCCTTCTTGATCGCTGCGGGCGTCGCCCCGGGCGCCACCCCCAGGGTCTGGTAATAGTCCTTGAATTCCACAGCCATCGTGATTTAAGTAGGGGTGTCCGCGTCCTTGTCTAACGGAAAGGGGGGCGTGCCGCCCCGTGCCGGCTCAGATCCTTCCTAGCAAAAGCAGCACCAGCAGGATGAACAGGACCACGCCGAAGCCGCCGCTCGGGGCATATCCCCAACTCCGGCTGTGCGGCCAGGTGGGCAGCGCTCCGACTAACATCAGCACGATCAAAACAAGCAGAATAGTTCCTAATGACATAATATAACTTTTAGTGGTTGCAGCCGACGCACCGCCAGCGACCCATCGCTGTCTGACGTCCCGTTTTGGCAGCGTCGGCGGCGAATCAGGACAAGGCAATTAGAGCCTACGAGGCCCAATCCCGCCATGGGGTGTAACCCTACCCGACCGCTGCAACGCGCCGGAGGCCGATTCCCGTGAGATGCGCCTCAGGCATCCCGGTTCCGGTTGGACGCCGGCGCGCCATTCGCTCAGAATCTCTCGCCATTGGCGGCGATCTCGAGCACCTCATTGAGGGTGGTCATGAATTGGTTGATGTCGATTGGTTTGGTTAGATAGCGGAGAAATCCTGCTTCGAGGCCGTTGGCGATATCGCGGGGGATGGCGTTGGCACTGAGGGCGACGATGGGGATGTGCGCGGTGAGCGGATCGAGGCGGAGGAGTTGCATGGCGTCGATGCCGTTGATACCGGGCAGATTGATATCCATGAGGATGATATCCGGCACGTTGACGCGAGCGAGGTTGATGCCGTCATTGCCATTTTGCGCGGTGAGCAGCCGCATGTCCGGGCGGCGTGCAATGAGGCGCTGGATGAGTCTGAGGTTGGCAGGGTTGTCCTCGACGTAGAGCAACAGGTGCGGGCGCTGTCCGTCGGGGAGTGGCACCGCGGCAGGGGTGGCGCATGCGGCTTTGATATATTCGGAATGCGGGTCGGTGGCGACGACCAGGTCGATCCAAAACACGCTGCCGGTTCCAACACTGCTGGTCACGCCAATCTGGCCCTGCATGAGTTCAACCAGGCGTTTGCTAACCACCAGGCCGATGCCGGTACCTTCCTCGCCGCCGGCTTCCTGGCCGAGGCGGTTGAAGGGCTGGAACAATTGCGCAAGGTTCTCCGGCGATAGACCCGCGCCTGTGTCTTTGACGTTGATGCGGATCCGGTCGGGAGCCATCGACACGCAGTCCACGTTGACCGCGCCGCCGGTCTGGTTGTATTTGATGGCGTTGGACAGCAGGTTGATGAGGACCTGTTTGACGCGGGTGTGGTCGGCCTTGATATAACAGGAATCGGCGAAGGACGGAAAGGTCATGGTGATGCCGCGCTTCAGTGCCTGAGGGGTAATCATGGCCTGGCATTCGATCAGGACGTCGGGTAGGGAGACGGGTTCGAGCGAAAGGGCGAGGCGGCCGGACTCGATGACGGCCAGGTCCAGGATTTCGTTGATGAGTTCAAGCAGATACCACCCGGCATGGAGGATCTGGTCGATGCTGTCCTTCTGGGACGCTGAGGGCGGCGGCGTGTCCCACTCCATGAGTTGTGCGAAGCCGAGAATTGCGTTGAGTGGGGAGCGCAGTTCGTGACTCATGCTGGACAGGAAGGCGGACTTGGCCTGATTGGCCTTTTCCGCGGCGGTGGTGGCCTTTTCGAGTTCGATGGTGTTATCCAGTAGCGCCTGGTCGATGTTGTTGCGCTCGGTGACATCGCGGAACACCAAAACCGCGCCGATGACCTTGCCATCGCGGTCGCGGATCGGCGCGCAACTGTCGGCGATATCGCATTCGCTGCCATGGCGTGCGATCAGGACGGTGTGGTTGGCCAGTGCTTGGATCGTCTCACGCGTATGGGTTTCGCTCACTTGGATGGTGGCGGGCGCGCGGGTTTGCTTGTTGATGATGTGAAAGATCTCGTCAACCGCGCGGCCGGTGGCCTGGGCCTGGGTCCAGCCGGTGAGTTTTTCGGCGAGAGGGTTGAGCAGGGTGACGCGCGCTTCGGCATCGGTGGCAATGACCGCGTCGCCGATGGAATTGAGGGTGACAGCAAGTTTTTCCTCACTGATTTGCAAGGTGAGGTTGGCTTGTTTGAGTTGGCGGTGGGTTTCCGCCTGGATTTTGAGCCACTGCTGGCGTTCGGCTTCGACCTGTTTGCGGGCGGTGTTGTCGGTGCCGATGAGCAGGTAGCCGATGATGCTGTTTTGGTCGTCGCGCAGGGCGGTGACCGAGACGACAGCGGGGAAGCGGCTGCCGTCCTTGCGGATATATGTCAACTCATAGATGTCCTCGATGCCGCGGGAAGCCTTGAACACCAGGGCCTCAAAGCCGGGGGTGATCGGCGTGCCCAGTTCGGTGCTGAGGGTGCTGGCGCGGGCGATGAGTTCCTGCGGGTCGGAGATATCTGCCGGTGAGATCCGATTGATCACATCGGTCGCGGTATAGCCTAACATGCGTTCGGCGCCGACGTTGAAGATCTGAATGACCCCGTTGGCGTCGGTGGCGATGCTGGAGAAATTGGCACTGTTGAAGATTGCGCTCTGCAAGGCGCCCGCCTTGAGCACCTCCGCGTCGATCTGCTTGCGCAGCGTCAGATCGCGCAGGATGCCGGTGAAGTAGCGCTCGCCACCGAGCCACATTTCGCTGGTGGCGACTTCTAACGGGAATAGCGAGCCGTCCTTGCGGCGGCCCTGCAGCTCGCGGCCGTGTCCGGGAGGCGGGGTGAGGGAATCGAAGTGCTGAGGGTCGATGAGTTCCGGGATAATCTGCGAGACGGGGTGTTCGCGCAATTCGGCGTCGGCATAGCCGAAGATCCGTTGTGCGGCGGAGTTGATGGTTTTGAGTTTACCGGTGCCGGCGTGGAGGGTGATGACGCCATCGACCACGGTGTTGAGGATGGTTTGGACCAGAGCCGAGCTGTCGCGCAGGGCTTGCTGCGCGGCATATTCCGCGGTGACGTTGCGGAACACCAACACCGCTCCGACCACCACGCCGTCGCGGTCGCGGATCGGCGCACAACTGTCGGCGATATCGCATTCACCGCCGTCGCGCGCCAGCAGCACGGTGTGATTGGCCAACCCTTGGATGGAGCCGTGCTCCAGCGCGGCCATGACCGGGATGGTGGCCGCGTGGCGGGATTCCTTGTTGATGATGCGAAACACCTCGCCGACCGGTAGGCCCAGTGCCTGCGCCTGAGTCCAGCCGGTGAGTTGTTCGGCCACCGGATTGAGGCTCGTCACGCAGGCATTGGCGTCGGTTGCCAACACGGCATCGCCGATCGACTTGAGGGTGACGGCGATATTTTCCTCACTGAGGCAGAGGGTGCGGTTGGCCTGCTGGAGTTGTTCATTGGCGTCCTCCTGCACCGCGAGCAGCTCGCGGGTTTTGAGGTGCAGCAAGTTTTCCAGCCGACGCCGGTAGTTTTGATAGATCATGAACACCAAGCCCAGGGCCGCCAGCAGGGTGAGAAAGCTGGCGCTAACGATGAGGATGAAGAGCCGGCGCATGTTGGCTTGAAAGGCCTCCTCGCGTTGTGCCAGAGCGGTTTGCTCCAAGCCGATGATGCTGCCCACCTCGGAGCGAATCGAGTCCATCAACTGCTTGCCCTGCGGGCTTTTCAAATTGGCGGGGGCGGCAGTCATGTCGTTGTCGCGGCGCAGCGCGATGTTTTGTGCCAGATACGTCAATTTGTCCTCGATCAAGCCGGGCAGGGCGTCGAGATGGGGCGTGGCGGCCTTGATTTGGGATGTCTGGCGCAATTCGACCAAGTGGCTGCCGATGTGTTCGCGCACTGCCAGATACGGATCGAGAAATGTCTCGTCGCCAGTGAGCAGGAAGCCGCGCTGGCCGGTTTCCGCATCGATCAAGTCAGCCATCAGGTCTTTCGCGCAGTTGATGACCGCAGAGGTGTGCTTGCGGGCCTCGGCCGCGGCCGTGGTCTGGTGAAACGCCCAGATCGAGGGTGCTGCCACCAGTGCTACCAGCAGGGCCACGCCCGCAAGGGACGCCACCAGATTACGGACAATTCGTGGGGATTGATTCATACAAATGGGAGGTCATAGAGGTGGGCTTAGGCGGGGCTGCTGAGCGACGCCGTGCCACGACGGTACGGGCGGCTGAGGGCGAAAACCATGGGGTGTTCACCCCACGCGGGCATGCGCTCGGAATGCGGTACGGTATTTTGCGCCTGCGGGAGTGTCGGCGAGCCTCCTGAGTCCTTGAAGTGTCCTTGAAATGTCAAAGAGGGTGTGGTTAGGTCGAATTCCTTGTCTTGGGTCTTGGATCTGAGGCGATGCCTTGCTAGAGAATGGTGAGCTGCACGCTGCTTTCGATGATGCCCGCGGAGATGGCGTAACGGGTGAGGCTGGCGGTATCGTGGATATTGAGTTTTTCCATGACCTTTTGGCGGTGTTTCTCCACGGTTTTGATGCTGATGTGGAGTTCGTCGGCGGTTTCCTTGTTGGCCTTGCCCTCAGCGATGAGTTGGAGCACTTCCATTTCGCGCGAGGTGAGGTGGGCGGCGTCTTTTTTCGGCAGGTCGCCGATGGCTTTGGCGCGGCGCTGGTGGTGGTAGCGGCGCTTGGAGATGCTCGGGCTGAAAAACGGATGGCCCTTGCAGATCTCGCGGATCGCTGCGGCCAGCACATTCGAGGCTGTCTGTTTGATCAGATAGCCCGCCGCGCCCAAATTCATCGCCTGCTCGACGTAGGCGTCGTCGCCATGTGCGGAGAGGATGAGCACGCGGGTCGCCGGCTTGGCATGCAGGATCTGGCGGGTGGCCTCCAAGCCATTGAGCAGCGGCATGGCGATGTCCATGACCACCACATCGGGAGCCAAAGTGGCTGCCAGCGCCACCGCCTGGCGGCCGTTCTCCGCCTCGCCGACGATGTGGATGTCGTGTTCCAGCTTCAATAAGGCCAACAAGCCCTCGCGGACGATCATGTGGTCTTCAGCTAATAATACGGTGATGGGATTCATGAGGTTTGCAGGGAGGGCAGGTTGGATTTTTCGAACGAAGGCGGTGATGGATGGGGCGTTTGCGGTGGAATGTCCAGCCGCACGGTGGTGCTATGGCCCGGGGCGGAGAATACGGCAAAGGTACCGCCGAACATCTCGACGCGCTCCCGCATGCCCAGCAGGCCCAGTCGGTTGTGCTTGGGGGCAGCGGCGTTGCCGGTGACTTCAAAGCCTTGGCCGTTGTCGGTGATGGTCATGCGGATGTGGTCGTCGAGCGATTCGATGCATACCTCCACCCGGCTTGCCTTGGCATGGCGGGCGACGTTGGTGAGCGCCTCCTGGGCGACTCGATAGAGCATGGTTCGCAGCGTGCCGTCGGCTTCCTCGATGGCGGCGAACACCTTGAGGGATCCGCGAATGCCGGTGTCTTCCATGAAACCTTTCAGGAATGCCTGGAGGGCGGGGATCAGGCCGAGGTCGTCCAGCAGGGTGGGGCGCAGCTCGCGCGCAAAGCGATGCACGATGTCGACGGATTTCTCCACCATGCGTTGGGTGCTGGCGATCTGTTTGTGCAGTTCGGCGGTGCTGGTGGTGGACTCGGCTTTCAAGGCGGCCAGCCGCACATTGATTCCGGTGAGAGTCTGGGCGATGACGTCATGGAGTTCACGGCTGATTTTGCGGCGTTCCTCTTCCTGCACGGAGAGCAATTGGCGCGACAGGTGGCGCAACTCCTCCTGCATCTGTTGCGATTTCTCCAGCAAATCAATCGTGGTCAGTTCGCTGGCCCGCAGCGACTCTTCAACCGCTTTGCGCTGGAGAATTTCCTGTTTCAACTCCTCGACCGAGTCGGCCAGTTCGAGGGTGCGCTGGCTGAGGGTCTTGACGATCTGGTTGAGGTGGGCGTTGGCCTCCCGCGCGCCACGATGGGTCTGCTCGATGGGGGTGATGGCTTCCGCGAAGAACAATCCCGCTCGTCCCAGCAGGCTGTTGTTGGTGCTGGCGGAGTAGGTGGGCAGTACCAGCGACACCAGGGCGATCTCGTGAATCCTGGCCATGTCCAGCGTCTCGAGCCCGAGGGTCATGGCGTGGCGGCCCAGATCGCGTGCCGACTCAAGGTCCGTACCGGCCCCTTGGGTGAGTTGCTGCCGCAGTGCCAATTGATAGAGTTGCGACAACTCCGTCCGCTTATCGTTCATGCTGGTTGCTGAATTCATGGATGAGGCGGCTGAGGATTTGCGCGGAGTCTTCCACCAGTCTCTGGGTGGCGGCGATCTCGCGGGCGAGGGCGGCATGGTTGGCGGCGAGGTCCTTTTTCAATGTCTGGATGCGTATGTTGATACCGAGCAATGTCTGGGTAATCTCGTCATTGAGGAGGAGGCTCATCCTGTGTCGTTCGGCTTCGGTGGCGGTGATGATTTGGTGGGCCATGAGCTGCAGATGTCGCTCGAGGGTGCGTGTCTCCTTGAGCAATTGGCTGGACGCGCGCTGGCTACGCCGGAGGCCGTCCTCCGTCTCTGTGCGCTCCGCCACTTGGTGTTGCAGTTCGCTGTTGGCATCCGCCAGCTTGTGCATGCGCTCGTCCAGCGTGGCGTGCAGTTGTTGCAAGTCCGCGTTGGTCTTGTGGGCTGCCTGATGCGTCTCCTCGATCGGGGTGATGGCCTCGGTGAAAAACGCCGCCGCCCGCGCGCTCAGGTCCCTGTGCTCGGCTGAGGTGCCGTCCTGTGCCAGCAGTTGGGCCAGCGCGCGCTCGTGGATCCGGGCTAAATCCAACGTCTCCAGGCCGTTGGCGACCACCTCCTGGCCAATCGCACGGGCGGCCAGCAGGCTCGCCTGGGGGTCTTGACCGAAATGATTTCTCAGTGCTGCCAGGTAGGTGTCTGCCAGCCGGTTTGAGGGGGAATTGTGCATGCTCGCGATCAAATGCGGAGAGGATCACCTGCAAATCATGGTGATGAGTATCTTCGCGTTGTGACTTTGTTCAAGGGCAATGTGGCACGCTGGCGGGCGCTTGCACATGGGGTGTTACCCTACCACGCGCCGGAGTGTGGCAACCCCACCGGTTGCCGCGGCCTGCCCGCGCCTCGCCTCAGCTAGCACGCCCTCAGGCGGCGCGGCGACGGCTTTGGCGCAGGGAATCCACGACCGTCAGGCACAACACCATCCAAGCGAGGTCCGCCGCAGCGGCACCCAGCACATCGCTCAGGATCGACACTCCCGAGCGCTAGATGGCCTGTCACCAAGTCGGTGGGTTCACGCTCCATGGGCGTCGAAGGCGGGCATGGCGGCGGTTTCATTCATCCAGTAGCCTTCGCGCTTGTAATGGCGGTGTAGATTGGTCTCATAATCCCGGTCCAGCAGGGACGCCTCCGTGTATTCCGGCGCGCCCTGGATCGCCTCACGGGACAGGTTGACAAAGACTTTCATGGTGTCCCAACTCACCCGCTGGATCCATTGCGGGGCAATCAGGACGCGTCTTCCAGGCCACCAGTTGCGGGTGTCCAGAATCAGATATCGGATCTCCCAACTTTCGACGTCGATAATGAAATCATTGACGTGGCCGATCTCGCCGTCGTTGGCTTGGATGTGGTGGCCCGTTACGTCACGGGTGCTGCGCAAATGTGGATCCCACGCCTTTTCCCCACCGCTGGAGCTCTGTGAGTGCAGGAGGTCCCGCATGATGAATGGATAGGTTCCTCGGATGTAGGGGCCGCTCCAATACATGGGCCAGCCGTAATACCCGTGGTAGGCTTCCTCGAATTGGCGCGAGACAGGCTTGTCAGTCGCCAGCGACGGGCTCTCCTCGATCTGATGCTTGGTTAGGTTGGTGCCGATGGTTTGCTCGTCCTCGAACACGCCAGTGAGCGAGTTGGGGGAAATGAGTACCTGGCGGCCGCGCAGCCAATTGCCGGTGTCGGCGATCAGATAGCGAATGGTCCAGTGCGCGTCATCGAAGTAGAATTGCTCCACCCTGCCGATCTCTCCGTCGAGTCCGTGTAACGTGTATCCCTTGAGTGTCTTGGCTTTGATTAACATAATGGTGGTTTGCTGGTTGGAGTGGGTTGGCTGGGTGCGGGCATCGGATGAGACAGGTCGTTGACCACCACGCGTGCGGGCCGCAGGAGGGTGTCGCCTTGGCGGTAGCCCCGCTGGAACACCTCGAGGATCGCGTGATCGGCGTGGGCCGGGTCATTGCGCTGTGCAATCGCCTCATGCTGGCTGGGGTCGAACGCGTGGCCGACGATGTCCTCGGAGATGATGCCGTGCTGATTGAGCAATAGCCGCAATTGCTGCAAGGTCATGGCGACTCCCTGGTGGATTTGCGGCGAGCCGGGGGCGGCACCGGAGGCCAGGGCCCGTTCCAGATTGTCGATGACGGGCAATAATTCAAGGATCAACGAGGTCTTTTGCGCGGCTGCGCGCGCCTCGCCGTCCTGCCTCGTGCGCCGTTTGAAATTCTCGAAGTCGGCCGCCAGTCGCAGGTACAAATCCTGCTGCGCCGCGAGTTCGTTGCGCAGCGTGTCCTCGGCGGTGGGAGTTGTCTCGCCGGTGGCGGCAGGGGGCGGGGGACGGTGGGCTCTATGTTGCATGAGTTCAGTGGGTCTGGAATCCTCAGGGGGGGCATCGCAGGCGAAGTGGCCGGGAATTGGATAGATTTGTTGGCGGCCCTTCGGCCCCGGTGTGGGCGTGTTAGATGGCGACGACGGAGTTGTTGGGTCTCATGATGAGGAGCGTGGGATTTGACTGCGACCTGCCGCAGACTATCCCGTTTGGCGGGCGCATGCCATGGGGTGTTCACCCCAACCGGCGGACGTGCTGGAGCATCGAACACGATAGGTGCATGTTGTCCCGGACGTTGGGGCTGCGCCCGAAGATCCCGCCGTGGCCGGTGCTTCCGCTGGTCCTAATAGTATTGCTGGATCATCAGTGAGTCCTGTTCAGCGGGAACGGTTGGGGGTGGCTGCGGCTTCTGTTCGAGGGCCGCAATGGTTTCCTCGAGGGTGACGCACCGATGCACCGATCTATCAAATGATGGGTCCTTGCTCTCGCATGGCACCATGCTGAGTGCTACGATGCCAAGCGCGCTCGCCGTCAGGGTCGCCACTAACACATGGATGTAGAGGATTCGGTTGTTTTTCATGGCCTGAACGGGGAGTTTGGCCCGGCTCGGGCACCCGTTGCAATAGGGTCTAACCCCACCCGCAGCCGGCGCTGGCAACCCGCCCTGAGATCCGCTGGCAATCGGCTCAGCCGCGCCGCCACCACTCGCTTTTCAATAATCCCCACTCGCTCGTCAGACGCTTGTGGCGCGCAAACCCCGCCATCTCCAAGGCAGCATCCGGCAGCACCAAGCGATCCGCCTCGATCCCGCACACGATGCGGAAAAATCGATACAACAAATCGACAATCACCCGGCTCCGCCAGCGCGCCCATCCGCCCGGCGCGATTTGAAAATCCGCCACCAACCAGTGCGCATCCGGCGTGGCCAGCGCCCCCAAGCGCGCCACCACCGCCACCAGCGCGTCCGCGCCGAAACAGTCGAGAAAAAACTGGGTCACGATCAAATCAAAGCCGCCCCCGGCATCCTCCCACTCTGACACATCGGCGTGGACGAATTCGATCCTGGCGGCGGCATCGCCGCTCAAGCCAACCAAGCGTGCCCGTGCCACGTCTAACATAGCTGTGCTGGCATCCACCACCACAATCCGGGCGTTCGGGAAGCGTCTGACGCATTCCGGCAGAAATCTCCCATGGCCCTCACCCGCCAGAAGCACGCGGCGCGGCACCGGTATGGCATCCAGAAGAGCGACCCGGCAGCGCTGCAACTTGCCGCCGGCGGTGACGGCTTCCAGTGGTCCGTACACCTTTGCCAGTCGGTCAAAGTTCATGGCTGGATGGCGGCTGATCGAACGTGATGGCGGCGCGCCACGGGCGGCGGAGGGCGCTGCAATCGGGGGCGGGGAGGGGCTGCGGGCGAGTCATGCGGACGGCGACTCTCGACGAGGATGGGGAATCGGCAATGCCGGATTTGAGTCTTTGCTGGCACTTGGAATGCTTCCTGACTTTTCCCGCCCCGCAAGCCATGACGGGATCGCGACCCGCCGGGTGCGCGGCAGTCACTGGTGCCGTTTGCCTCACGTCGCTTGCTCCACCGTCTTCGCCGTGTTCCGGCGGGCCCTGCGGTGGCTGCGCGGGGCGGGTCCCGCCGCTTTCCGGCGTGACGGAAGTTTTCTCCGCGTGGCGGATCTTGTGGCGCGTGGCAGCGTGGGGGGCGGTCCCTCGGTGCCGAGAGCCGCCGCCAGAATGATATCATTGCCGTGCACGATGATTGCGCGCAAGGCGGCGCGAAAGTCGGCGTCCCCCGCCGCCGAGCCGAGGGCATGGAGCGGGTAGCGAAAACATCCCGCACCTGACGGTTCGCTCGTCACTTCGCTAGAGCAGGGTGTGGCCGGGTCAGCGGCGGGCTTGACCGCTCCGATGGGCGTGCAGGGAGTCCCACCGAGATCGGAAATCTGTTGTGAAAGTCCCTTGGCATGCTGGAATCCGTCAGCCGCTTGCCGTTCCAACTCCGCCGCGATGCTCGTGTAGCAGGCCCGCCTCAGCACTTCGCTATACAGGATGTAAGCAATGACCGCCTGATATTCGCAGGCCAAATCCCGATTCAACAACTGGATCAGCCGATTGCGCGGGCGAAGCGGATGCGTGGGCGGAATCTTGTATTTCATGGTGCCAAGCTTATGCGATTTGTGGGGCCCTTCCAATGGGGTGAAACCCCACCATTGACTGCTAGCGCATCCACGCAATCCGGCCCTTGCGCCGTCACTCCGCTGCCAGCGTGACAAACGTCACCCACGCGGACTCACCAGCAAAAAAGCGGATTTTCAAACCCAGCCCCGCCCCTCCCCCGGTTGGCATGCGCGTCAAGCCAGAGGATCTCGAGGATTGTTTGCGACCAACTTTACCCGTGTGGCACTGATTGCCACCGAAATCGCCACCGTCTTCCGCCAAAGGGCAGGAAGAACGACGGCGACTGAGGATGCCCCGACTTGAGCGTCATGAGTGGGCGGCCACGCAGGAGGGGAGTCCCGGGAAGCAGGCGTGGTAGCCTTTGGCGAGCTTGGCGGCGACGAGTTGGTCAAACACCTTGGTGGCGGCATCGAGCGGCAGCGGGTCCGGAGTCTTGCTGCCCACGGTCAGGTTGTTCCCGTGCCGGTAAAAGGCAAAGGTGACGATGAAACCCTCTGCCTTGGGTGCAATGGCGGCGTGGTATTCGTTTTCCTCGGGACCCTCACGGAAGTAGAGTGAGGCGGATTGGATTGTGGCTGGATCAAGTTGCATGGCGCGGATTGGTTGTTGGATGCTGTTGGCTGGCTGGCTGGCTGGTTGGCTGGTTGGGGACTCGGGCGGAAGCCTGACGGCTGCCGCTGAAGGGCCTCCATGAACTGCTGGTCCTCGCGACTGCGGACGCCACCGAGAGGCGCTCTGTCCCTTGGTGGGTGAGGAGAGCTCCGCAGCTGCGGTTTTGATCATCGAGGACAGCGATGGGTGGGGGACTGACCAAGATATGATAGCGCGCCCGGGAGTTTGCTGATATTGTATGAATGAGAGTATTGGCACTGCGTTGTCCGCTGGCGGCGAATACGGGATTTTGCGTAGATCCGGCGGCAGGGTGACTGGCACGAGCTGCTGGGGTGCGTGGCGGATTCGCGGCCGGGGTGAGGATGTCTGAGCCTGCAGCAGCGGTTGCGGCTCTAAATGTGGATTGACCTGGCGTGGGGAGATAGATCCAATAGTGCATGGTTACCACAAGGCGGTGTATGCGGTCAACGTCGAGCTGCGCGACGGCAAGTTCAGCCCGTCGTCGTCCGGTGCCATCCAGCTCAATCTGCGGCCGGACGATGTGGGCGAATTCGAGATTCGTACCGGCCCGATCTTGGGCGCGGCCGGCACGGATTATTTCACCGTCGGCTGCCGCGCGCGGATGCCCGCAACGGTCACATTGCACTGTGACGGACGCACCTGGACGAGCCCGCCGGGGGGCATTCACCTGTTGCGTGCCGACGGGTTGCTGGCCGGGCGCGAATATGAATACACGCTGGTGGCCGACTTGGTGGGTGGTCGGGCTAGCGCGGCGTCGCAGCCGTGGAAAGTCAAAACGCTGCCGGCCAAGGGACCGGTGACGTTTCTGGCGTTGGGGGATGCCCGCAACAATCCGAAAATCCGGGGCCGCATCATGAGCGAAGCGATGAAGTTCGAGCCGGCCTTCGTCATCCACACCGGCGACATCGTCGGCAACGGCAACGATTACGAAGCTTGGGACAGCCAGTTCGCCAAGCCGGCGGCGGAATTTCTCGCCACGGTGCCCTGCTCTTACACCTTCGGCAATCATGAGAACAACGTGGCACTGCTGTATCAACTATTTGGTTTTCCCGAGCAGGGGCGCGGCAATTACTCCCAGATCGTCGGTCCGGTCCAATTGTTTGCGATGAACCGCTTTGAAAATTGGGGCAAGGGCTCTGAGGCTCTGGTGGCCATGGAAAAGCGACTTGCCGCCAGCACCAGCCCGTTCATTTTTGCCTTCACTCATCCCCCGGCGTGGTCCTCGGGCAGCCACGGCAATGACAAGCTCGGCCAGGAAGTGCATTTCCCGATCTTTGACAAGTACCGGGCCACCGCCATGATCGCGGGTCACGACCATTGCTATGAGCGCTCGGAGCCTGGCGGCACGACCATGCTGGTTGCTGGCGGCGCCGGGGCCAGCCTCTACAATCAGGAGCACCTCAACGACAACCCGCATTCGAAGATCTATCGGTCAGAATATAATTTTCTGGTGTTCCGCGCCGATGCCACCACTTGCGAAATGAAGGACTACACCTACGGCGGCCTCAAGACGCCGGATAACGAACGCAAACTCGAGGTGGTGGACACCCGCGTGTGGCTGGCCCGCAGCCAGGCCGCTGGTGCCTCCAAGCCATAGGCCGCGGCGCTCAGTCCACTCGCGCGGCAGGTGCCGTGTGTGACAGGCTGCCAGGCCGAGTCGCTTCAAAACGGTGGTTCATCATCGGCCCCCCAACCGCCACGGAGATCCTCCGGCGACGGTTCGGGACCGCCCGGGGCGCTTCCAGAATCCGCCCGGCGGGCAGGCGCGGCAGGCGCGCCTGCCGCGCCTTGGATTTTCCAGCACGAGAGGTTGACGAAATACTTGCCGTTGTACTCGTTGCCGCGGATATCGAAGCTGACTGCCACGTCCTGCCCGATTTCAAAGGGATCGAGCAAGGCGCACTTGTCCTTTACGATCTCGAACTTGAGATCCTGCGGGTACTTATCCGCCGCCGTGGTGACCACGAACTCACGCTTGGTGAAGCCGCTGGCGAACGACTGGACCTCACCGATCCACTTCAACTTTCCGGACGTCTCGTACATGGCTGGAGTGTCGCAATCCTGGCGGCGATGTCAAACACCTTGCGCAACAGCTGGAGTTGTGAGGCTCGGCACCGGGTTTTTTACAATCTCGTCTCGACATGCCCGCCCTGATTCTGCCAATGCTCCCCATGCCAATGCAGCCGCAACTCCCGAGGCCCCGGCTCACAAATCCAACTGGTCATCCCCCGCTCGCCTTCTCAGGCAATTCCTGAGCCGGTTGCAAGAGGAGATCGGGTCCCGACAAAGGGGATCGGGTCGCCGGTTTTCTGATGGGGCGGCTGAAGCCAGTTGCGGTTGATGGCGGTGCGGAGGGCTGCGCAAGCGGCTCACGGGCGGGTCGCCCGTGCTGCTCTGGCAGGCCATCAAATAACGGGTCGGGAGGGGCTGGCGCGGCGCTGTGTGGTTTCTGATAGATATAGGGTACGGCGATGATCAGGCCGTTCCATTCCGCGGGATCGAGCACAAAGCGGACGTGCAGTTGGCGCAAGCCCTCGGGCAGGCGTGAGGGGTTGGTGAGGTCGATCTCGCGGCGGGTGGCCGGGACGTCGCGCGGCCCGTTGGCCAAGGGCTCGGGGCGGTTCTCGAGCACGCGCAGCTTGCCTTGGAGTTCCAGGCCCCAGCTGCGGAAGCTGAGGGTGCCGTCGCGTTTGGCCGAGGTTAGCGCGACAAAATGCCCGCCTTGGCGGACGTCGCCATGATAGATGGTGACGTTGAGCAGGCAGGCGGTGAGACCGACGGGATAGCGGGCGAGGTTGGCGGGGGAACAATCGAAATCGGTGCCGACGTGGAGCGCTGCGGCACCTGCGAGGTGGCGCTGAAAGTAGGTTTGCAGGCCGCGCTTTGCATCGCGGGTGGAGGTGCCCGCGGCCTCGGTGGTGGCGCAGTAGTCTGTTAGGCGCTGGTGGAGCCAGGCGGCCTTCGCGTGCACGTCGCCGGGGTGGGGCACCTCCAACACACCCAGCTGGTCCCACCACAAAAGGAATGCCGCCAGTGCGTTGGGCAGGCAATTGTTGGTGAGGGTGCCGAAGTCGCCCTGATTGAGCAGCGGGAGTTTCGCTCGCTCGGGTGTGGGCGAGGGGCGGAATGGGGCAGCGAGCGCGGCGGACCGCGCGGCTGCGCCGGAGTGATCCAACTCGTCGAGGCGCGCGCGGTCGGCGGCGGTGAATTTGGCCGGGTCCGCGGCAAAGTGGACGCCCGCCGGTCCGGCGAATTCCGCCGTGTGGGGGGCGGCGGCGCTGCCAAGATAGACCCCTTCGAAGGCGCGTCCGTCCTCCGCATGCCAGATCAAGGCGGCGGGCGGGCCGTCCGCGGCAAGTGCGGGCATGGCCACCGCTGCCAGGGCCGGCCATAAGAGCCGCCGCAGGCGGGTGGATTTCAATGGACGTTTCAAAACCGCAAGCTAGCGCCATGACCGGCGACTGCAATATTTTTCCGCTGCCTTAAGAAGTGCTGCGGGCGGTGGGGCAGGGCGGCTCTGGTCTGTTAGGCGGTGGTGGGTGATGGAGTGAATTGTCCGGTCACCTTCGGGGTGGCTCATTTCGGACGGCACGCTCACCGATAGATAATCCTTCGGCCCGAACTTGAACAAATCGCGCTGCAAGGCTTCCGCGTGGGTGGCCTGCCGCAGCTTGACTTCGGCGAGCGAGCACTGGCCGGTACCCATCGCAAACTGATTCTTCAGCTTGTCATCGAAATCGTAAAGCATGCCATCGCCCTATTTCATGCGGAGCGGCTCCAACCTGGCGGCGGGGCTGGTCGCGGTTTCCGCCGCCGGCTCGGCGGCTGCAGGCGCCGCGGGAGCCGCGGGAACCGCGGGAGGTGCCGCAGCCGGGGTTCCCGCCAGGAAGCGCAGGTCCTTGAACTCGATCTGGCCGCTGCGCCCGCCAGCGAGTGTCTTGTCCAGGGTGGGTGAATAGGCCCGTGAGGTGATGGAGCCGGCCGCCGGATCGATCGTCACGATCGCGCAGTAGCCGTTAGGTCCGGGGTCCACATCGTTTTGCCAATCGAAGAGCATCTCGCACACGCTGTTGCCGTGGTCCCCATCGGCGCGGGCATGCACCGTCGAGAGGTGGCCGCAGAAAACCATCGACATGTTAGAGTGGCGCCGGACGAGTTGTTCCCACAGGATTTTGCCCGCCACATCGCGCTCGGTATGGGTCAGATAGGAATGCGTTAGCAGAATAATCTGGTGGTCGGGATGGCGCTCGACCACTCCATTGCCCCAGGCAATCTCGTCGCCGGATGGCATGAAGTTGAGACACAGAATCAGCCACTTCTTGCCACCGGCCTCGAAGGTGTGAAAGCTGTTGTCATTGCGGCCCGGCGGATAGTTGCCGCCGAATCCCGGCATTTTTTCAAAGCGCCCGGGCGGAAAGGTGCGGTTGAACATGACGGTGCTCCTGGGCGGCTGGAGCCGGTCATAATCGTGGTTGCCTACCGCCACGATGTAGGGAACCTTGCCGTCTAGCAGATGCATCGCGCCGTCGATGTTGTGCCACTCCGCCTCGCTGCCGCCATCTTGCACCGAGTCCCCCACGTGCAGGACATAGCGGATGTGCTGCTCGTCGCGGTTGGCCGCGATCCAGGCGGTCATCTTCCGGGTCAGTTCCGGCCACTTCTGGCTCGCCCACTGGGAATCGGCAATGACCACGATGCGGAAGGGCTCGGCGGTGGCGGGCAGCTGTCCCGCCAGCAAGCTGATGGCAAGGACCGCCGCGCGGGACAACACCCTGGGAATGCGGGCACACTGGAACATCGGGTGATATGGTGTTATGTTAGATAACTGTGCCGTCACTCCTTGTCCGTGCGTGCCGCCGGCCCGAAGATCTTGAACTCGGCGAGTTTCGGACGGGTGGGCGGATCCTTGACGGTGACCGGCGGCAGCAGGGTGAGTTTCATGTAACGGGCGGTCACTGCTTTTTGATGCGGATAGGATTTTGCAACGATGGTGTTGGCCGGGTTGCCGGCATAGTTTTGCCAGGTTTTGTTATCGTTAGAAGATTCTACCTTGTAGCAGTATGCAACCTTGTCCTTGATGTCTTCCGACGTTAGAAACCACTCGATGCCGGTGATCGCGCGGGGTTCGCCCAGGTCCACGGTGATCCACTGCGGGGTCATGCCGTTAGGAAACCACTTCACATACCAGTCGTCGTCGCCGCCGTACTGGCCGTCGACCGCCTTGCCGGAGCGCATGAAGCACTCGACGTTGACGCCTGACGGATCCGGGCAGGAACACTGGGTCGGCTTGCCAAGGGCGATGTTGTGGTCATCCTTGAGGATGGAAGATTTGACGATATCCCAGTAGCCGGTGAAGAATTGGCCGCCACCGATTTGGTAGTACGGCTTGACGCGCAGTTCGCGGCCTGCGCCGTCGAGGGCGGTGAAAACGAGGCTGGTGCTTTTCACCGGCGTGAACCAGGTGTCGAGTTTGCTCAACCAGCTGTTAGGGTCATCGAGGTCGCCGACCAATTCGCCCAGCCACGGTCTGGCGCCATCGCCCACCATCACCAGCGGGCCATACATGAAGGCCAGTTGGGTCTTTTTGTCAGGCATCGGATATTTCGCAAACTCCATTGGAAGTTTGCAGTCGATGCGGTCGCCGGACTTCCAGGTGCGCTTGATGACGGCATAACTTCCCGGCTTGGCGACGATGTTCTGGACGGCACCGTTGACGGCGATGGCAAACCCTTTGCTGCACCAGGCCGGCACCCGGATGGCAATGTCCAGCGCCACAGGTTGTTTGGCCTGCACCACCAGCGCGGTGGAGGGTTCGGCGGGGAAGCGGGTGATTTGTTTGAGTTGCAGCCCCTTGTCGGGCCATTCCACGGTGGACGCGATGAAGAGATTGACGCGCAGGCCGGTGTCGTCGTGGGAATAGATCGTGCTGCCATATTGCGACGGGTTTTCGAGGCCGGTGCCGTTGCAACAATAGCAGCCGGTTAGATTGGAGCGGAAGTCCTTGAGCGTGTTGGCATTGAGCGGCTGATAGTAGGTTTTCCAGCCGGTTTGCGGGTCCTGGCTGCCGAGGATGGCATTGTACAGGCAGCGCTCGTAGTAATCCATGTACTTCGCCTCGCCGGTCAGGTGGAACAGGCTGCGCGTGACCTTGAGCAGGTTGTAGCTGACGCAGGTTTCCTGGGCCATGCGCGACTGGGTGTTGGCCAGGGCCCGCACGCCGGGCATGCCTTCGTGGACGCTGGTGCCGCCGGTGGCGTAGGTTTTCTGGCCGGAGCCTGCGACCAGATCCCAGAAGTTCTCGCTGACCACCCGGTGATATTCGTCGGGTGCGCCGATCTCGGCGATGCGGGCGGCGCCGACCATTTTGGCGAGCAGGGTGTTGGCGTGCTCGCAGAAATCCTCATGCTTGTAAAAGCGGTCGAGCATGAGTTCGCGTTGTTCCCAGGCGAGGGCCATGGCGTGATGGCGCGGGTTGTGGGTGACCGAGTAGAGGTTCTCCAGCGCCTCGGTCATGCCGCCATATTCGACTTTCTTGACGGCCTCGAATTGATCGCCGTAGTTCTGCATCCGGGTGTCGATCCAGGCCGCGAGCTTGTTGAGGATATCGAGGGCCTGGGCGTTGCCGGCATGGTGATTCGCCGCCAGCAAGCCTTCCATGAGCTTGTGCATCCGGTACCAAGCCACTCCGTCGAGCCGCTTGGCCTCGAATTCCTCCTGCGGCGACGCAAACAGATAGGTCCCGCCCAACGCCTGCTGGCATTTGCCCAACTCCGCGACCATGTAGTTGACCCGCTCGCGCAGCTTGACGTCGCCGGTCTGCGCCGACATCAGCGATATGGCGGATAGATAGTGGCTTTCATAAAACCCCGGGAATGCCCCGCCCGGCTCGGGACTCGCCCAGCTCTCCAACGGCTTGGCGTCGCCGGTGGGCAGCTTGGCATTGAAACGGAAACAATACAGGGCGCGCTCCACGCCGATTTCATCGAGCACCCGGCGGTTGACCTCCATGCTGTCTTTGAAGATGCCCTCCCCGAGGCGCACCTGCGACAAGGGGAACGGCTGCAGCGGCTGGCCTAGCAGGCAGGAGGTGAGGCAAAAGAGCGGGAGTAAGTGGCGGTAATTGGACATGGAGGTGGAGCGGTGATGGGCGGTTGGCGAGCCGTTCGCACATCCACGGGTTGTCTGGATGGCGGGCTCGCGCCGCGCTCCTATAACGAGCCCGCGAGTGGCGCTTTGCGTGATTTTCGCAAATTGGACACGCTATTCGCGAAATACGCAGTGTCCTGCCTGCCCGCAGGCGGGCCATTTGAACGGGGGGCGGCCCACCGGTACTGTGGACGGCACGCTCCAGTCGGACCGTTTGAAAACGGCTCCATCCATGCGGGTTCCTGCGTCAATCGTTGATTTCATGGGCATCGCCGCGTTACTGGGATTTGCTGAAGATGCACGGTTGTCACTGGTGCAACGGATGCTTGTGTGGAATCCGTGCGGCATCCCGGCCTCCGTCACACTTCTGCTGCCACACCTCCGCCGCCGACCACCAGGCGGCGCGCCCACCCACGGGCAGCAGGCGGCTCTCTGTCGTTCTTGCCATGGCGGATGAGCAGCGTGCGGGATTCTACACATTTTATCTGTCACCTTGTGCTGCTCGCACATCGGATGACAATTCGGCCTTTAACAGCTCAGATGGCGCTCATACAATGTAGGTTTCCTAGGGAGTAAGGACGTGGATGATTTTTCAGATCAAGCATTTCCTTTTGCTGAGTCCGATTGCTGCCTCCATGGTAGTGTCTCGATTGAAGTTAATTTCATGGTCATCAATGTGGAGGCATTAAATGAACTGCTTGCCAATTACCCCACGGCCTGGTTTAGGGGAGAGAATTACTGGGGAACTGTAGCTCACGAGCTTGCTCATATTCGTTCGATTTCGGCAAGGGTCAAAGCCATTGTGGATGGGGAGAATATGAGCACAAGACTGAGGCGGCCCGTCGCTGATCCGCTTAGCGCCGGAGCGTACGCGATTCAATGGTCTTTGATCCACACCAGCGAGCGGCCGCCGCGGTTGAGGCGCGCGTAGTTGGGAATGGCCAGCATCGGCTTGCCGTCACTGAAGCCGCCCTTGATGACATCCACCCCGCCGAGCAGATCGGCCTGCCACGCGCTGGTGAGGGGCGCTTCAGGGGCGAGCACTGACTCGACGTTCTGGTCGACGCTCTCGATGTTATAGACCAAGGGGCCGCGGCGCAGGGCGACCCGCCCGGTGGTCGCCGCGATCTTGGCGCTCGGCTTGACGCGTTGCAGGGTCAGTGGCAGTTCAAGCTCCACGTTGTCGCCGGCCTTCCACTCGCGGGTGACCGAGGCATAGCCATGCTCGATACCGGGCGTCACCGCTTGGCCGTTGACCGCGAACGACGTCAAACCGGACACCTCGGGGGTGTTGGTGTAGAGGGAACTGGTCTGGCGGTTAGGGATGCGGAGTTTCAGGGCGAAGGTGGCCGGTTTGGATGGATTGAGGGTGATGGCGACCTTGCCTTTGGACGGGTATTCGGTGGTTTGAACGACCTGCACGGAGGAGCCGCCAAGTTTGTCGATGGTCACCGTGCTGCCCGCGTAGAGGTTGACGAACAAGGCGTCGGCGCTGCGGGTGTACATCCAGGTCGGCAGGTTGAGCAGGGTGCGCGGGATGTTGCCGACGCAGCAGGGGCAGCCGTGCCAGAGGTAGCGTTTCTCGGTGGAATCCAGCGGATTGGTGTAGGTGAAGTTCTTGCCGTTGAGGTCCACGCTGCCGAGCACCGCATTGTAGAGGGTTTCCTCGAACAGGTCGGCGTAGCGGGCGTCCTGCCAGGTCATTTGCAGGCGGTGTTGGAAAAACACCTCGCCGCAACCCGAGCAGGACTCGCAGTAGGCGTTGTTAGGAAGCGAGTAATCCCTGCCGAAACCCTCCGAAGTTTCGCCGCTGCCGACGCCGCCGGTGACATAGTATTTGCGGTTGACGATGTTGCTCCAAATCGATTGCACGGCGCTGTGGTAATCGGCGTTGCCGGTTTCCATCGCGATGTCGGCCATGCCGGTATAGAAATACACGGCGCGCACGGCGTGGCCGAGCGCCTCGTATTGTTGGGCGAGGGGCAGATGGGACTGGTCGTACTCGTCGCCGCCGTGGCGTGAGTCCAGCAGGAACTTCGATAGAGCGAGATAATCTTTGGCCTTGGCCGGTTCGCCGATGGACACCAAATGGCGGGCGAGTTGCACCAGCGCCATCTCAAGTTCCTCATGGCCGTCATACCACGCTTGCTTCGGGGCGGGGCCGATGTTGCGCACCCAGCAATCGGCCAGGCGGATGGCAGCATCCAGCAGGCGGCGGTCCTTGCCGCCGCTCATCCGGTGGTGGGCCATGGCCAGATCGATGAAATAGCCCGCCTGATAGCCCTCGTGATCGTTGACGTTGTGCCAACGCGGGTGGCCTTCGATGATGTATTGGGTGTGCAGGTAGCCGTCCGGGGCTTGGGCGCTGAGGATTTTTGGAATCCACTCGTCGAGGGTCTTGCGCATGGCGGCTTGGGACGTAATAATCTCCTGGTCGCCTTGCGGGTCGATGAGTTGAGCCAGACACATTGATTCGACGATGTTATAGAACCAGCCATCGGCAAACACCGGGCCGATGTGCTTCGCGTCGGTCTTGCCGGCGAGCTTGCGGCCGGCCTGGACGAAATTCTCGATGCTGCCTTCGGGGGTTTTCGGGTCGCTCATCTTGCGGACGCAGTGAGGGATCCAGTTGACGATGAGGCTCTTGATGCGCGGGCTCCAGAACGGGCTGCTGACTTGATAGGGGGTGGACCACACCGATTCGAGGTGTGCGGCGGGCGGAGCCTCCACCACGGTGACGCTCAGCGAGTCGGATGCCTTGAGTTCGCCGTCATC
The DNA here is from genome assembly GCA_903908495.1 of Akkermansiaceae bacterium. Taxonomy (GTDB): domain Bacteria; phylum Verrucomicrobiota; class Verrucomicrobiia; order Verrucomicrobiales; family Akkermansiaceae; genus Luteolibacter. Next base: position 27,819 of record CAIVSK010000379.1, read on the forward strand.
GGCGGTGAGTTGAAGGACATATTCGCCGGCTGCGGTAAACCCTGCGGTGGTGACCGCTGTTTCTGAGTTGGCGAAGCTAACCTCGCCCGGCCCGGATTGCTTGCTCCAGCGGAGGGTGAGGCTGTGCTTGGGTTTTCCGTCGTCCTTGGCCTTGCCGGATAGATATGTCATCCCCGGCAGCACCACCGTGCGATCGACCCCGGCGATGGCCGTCGGGGCAAAATTGGGCGAGTTGCCGGAGTCGTACACGCGCCATTCGAGCACCCCGCTGGAGCTGTCGCGGTCGGCATCCATCTCGAGGCGCAATTTCGTGGTCTTGATCTCGGGAAAGGCGGCCGGGTTGAAGCGGTTGCCTGCATTGCCAGGGTCCTTGGCGCCAGGAATGGCGCTGAACTGGCTGCCGTCCCAATATTTGAGGCGGCATGCCTTGGGCAGGCGCACGCCGCCGCCGTCGCTGAACCAATAGACATTGGCCGAGTTGACAGACACCGCTTGCGGCCATTCGTACTGGACCCACTGGGTGCCGTGCTGCGGCCAGTTGCCATACGCGCCGTGGCTCTTGTCGCCGGAGTCGCGCGGGGTGGCACCGTCGTTGATGGCGGCGAGCTTTTCGTGTCCCGAGACGAAGGACGTGGTGGTGGTGGCGACCAGCGCGAGATTGGCGCCGGTCGGTTCTGGAGCCGCCGTTTGGGCGGCGGCCAGATGGGTGATGGTGGCTGCCAACAGCAGGCCAAGGACTGGGGATTTCATAGGTGAACTTGCGGGGATGGGTGAGGATTAATGATATCAGGGTGCCAGTTCGGAGGTGAACTCGGTTTCGACGTTTTCGAGAAACAGCCCTTGAAACTGACCGGGTTGGAGGTCAGCTGGCAGTGCCACTTCAACCTTGTGCGCCGCGTCGGGCTTGAGTGCGGACACATCGGCATAGAAGCCGCTGAAAGTGCGCTCGCGTCCTAACGGGAAGACGTCGCCGTAGGCCTTTTTCACCTCGACGGCCTGGCCGTCGATCTTGAGGCCCATCTGCCAGGTGTCTTTGGGGTCGGCTATCTGCATGAACAACAGCAAGCGGTCCGAGCCCCGCCACGTGGCTAACAGTTCATCAGCGGTGTACTCCACCGGCCACGCCTTGCAACGCGCTGCGAGTTGGTCGAAGACCCGCTGCGGGACGCTTAGGTCTGCCTGGTATGCCATCCCCGAAAACTTGGGATCGCAGGTGCCAATCTGCTGGCAATGCTCGATGCGGGTGCCGGCAAAGGTGACGGGGATGGTGACTCTGCCATTATCGTTCTTGAGGACAGCGGGTTTGCCGTTCACGGTGGCCTTGGTGGCGGCTTGGCCGTCAGGCAGCAGCACGCCGAGGTCGAGCGCCTGTCCAACCGGACCGGACACCTTGGTCAAGGCAAGTTCGCCGCCCGTCAAGGTGGCGGTGCCGGTGGTACCTAACAAAGCTGGCCGCGCTATCTTGTTAGCAGGAACGAGCTCATACACCCGGGCATCCGGCCCCTTGATCGGGATTTTCACAGTGTCGCCGCGTTTCCATGCACCCGCCACGTCATTGCCTAACAGGCGGCCGGGCTGCGGATACATTTCGCGCAGCACAAAGGCCTCGCCGGTGGTTAGGCCGATGCTGGTGTCGAGGGTGAACGTGGCATTGAGTTCGCGGTAGTTCGGATTGTAGATGAAGATGAAGCCGTGGTCGCCGTCGATGGCGGCGGTGCCGTCGATGCGGCCTAACACCGGCGGTCCGATGATGGGCCGCAGTTTTTTCAGGAGCGTGCGGTTGGTGTCGGTCCAGTCCAGCCAGTTCTTGAGCCATGTTTGTTCGGCGGGCAGGAAATGTTTGAACTCGGTTTCATCGCGGGCCGGCAACAAGCTGATGGTGTGGTTGAACGGCGCGGTGCCGATGGAGGAGAGTACCGAATATCGCCAGCCCAACACATCCCAGTCGCGGGTGTGGAACGCACGGTCGCGGACGCATTGGCCCTTGGCATCGCCGCGCGGGGTCTGGTGGCTCATGTAGCCGGGAACCAGTTCCCATGGCGTGAAATGCTCCATGTGATAGAACCAGGTGGCCCAGCGCTGGCGGTCGGCCGAGGTGCGGCTGAAGTGGAGGTCGGGGAAATTCTTGAAGCTGCCCGGTTGTTCATCGCTGGTGGTGGGGTGCGGGTAGGATCCGCCGAGCCACGTCCACACGCCCCAGCCCTGGTATTGCTGGCGGCCATCGACGATGATGTCCGGGCTGCGGCGGCGCAATTCCTCGAGGATGCGGCGGGTGCCATCCCACTGCGCGTATTTGCTGGATGGCTTGGCACCTTCTGGGGTGGGAGCATAATCGATCCACCAATGGTCGAAACTATAGCCGCTGATGCCGGTGCGTTTTTGGAAGGCGATGAGTTGCTCGACAAACCAGTCCTGGAAGCTGCGCACGCCGGTATCGGCGCCGACATAGCCGCCGGTCTTGCCGCCGCACCACGCGGTCCATTCGGGGTTTTGTTTCCACCCGAGCGTCGGATAGGCATAGGCGACCAAGCGGACGTTTTTCGCTTTGGCATAGTCGAGCATTTCCTGGATGGACGGTGGGATCGGGTCCTTGGCTATATCCCATTGGCCCATGCGGATTTTCTGGCCGAGGCCGAGCCAGAGGCAGTTTTCCCAGCCCCAGGCGTCGGCGTTGTCCTTGAGTGGCGCGACCACGCTGTTAGCCGGAGTGAACATGGTGTCGGTAATGCCGACGGCGGCGCATTGGTCGATGATGCGCTTGTATTCGGTGCGCCCGGCAGGGGTGCCGACATCGATTTGATAGTCATTTTCGCACCATGGCACATGCACGCGCAGGGCCTTGGTCGGACGGAACAATGCGAAGGCACCCACACAGTTGGTCATCGCGTCGAACTCCGATTGATCCAACGATGGCAGCGCATCCAAAACGTGCTCCGGGTCCTGCACATATTTCCACTCGGCGGGAGCGCGCATGGGCATCGTGTTGCCACTCAGCGCCTGGAGGCCGATGCAGACCCGGTCGGAGCAAAACGTCCCGTAGGCGGCACGCCATTCGAAATCGGGGAGATAGGCCATGGCGACATTGGAATCGTTATGTTCCCATTTCAGGAACGGGTTCTGGAGGACGAGGAAAGCGCTGTATGGGGGCTTCGCGTCAGGCGTGCCGAGGCGGAGAAACATCGCGCCGCTGCGGCCGTTGGGTTTGATCTCACGTGCGACCGGGGTCTTGAGATTGGCGCGGAAGACCTCCACTTCATTCACGCGGCTGGTGCCGTCCCTGGGCAGCGTGAGAATGAGTTGTTTGCTAATAAACTGCCAGGCGGGCTTCAACTCATACTTCACCTGCACTTGTTTGTTGCCGGCGGCATAGGTGTAGGTGACGCTCTCCTTGTCCTGCTGGGTGCCGGTGAGCTTGAGCCCGGGCATCGCGAGGCGCTCGCCGTCGACGGTTAGAGAAGCGGTGTCGTTGGCCACATCCAGCACTGCGGGGGAATTGGCCAGCGTCAGGCGGGTCAGGCCGCCGGCATCGAACTCGGCGGTGAGCAGGGCGTTTTGCAGGTGGATGGGCGCCGCAAGCGCGAGTGCGGGGGCGAGCAGTCCCAATCCGAGGGCGACGGGCAGGCAGCGCGTCAGGTGGATGGTGGATGGTTTCATGGGGATCGAAGTGATAGGTTAGTGACTGTGGAAGACGGCGATTTCCGACAAGCCGATGTTGAGGGTGCTGGGTTTCACCTCGTTGACGGCGAAAATCAACCATTTCACCCGTTTGGTCGGAAACTTGATTTCAAGGCCCTTCTTTGCATCATCCTGCAAGGCATCGATCTTGATCGTGCTGCCATCGCTGAAGACGAGCATGCCGGAGCGGATCTGGTCAAGGGCGTTGCGGCGGTCGAAGAGCCAGATGCGATCGATGGATTGTTCTTCCGGCCAGGTCAGGCGAACGGTGGCGGTGTCGCGTTCGCCCTTGCTGCACCACTCGCGATGGATGTCGCCGGGAAAGCCATCAACCACGCCGTCGGTTAGTCCGGCGATGTCGTAGTCGGGATGGGTGGAGCTGACCGTGACGGTGGCGCGCGGGGCAATGTTGTCTGGCCCGGTGAGGGGGCTGGGCGGCGGCACCGGATCCGTGGGGGCGAGCAGGCGGACCTCTTGCAGGCACATGCCATAGCGGCTGCCGGGTGGCAGCGACTTGAAGTGAATGCCGTCGCAGCCCTCGCTGAAGTTGCCGGCATAGCACAACCACAGCGAGCGGCCGTCACCCCCGATGAACTTGGACGGGAAATTCACGAAGTATGCCTGCTCGCCGAAGTTTTTCAGATAAGACACCAATTTCCACGGCCCAGTGGCCCGGTCGGATTCCAGGATATAGGTATTGAAGCGGGTGACGGTGGTGGTCCCATCGGTGACGCACATCAGGAATTTTTTGAGCGGTGCATTATAGGTCATGGTGACACAACCCATGTTGTCGCGCCATTCGGCGATGGGCTGGATCTTGGCAAAGTCGCTGGTCCAATTTGCCTCGCCATTGGGCTGGTTGCCGGCGAAGAACTCGTATTTCGAAGCATCGTTCATGTTTTCGATGCTCGGCTTCACCCGCGTGAGATAGGCTTGGTCGGCGGTGATCCAGCTGTTATAGGCATAGCGGCGCTTGTTGCTGTCGCTGGCGCCCTGGGCGACCAGATAGGCCTTGCCGTCGGGTGAGTGTTGCATGGCTTTGCCGAAATCAACAAAGTGTGGCGCGCCGATTTTGACGGGTTCGCCATTCAGCGAGTGCTCACCGAAGAGCGGCTTTTCCGGCGTGCAGGGCGTCTCGGACCAGGTCTTGCCTAAGTCGGTGGAGGTGCGGAAACCGACGAACGGCCCAAGCCATGGCCAGTTGAAAGTGCGGCCGTCGTGGGCCACCGAGCCGGACGGGTGCAGGCAGTAGGTGCCATAATACCAGACACCGTCCTGCACCAGGCTGCCGCAGGGGTAACGGCCCTCATAGGGACGCGGACTCGATTTGAAGACGCCCTGGTTGGTGACAGTTAGCTTGAGCGGGTCGTCGCCGAGGATGGTGGCATGGCCGGTGGTGGCGCCGTCACCGCCGGAACCGGAACCAAGGCCGTTGACGTTGCCGTCGGTCCACGGGGAGTAGAGATTGCCGTCGGCGGCCCACGACGGGTACCAGGTGTCCGCACCGGTGTATTCCGCATGGCGGCCGGTGAACACAACGCCGGTTAGAGTAGCGGACTGCGGAAACGGACAGTCTGGCGGAGCCTGGCTCGGCCATGGGGTCAGTGCATGCGGTGGCGGTGGCGGCGGCGCGTCGACCAGGCGGGTGGTTGCCGGATCGGCCGCGATGGCGCGCGAGGCGAGCCACAGCGTGGCGAGAATCATGTTGGCGGGGTGTTTCATACGATTGCTAGATATGGATATCGGTGGGCTATTTGCCTGTTGCCTTGGAGCCGGCCAGGGCGGTGATTTCGGCCGGGGTGAGGGCCCGGCTGTAGATCCGCACTTCGTCCATCGCGCCCTTCCACATCCGTTCGCGGCCGTTCCAGCAACCGAACTTGACGTGCGTGAGATCGACGGCCCTGGCGGTCTGCACTCCGGCGCTGGCTTCTTCGGCCCCGTTGACAAAGAGCCTCAGGCTGCGCGCTTTGGCGTCATAGGTCACGGCGAGGTGGACCCACTGGCCGAGCTTGTCCGGGGTGAATTCGAATTTGGAATGCACCTCGCCGATGCCGTTGAGGTGGACGTTGACCTTTTTGGTGTCCTTGGCGACGTTCCAATGGATGTCGCCCCAGGTCCAGTTGTCACAGTGGAGCACGGAGGCGTAGACATCCTTGGCATAGTCGGTCAGATTCACCCACAATGCGATGGTCACCGCGGTTTGCATGCCGAGATCGGGCACTTCGAGGAAGCCCTTCTCACCGTCTAACTGCAAACACTTGCCTTGTTTGCCGACGCTGCGGCTCGCACCGGCGGCCAAAGCGGCGTCTTGTTTGTTAGGTGAGGAATCCTTCGCGATTGCGCCATCCTCTTCGAACGAGTAGGACGCCAGTGCGTCGCCGGGCGGCGGGTTGATTCTTACCAATTCGCGGGTCAACACGACGGGTTGGGTGGAGTCGCCATCGAAGCCGATGATGCCGACGATGGATACCGTGTTGCCGGCTGCGAGCTTCGTCATCGGCGCATAGTGACTGGTGATCACCTTGACCGGGGCCTCGCCGGTGTCGTCTCCCAGGGTGAAGAACGCCGGATCTGCTGAGGCCTCTTTGACCACGCCCTGCATGCTCACCAGGCGGCCGATGGCGCTTGCCAGGCCGCGGTTTTTTGCCGGGCTGGCGGGGGCACTGCGGCTGGCGCCCTTGGTCGGAGGGCTGTTCAGCTCGACGTAGCGTTCTTTGTTAGGTTTGGTTTTGAGTGTGCCGGTGAGACTCACGCAGACGTCCGCGGCGCACTTGTCCTGGCCGGTTTTTCCATCCTCGACGCGGATGCCGGACTTGCCATCGAGATCGGCGACGTAGAAGAAATCCGTCGAGCGCTCCAGGGTCAGCGGGTCGGCGGCCGCCAGGGTGACGGGTTTGCCGACCAGCACGAGCGGCGTGCCATCCCTGAGTTTGGCGGCTGCGGCGATGCTCATGAATTTTTCCGGTTTGGCCAGGCTGGCGATCTCGCCAGCCGTGAGCACTTTTTCAAACAGCCGGAATTCATCCATCTCGCCACTGAACCCGCGTGCGCCGGACTCGGCACCACCGATCCGGGCGGGCTGGGATAGGTTGAGGCGGGGAGCGGCGGAAATGCTTCTACTAACATCCAATTTGCCGTTGATATAGAATGCGACGCTCTGCGCGGCTGGATCATAGGTCACGGCCACATGGCACCATTCGCCGGCCCGTGCGGGGGAGAAATGGAATTCAGATGCTTGCGGTGGCAGTCCCTCGATGCCGAGTTGCACGGCCCCGCTGGCGTTGAGCGTGAGCCTGAGGGCGCCGCCATCGGTGCACAGCAAACTTGAATCGGGGTTGACGTTGTGCGGGTTGATCCAAGCCGCTATGGTGGCGCACTTCAATTCACCTATCGGCGTGATCGCGATGAAGGCCGCCGCCCCGTCGAGATTGACGGCACCGTCGCGCATTCCCATGCTGCGGGTGGCCCCCTTGCGCAGCACGCCGGATTTCCCGTTGTCACTGCTGTCATTTGCAATAGCACCACACTTCTCGTCGAAATCATAGGCAATCACCCGCTCGGTCGGTGCCGCCAGATTGACTTCCAACGTTGCCTCGCCCTTGAGCGCCCCGTCATCGGCGGTGAGCTTGAGGATATACCTGCCCGGCTTGTCGACCAACACGTCGGTGCGCGGGCGGTCCGGGTGGGTGAAGGAGACATTGCCGGGGCCGCTCGCTTTGCTCCAAGCCACCGACACCGGCCCGTTAGGCAAACCGTCGTCGTGGACCGTTCCCTCCAAGTTGAATGACGGATAGCGGAAATTGAGATTGAGGGCGGGGCCGGGATCAACGACGGGTGCCTGGTTGGGTTTGTCGACTCCGTCATAAACCTTGAAGCCCCAGAGTGCGGCCCATTGTTCAGGTCGTCCGGAATCCTGGCCGAGGAGGGTGATTCTAACATAACGGGCGCGGGCCTCACCCTTGTCGAGCATGATGCCCGGTTGCGTGTTTTGCTTGCCATCGGCGAAGGTCTGCCAGGTTTTCGCATCGTTGGAGGTCTCGATCAGATACCGGTTGGCAACCTGGGGGTACTGGAATTCGGTTTCGACGCGGCGGACCGGAGACGTCTTGCCGAGGTCCACCTGGAGCCACTGTGGATAGTGGTTGTCCGCGGCCTTCCAGAGAGTGCCGTTGTTTTCGTCAGCGGCATATTGCGGTCGGAACTCGGCACTCAGGAACGAGGAGGCCGTGGCTGGCTTGCCGAGGGCGAGATTGGTGTCGCGCTTGGTGGATGGGGCGAGGTAGCCCACTCCGGCGTGGCCGGGTTGGACCTTTTCGATCGAGCCGTCCGCGTTGAAATAGAGTTGGGAGATGCAGGTTTGGCGGTGGGCGCCATCCGGGTCGTGGGGATTGTCGTGGCGATGATAAGTAATGTAGACCCGCTCACCTTCAACCAACATCGAGTGGTGGCCAGGGCCGTCGACGGTATCGTCATCTGTGGTCTCAAGGATGGGGTTTTTGGCGGGGTCGTAGTCAAACGGCCCGGTTGGCGATTTGCTGGTGGAGTATTTGACGTTATAGGTGGAGTCCTGGCACATCGCGTCCGAATACATCAGATAGTAGAGTCCCTTGCGCTTGAACATGTAGGGGGCTTCCATGCAGCCGGTCACCAATCCCTTGGGCGGGTTGGGCAGCGCGTCATGCTTGAAATACTGGATCGGCTCGCCATCAAACGAGTGCATGTCGGGCTTGAGCTTGGCCACGGTGGGATGCCACCAGGTGCTGTACCAGAGATAGGCAGATTCATCGTCATCGATAAAGGCCTCGCCATCGAGCACGATCGAGCCTTTGGGAGTTTGGTCGGGAATCATTTCCTTGCCCTCCGCCCCCATGAGGTTGGTCCATGGACCGGTCGGACTCTCGGCGGATGCTGCCCAAATCTGGCAGGGGACGCTGCTGAACATATAGAATTTCTCGTGGACCTGAACCACCGACGGGGCCCACTTGAAATCGGTCTTGGGCCAATTCATGGATTGCCAGGTCCAATTGACATAGTCCTTGGAAGTCCAGACGCCAGCGGGGCCGCGCCCGACGTCCCAACCGTCCGGAGTGACATACAAGTAATAGGTGTCGCCGAACTTGCGGCTGCACGGATCGGCAAAATAGCCTGGAATGACCGGGTTGCCAGCCTGCAATGCATCCCAGGCCGTTGCGGCAGCAACGGAAGAGGGCATCAACAGTGCCGACGCTTGGGCGGCGGCGAGGACCATACGGAACAACTTGGTTAGCGCAAGCGTGGGATTCATAACATTGGGACAATGATACTGGAGACTCCTGACTCACGGTCTTTCCGCCCGTGCCGGCGGTTGCTGGATGAACGATCTTCAGGGGGCGGCGTCGATGCGGAAAATGGTCAGCGAATAGGGCTTGAGCGTGTATTGAAATTCCGGGGCGACACCCTCGAAGGTCGATTCCACGGGCACCACCTTGGTGGGATCGTCCAGCGTGTTTTCAGCGGTAGGTTGGTCGCCGCTGAGGGTGATGACGCGGGCCTTGGGCTTGAGCGTGGCGGCTCCCTTGATGCGGATGGTGGTCGCCAGCGGACCGAGCCCCGGGTTGACCGCCTTGAGGATGATCTGGTGGGTCTTGTCGTCCCTGCCGCCCAGAGCATAGACGCCGGCTTGGCGCTGGGGAGCCTGCAGCTTGGCTGTCTGCATGTGTTTGCCATCGAGCGAGCAGGTCACCTTGTCGGCTTTGACTTCCAGCTTGATGTCATACCAACGGTTGGCTTCGATCTTAACGTTAGGTCCGGCGGCGATTTCGTGGTTGGCGCCGCCTTCTTTAATTTCGACGGATGAGCGGGTGTTGCCCCAGCCGCCGATATTCCAGTGGGCCATGTTCTCCGCATCCTTGACGCGGAACAGGATGAGGAAGCCCTCGGCGCCGCCTAGTTTGCGCGCCTTGAGTGTTAGGGTATAGTCCGTCCATGCCGGGTCGCCGGCGAGGGCCAGTAGGTTCTCGCCCGCAGCGCTTTGCCGCAGCGCGCCGTCGCTGGCTTTCCACTCGCCGCTGACCAGGTTCCAGCCCGCGCTGCCCTTGCCGAGATCGCTTTGATAGAGTGTCCTGCCGTTTTGTTCGACCTTGATGTCCTTGTATTCGGCTTGGGTGCCCCAGGTGCCGACGCCGATGCCGCCAGTGCTTTTCGGTGCTGGATTGGCGGGTTCCTCGACCTTGGTGGCGAGGGTGACATCGGGGCGATGGGCGCCGAACAAGGTTTGCACATGATAGGATGAACGCCCGGTACTGCGCGAACTGTCAAAGCGGATGAGGTTCACCGCCCAGGCGCGGTTGTTGACGTTCTCGAAGAGCGGCGCGTAGGACGCCATGGTGACGACATCCGAGTTGCGCTCCATGCCGATCATGAAAGCGGCCTCGGACAGGGCTCCGAGCAGGTTGCCGGAGCCCACGTTGTTGTTCACGGCGTATTCGCCGACATAGATTTTGGGGCCGCTACGGCTGTAGTTGTCATATTTCTTCTCGTTGGCGAAGAACCATTGCGGGGCGACGTAGTAGTGCTCGTCGACGATTTCCACCGGTGCGTTGGGGATCGGGCAGTCAGCGATGGTGATGATGGCGGGATAGCTGGCCTTGATGGCGTCATAAAACCGCCGATAGTTCTTGAAATACTGGCTGCCGCTGTTTTCGTTGCCGATTTCGACGTACTTGATCTTGAACGGCTCGGGGTGGCCGTTTTTGGCGCGCTCCGCGCCCCACTTGCTGGTGGCGGGGCCGTTGGCGTATTCCAGCGCGTCGAGGGTGTCCTGGATATAGGGTTGGAGCTCGTCGGGTTTGGTGACCACTTCGGGGCTGCGGAAGGCGCAGGACAGGCCGGCGTTGATCACATACATCGGCTCGGAGTGCAGATCCTCGCAGAGTTGCAGATATTCGTGGAAGCCGAGGCCCTCGGTGTTGTGATAGCCCCAGAGGTCCCAGCGGCCGGGCCGGCGGGCGATGTCGCCGATGGAGCGTTTCCATTGGATGCGGTTTTCCAAGGTGACCCCTTCCACCACGCAGCCGCCGGGAAACCGCACGAATCCCGGCTTGAGCGCCTGCAATTGCTCCACCAGGTCCTCGCGTAGCCCGTTAGGACGCTCGTGGTAGGTCTTGGGAAACAGCGAGACGACATCCAGCCAGAGCGTGCCGGGCACGGCAATGCACAGCGCCAGCCGCGCATGCGGATCGGTGCCTGTGGCTAGCAGTTTGCACGCGTGGCGCTGCCATTTTCCCGTGACCCCGGGTATCTCGGTTTTGGCGTAAACTTTCGTGCCATCGGCACTTTCCAATCGTGCCAGTATTGTTAGATCAGCCTCGGTGCGGGCATAGAACGACAGGTCATAGCTGGCGCCCTGCTTGACGGACATGCCCCAGTAGCCTTCATTGGCCACCCCGGCGCGGCTGCCGGGCGCTTTGACTTCCAGCCGCATCGAGTGCGGCGTCTGGTCATTGAGCGGGTTGGCCTCATCCAGCGCGATGGTGGCGGTGGCACCGCCCTCGGCGATGAGGGACCATGCGTGCAGCTCGTTTTTGTACCATTTGGGGTGTTTAAAGCCTTTGGGTGTGACCATCTGCTCGCCCTGCATGCTGGCCCCGGCGGCCACCTGCATCTCCTCGAACGCGCGGTTTTGCACCATCTCGGCATAGATTCCGCCGTCTCCGGCGTGATTGATCTCCTCGTAAAAAATGCCCCACAGCGATGGACTGACCTTCACTCCCGGTTGATTGGCGCTCACCGTGATGATGGCCGGCGCGGCCTGCAAGCCGCTGGCTAGCAGCAACGCGGCACCGAGGGGTACTAGGGCGGAGGGGTGGAGCGGTAGATTCACGCTGCAAATTACCGCGCCGGACGGCGGGAACTAACCGTCTTGTGGTATGACAGTCATCTTGGCGGTGGGCGGTCGATTCGGCCGGGCGATGGGCGGCGCTCGCATGCCATCCCTTGTGCGCATGACCCGGTGGGGGCCTCCCGGTGCCTGGCGGAGGTGAAAAAATTCTGGGCTGGGTCACGATTGTCCATTGCAATACACTGCACTTGTATGCATCTATAGCGCCGCAAGCAGATGTCGATCCACGCAATGAACAAACTCCTGGCTATTCAAAAACACACCTTCGGGATGGGCGACCGCTTCGCCCATCAAGGCCTGGCGCAACTTCGCGCCATCATGCTCGCCAACGACGCGGGATTTTCCGTCTATCCCACCTGGAACAAGTCCAACCGCGAGCATACCATCGTCCACAGCCATCCCAACGATCTGCGCGCGGAAGCGGATGCGGCGGTGGCTGCCCTGGGCTGGTACAGCGACTATTATGTGGATGCCGATCACATCGGGCTGAAAACGGTGGCACCGTTTCTAGCAGGCAGTAATTTCTTCACCCTGGATGTGGCGGACTTCACCGGCAAGCCGGCGGACGCCGCCAGCCTGAGTGCGTTCGCCACCGCCATGGATGACTACCACGGCGAGTTGCCCATTCCCGGGATCGCCTCGCCGGTCATCCTCACCACGGAGGTGGTGCGTGCGGCTGCTGCCAAGTTCTTGCTCGCGATGCAGGAGGCCGGGCGCATCTATCGGCACATCGCGGAGCACAGGGGGGCGGCTACCTTTGTCGTCGAGGTGTCGGTGGATGAGACCGACACGCCGCAGACGCCGGTGGAGTTGTTCTTGATTTTGGCGATGCTCGCGCAGGAAGGCGTGCCGGTGCAGACCATCGCGCCGAAGTTCACCGGACGTTTCAACAAGGGGGTGGATTACGTCGGCGACCTCGCTCAGTTCGAGAAGGAATTCGACGAGGACTTGTATGTCATCGCCTATGCCATCGGCGAATTCGCCCTGCCCACCTCACTCAAACTCAGCGTCCATTCCGGCAGCGACAAGTTCTCGCTCTATCCGATCATCAACCGCCTGCTCAAGAAGCACGACGCAGGCCTCCACGTCAAGACCGCCGGCACCACCTGGCTGGAAGAGGTCATCGGCCTGGCCGAGTCCGGCGGTGAAGGCCTGGCCGTGGCCAAGGCGATTTACGCCGGTGCCTGCGGCCGCTTCGCCGAGCTCACCGGCCCCTATGCGACGGTCATTGATATAGACACGTCGCAGCTTCCGGAGGCGCGCGAAGTGGATGCTTGGTCGGCTGAGCAATACGCCGCGGCGCTGCGCCACGACCCGGACTGCGCGCAGTACAACCGGCATTTCCGCCAGCTCATCCACGTGGCCTTCAAGGTCGCCGCGGAAATGGGCTCCCGCTACACCGACGCCTTGCTCGCCAACGCGGACATCATCGCCCACAACGTGACCTCCAACCTGTTGGATCGTCATCTAACACCTCTGTATGTATGAGATACCGCCGCTTGGGAAACACCGGTCTTGATGTGTCCATCCTCGGACTCGGCGGTTCCTCGCTGGGCTCGGCCTTTCGCGAGATCGACGAGGCCGACGGACTGCGCTGTGTGCACACGGCCATCGAGCACGGTATTAATCTGATAGATACCGCGCCTTACTACGGTGCCACCAAGGCGGAGACTGTGCTGGGCAAGGCGCTGCGCGAGATTCCGCGCGACAGCTATCTGCTCGCCACCAAGGTGGGGCGCTACGGGCTGGAACCGTCTGATTGCGACTATTCGGCCGCCTGTGTCGAGCGTAGCGTGGACGCGAGCCTGGTGCGCTTGGGCGTGGATCACGTCGACTTCATTCAGGTTCACGACATGGAATTCGGCGACATCCAACAGATTATCAACGAGACCATCCCAGCCCTGCGGCGGGTGCAGGCGGCGGGTAAAGCCCGCTTTGTGGGCATCACCGGCTTGGCGCTGCATTTGTTCCCGCTGGTCATGGAGCACGTAGAGGTCGATCAGATCCAGTCGTATTGCCACTATTGTCTCAACGACACCGCGCTTGTCGGGTTGCTGCCGCTTCTGCAAGAGAGGGGAGTGGCGATCTTTAATTCGGCGCCGATCGCCATGCGCCTGCTCAGCATCGAGGGGCCGCCCGCGTGGCATCCCGCTCCGGCGGCGTTGAAGGAACTCTGCGCGGAAGCGGCCAAGCTCTGCGCCGCACGCGGCGGCGACATCAGCCGGCTCGCGTTGCAGTTTGCTGTTTCTAACGAAAACATTCCGGTCACCATTGTCGGCACCGCCGATCCCCGGCGCATTGAGCAAAACATCCGGGACATTGACGAGCCGATGGATGAGGAATTGCTTGCCGAAGTGCGCGCCGTGCTGCAACCGCTGCTTGACGCCACCTGGGCACAGGGCCGCCCCGAGAACCACCCGACCTGCCCATGAAGACGCTCCGACTTGAACAACCCGGCACCCTCGTCGCGCTCGAAACGCCTCTCCCCGGCGCGCCCGGCCCCGGCGAGGCGCTGCTGCGCGTCCACCGCATTGGGGTGTGCGGGACCGACCTGCACGCCTTTGCGGGCCGGCAGCCGTTCTTCACCTATCCGCGCATTCTGGGTCACGAACTCGGCGTCGAGGTGGTCGCGACGGGAGCGGGAGTTTCCAACGTGGTTGTAGGCGATCGCTGTGCCGTCGAGCCCTATCTGAACTGCGGCAAATGTGTCGCCTGCCGGCGGGGCAAGCCCAACTGCTGCGTTGATCTCCGGGTGTTAGGTGTGCATTGCGACGGCGGCATGCGCGAGCAGTTGCTCGTACCCGCCCACAAGTTGCATCCCTCGGCAACTCTCAGCTTCGACCAACTCGCCCTCGTCGAGCCGCTGGCCATCGGTTGCCACGCGGTGGAACGGGCGCGGCTGGAGCGCGATGAATATGCGCTGGTGATTGGTGCCGGACCGATCGGGCTGGCGGTGATGCAGTTTGCAGTGGAAGCCGGCGCGCGGGTCATCGCGTTGGACGTCAACGCCGCGCGCCTGGAATTCTGCCAGAGCCAGCTCGGCGTCGCGCATGTCATCAATGCGGCCAACGAGCCGGTGTTAGATGCCTTGCAGCGCATCACCGAGGGCGAGTTGCCGACTGCGGTGTTGGATGCGACGGGCAATCCGCAGTCGATGGCGGCGACCTTCAACTATCAGGCCGCGGGTGGCCGGGTGGTGTTCGTCGGGCTGTTTCAGGGCGACGTGACATTCAACGACCCGAATTTCCACAAGCGCGAAATGACGTTGCTGGCCAGCCGCAATGCCGAGCCCGCGGATTTTTCCCGCATCGTCGGCCTGATGGAAAGCGGCCGCATTGACACGACTCCGTGGATCACCCATCGCGCGGAATTCTCCAATGTGGCGGAGGAATTCCCGCATTGGACATTGCCCGCCACCGGAGTGATCAAGGCGATGATCCATTTCTAACGCTTCCAGATGCAGCGGTAGTTGAAGCGGCGGTTCGGCGCGGTGTCGCCGCTGGTGCACAGGGAGATCGGATCGTTCAAGTCGCTTGGATGGTCGCTCCATTTGAAATCGAAGGTGAACGCGTCGCCGGTCAGGTTCAGCAATTTGAGCGGCACCGCCAGTTCCAGTGATTTGCCGGCGTAGCGGTAGTTGAGGTGAGCCACCTCGACCCACGGGCCGCCGGGGGCATTCGGTTCGTAATGCCGGAGTGTGGTGGTTTTGTCATCCATCACGCTCTTGTTGATGATATAGTCATAGCCATACCAACCTGTGTTAGGATTGTGGTCGGAATCAATCAGCAACAGCATCCAGTTGTCGCCGGTGTGGGGGGTGAGCGCCGCGTTGGTTTCCGCCAGGAAACACACCCGGTCATTGTCCACGGCGACCTTGCAGGTGACGATGTCATTGCGGCCGGTGTCGTTGTTATAATGCAGTCCGCCATAGCCGTCATAGTCGCGGTGGAAGGTATCTCCGGCGGTGTCTCGGTACTCGATCTTGACGTCCGCCCAATCGGAGAAATCGCCATCGATTTTAATCGGGTGGATGCCGATGGATTCCGGAATGGGGCGGGCCCCCTTGTAGCGGCGGATGTTTGCGACCATTTGCATGTAATAGTTATCGGTGTATCCGCCCTTCATCGGTTGGATGCAGCGGTTGAACTCGGAATTGTACTGGTCCACGAAAAAGTACGAGCTGTCGCGCCGCATGAACTGAGTGGTCGCGCCACCGGTTGGCGGGTATTTGCCGGCCGTCCATTCGTTCCAGTCATTGATATAGAGAAACTGCGGATCGCTGGCAATGGCCTCGTTCCAGCGCTCTTGGAAGTACAAGCCGTAACCCTCGGGATGTTCGACCTTTTTGCCCAGCCAAGGCACCATGGTGGGTTCCGGCAAATCGAATTCGTTCAAGGGCGGCTCGCCGGATTCCCGGGTCCATGACTTGCCGACGAGGCTGGAGGGATGTTGGGCCGGGGTGACCGCCGCCTCCTCCTTTTTCCCCTGGTGAGTGGATACCAGTTCGTCGGGTTTCATGGCTTTGACCAGTGCATTGCCGAGGTCCAAGCCGAAGCTCCAGTTGTCTTCGGTGCCGACAAAGCGCTTGCCGGCCCAATCGTGGTATCCCCACCACATGGTGCGCAGGGTGAAGAACCCCTTCACTTCCTTGGTATAGTCCTTGTAGAACGGTTCGGTGAAATCGGGGTCGCCATAATGTGGGTTCTGCGGGTCGGTCTTGGCGGCGGCATCATGGTGTGGATTGGGGTTTTGCACCCCTTGGCCGTTGGCATCGGCAGCGGGTGTCCCGTTATAGAGCAGCAACGGCTTGCCGTCCCAACTGAACCACAGGTCCTGGTGCTGCGGGGTCTTGTAAATCCTATCATACAAGTCCTGCACCACGGAGATGACCGGACCGTTGAATGCCCAGAAACAAAACTGGGGCACCTTGCTGCCTTCGGCCTTCATCTTATCCATCACCGAAAAGATCACCTCCCACTCGCTCCAGTAGCGCACCGCGTTGGTGACGTCCATCACCAGCACGTCCACCCCCGCATCGGCGAGCATCGACATATCTTTGCGGATGACGTATTCATCCTTGCTCAGAAAATACCCGGCTTCCGGTTCGCCCCAATGGTACGATCCCTCGGCCCACAGCGGATGCTTGGCATCCAGACGGGCCTTGGGGTCGGTGGCCAGCACGCGGCTGACGTCCCCGCTATACGGGCTTTTCAAGTTATGCGCCGGGTCGCTGTGCCAGGTGACATAAAACATGCCGACCACGCGGCGTTGGCCGCGCTTGAGCGGTCCGACGGCATCCTGGAGCGGGAGTTTGCGGCCGAGGGCATCATTGGCCACCCATGTGTCCGGGAACAAGTCGCGATAGGAGGTAACTCCGGGCGCGGCTGGCGGCGGCGCTGCCTGGGCGAGTGCGAGAGGCAGGCCGAGGCCGGACACTGCCGCCAAAAACAGGGCGGAAAGTGACACTCTAACGAACGAATTCATATCATGCATGGTGGGTTGGTGGGCTGAGGTGTCTCACTCCTGGATGAGTGTGACCGGACCGAGGAGGCCGGCGGCCTGCAGCGGGGTGGCGGCATTCACCGACGGGGTGGTGATCGACGTCTGGCGTTGCTTCGCCGGTTGGGCGGCATCGCCGACGAGCCGGTTGTTCCACGGGTTGGTGATGGTTACTGCCAGCTCATTGGTGCCCGGTTTGAGCGCGCTGGTGATATCGATGCGATACGGGTAGGTCCAGAGCGTGGGGAAGGCCCGGCCGTTGACGCTGACGGTGGCCATTTTTTCGACCTGGCCGAGGTCCAGGGTGACCCGGGATTTGACATCGGTGATTTTGAAATTGTTAGTATAAGTTGCGGAGCCGGAGAAATATTTGATAGAGGCGTCGGCATGCCCGGTCCAGGACATGAGCTTGTCGAAGGCCACGCGCTTGTCCGGGAACTTGACCTGCCAGGGGCCGGCGATGGGCTGGCCGGGCGGCAATTGCAGCCAGCCGTTCTCGGCGACCGTCACGCTGCCGGCGACGCCATTGCTGACAAAATCGACCCGCAGTTGCTTGACGTGCAGCAGCGCCGGTTCGCCGCCGAGGGCGTCGTTGGCGGCGGCGAGGCTCAAGCGGCCGTCGTGGATGGCGGCTGTTAGGCGGGCGGTCACATCGAGCGAGCCGGCACCGTCGACCGCCTCATACACGGCGTGGCGGATTTCGAGTTTACCGCTATTTTTGGCGGTGATGGCGGTTGGTGGTGCAACGTTGCGCCCGAACACGACAAACACAGATCCGGCCGAATCGAAATTCAGCGACAACGTCGTGCGCCCGTCCTTGACCGTGAATGGCAGCGGCTCGATCTTGCCGCTATCCGGCCACCACAGGGCGGGCGCGCCGTCCTTGACGCGGAATGAGATCGTCTCGGAGCGGGCCTGCGCCTTTTGATTTGATAGAAAATAGATATCGGTGGCAGCGTCCTGTCGGTGTTTCCACAGCATGCCTTCGGGGACGATCACATCGGCCGGCACATTGAGGCGCTGGAATGCTTCCGCCAGACCGATGTCATGCAGCACCCGGCCGCCTCCCCACAGCTCGGTGGCGATTTTTTTGACCTCAGCATCGCAGGCCGGGAAGTTTTCCAAGCTCGGCGAGTGCTCCGGGGCTGGACCGAGGACCGAGCCGCCGGCTGCCACCAGTTCGCGGATTTTTTGTAGCAAGGCCGGGCGCATCGTGGTCGATTGCGGCAGGACCAGCAGGCGGTAGCTCATCCCATCGGGCAGGATAAAGCGGCCGTCTTTGACGCTGAGACGGTTTTCGATCACGTCGGCATTGATATAGTCGAAGTCATGTCCCGCGGCCAGCGGCGGTTGTTGGGCACCGGCCATTTTCGGCGCGTCTTCGCCGATGAAGTAGGCGACGTCGGCCACGTGCTTGCCAGCCTGCAGCATCACGCTGCAACGGCGTTGATAGTCGATCCACGACTTCGATTGCTCGAACCAGGTATTGTGGCGGTTGAACTCGGTGCCAAATCCGGCGTTGATGCCAGGCTTGCGGTCCTCGCGCGGCTGGTGGATGTAAACGTGAAGCACGAACTGGTTGATGCCCTCGCAGAATGCCCAGTCGCCGCGGGCTTTCAGATCGCGGGGCGTGTTGACGAATGCGGGCCCGCCGGTGAAAGCCTCCGCCCACACGATCGGTTTGTCATA
Organism: Akkermansiaceae bacterium; assembly: GCA_903908495.1. GTDB lineage: Bacteria > Verrucomicrobiota > Verrucomicrobiia > Verrucomicrobiales > Akkermansiaceae > Luteolibacter. Next base: position 46,561 of record CAIVSK010000379.1, read on the forward strand.
GGTGTGCGCTGCGGATGCCGCGTCGCGCAGTTCGACGCGGCCCAGATCGCCGCTGACCCAGAACTCGCCGCTGACCTCGTCACAGGCGCCGCCGTAGGACAGGAATTCGGCGGGAAACCCCCAATGGCCGTAGTTTTCCAACCACATTTTCATGCCGTTCTGGTGACACAGGTCGCGCAGTCCGCCGACGTAATCGCGTGCCACGCGGTCGGCCACCAACCGCCGCAGGTCCCACAGAAAGCGGTTCGATTGGTCGACGCTGCCCACGATGCGGCCGGTGAGCACCGGCAGGAAGCGCAGCGGATCGTAGCCATAGCGCTTGAGGAAATCGGCGCCGAAGCCGTCGGTCCAATTTTGCGGGCCCATTTCATAGCTGTCGGCCACGACGTGTTTCCACGCCTTGCGGTCGGCGGCGGGCATGCGTTTGAGGAGGTTGCCGATGTAGGCATCGAAGTGGGTCTTGAGCGCGGCGCGGTTCATTTTGTCCACTTCCAGGCCGGTCGCCTCCTCGGGCGCAGGCGAATTTTTGGTGCCTGTGGGAACCATCGCGGTGCGCAGCACGATCCAATCCCCGGCCGGCACGTCCCAGCGCAGGGTGCCGTCGGCGGTGAGCATTTTGCTGAGGTCGCGCACGGCCTGGGGCTGGAGCGCCAAGGTTGCGAGATCGGGCTCCGCCTGGGTCGGCCACTGGTAAAAGTCGAAGGGGGGCAGGGGGTCCTGGAACATCTTTTGCAACGACTTTTCGGCCACGCTTTCGATCCTCGCCGCCGCCGCGAGCTGGAGGTCGCCAGGGTCGCAGCCCGCTGAGAAATTTAGCCGGAAAAACCGCGCGGTGGTGGCTGGAAACGCCGCCACGATGGGTGCCAATGGCACTGGGCCGACGTTGACCGCCAGATTGTGGCGGTCGATGGTGAATTTCTTGATCGTCCGATAGAGCTTGCCGTCATCTGACGCCTGCAATTCGGCGGCGACGTTGATGGCACCGGGTGGCCGCACCGTCAGGCTGCGGGCGGTGAATGGCACGGGCATTTCGAAACTCACCGTCGTGGGTGTGCGGGCGCTGATTTTCGCCAATTCGCCTTCGCCGGCCGGCAGCGGGAACGCCAGCACCGCGAGGTCTTGAAAGTCGCCCGCGGGGGCCGACAGCTTGCCCTCAAAGTGCTGCGGCCCGTGAAGCCGGGTTTCCGGCAGCGCGACATGGCGCATTGCCTGGCTGGGCTTGACCCAGGGGCCGCCCGACTGGCTCCAGCCGGGCGAGTTGAACACCCCGATGTCCACCCCGAGGCGCGAGCCTTCGTGGATCGCGTGCTCGATGAAGCCCCACCACGGATCGGTCAGGGCCTTGGGATCCGGGTTGGGGGTGGCTCCGCTCTGGCCGCTGATGACGCCGATGTAGCCCTCGCCGATGCCGACGCGCTTCATCGCTTCAAGATCCTTGGTGATGCCCTCCTTGGTGATGTTGCCATCCATCCAGTACCAATAACAGCGGGGGCGGGTGGCGTCCGGTGGGTTGGCAAAATCCCGTTCGAGATTGCCTTGCGCCAGCAGCCCGTTGGTGAGGACGGCCAGCCCGGCGAGGAGCGTGTGGATCGGTTTCATGAGGAGGTGCGGTGATGGGTGGTGTGATCACTCTGACAAGCCTGACGCTGCGATTTGGTATGAGTAAGTGCTAAGGCCGCGGTATTGGGCATCCTGCCCGCCGACGCAAACAGCGGCCCAGCCAAAGGAGGAACCGCTAATCACGGCAAGGCTTTTTCGATGCCCTCTAGGCCCACGCCGAGCGTGCCCTTGGCGATGGCGTCGAGAGCGGCACGGTTCCCTGTCAGATGGATCGTCGTTTGGGTGTGGCAATACGATTCGCCGGGCTTGAGGAGAAGCGCGGGACTTGAGGTCTCGAGTTCGTAAAATGGGCCCAGCGCTTTGGTTCCCGGTTCCGGCGGACCATCGTTGTACGAGTTCATGACGTCGCCGCCGAACGGATTGACATCCTCGCGCCACTGGGAATCGACATAGGGCCACGCCTTGCTAGCGGAATTTTCCGACGGGTGGACCTTCACCAAGGTCAACACCCCGGAATCCGCCTGCCAACTGCCGCCCAAGCCTTTTGAGCGCTTCGGCGAAATGCCGAGCTTGCCGCGCTCGATGCCGTCGCCCTTGAAGAACAAGCACGCATCGGTCAACACAAGGCGGCTGTCTGGAATTTTACCGAAGTAATCCGTCGTCGCCTTTGGTCCCAGGTCACTCTCCTCGCCGCTGCGAAAGGGTACCACGATGGTGGTGCGCGGAGTCGGCTTGTACATCCCGAGAATCCAGATCGACGGCGCGCCGGATGCCTTTGTCCAGGCCGCGTCGCCGGTGTTTTTCACCGTGTTGCGGGTGGTGTAGGCGACTGCCTCGATGGCTTCGGGAAGTTTGCCGCCACAGAGTTCCGCGAGCGTGTCTGGCGCGGCAAGCGAGACGCTGCGATCCACCTCGATACTGAAAACGGTGCCCTTGCGGTTGGGGAGTTTGATCGAGGCGCTGAAGCGGGCCATCTTGGCTTGCGGCTTGCCCACGACTCGGAACGCCTCGGTGTCGACGGCCGCCGGGGTTTTCCAATTGTCAAATTTCTGCTCAGCCCCGCCGGCAAAAAACAATGAAAACGGGCCACCTTCCGGGCCGAACCACAGGCGCTCCTCACCGCCAAACACATGAATGTGCCGGGCCAGGCCCTCACGTTCAGCCTCCGGTTTGATGCCCGCCGCGATGACATCCGGGTTGATCCAGCCAATGCCGCCGCCAGCACTGCCGGTGGCGCTGGACGTCATCACCCGCCCTTGGTAGGCCGGCGCGATGGCAACCCGGGCTTGGCCGTCAGCCAACTCGATGATGTCGGTGTGCTTTTTCAGGAATGCCACATCCTCCGCATAGGTGGCTGCCGCACAGCGGGTTCCGTGCGCTAAAATCAGCACGGCGGGAATAGTCAGGTGTTTTGTCGTCATGGTAAATGATGCCTCCGGGGGGTGCCTGCCGAAGCATGAATTACCCGCTACGGGAGTTCCATCCGGATTTATTCATTGGCCGGACAAATTGCCGACTCGCGGCCACGCCGTAGAAACCCCAACGCATGGCTGGAGCTCGGGAAAACCCAGGCCCGCGCCCGCTGCAATTTCCGCTGGCGTCTTCGGGGAGCAGCAGCAGCTGCGCGTCGCGCGCCACGCCGATGTCCGATTCGGTGAACCAGCGCAAGCATTCGGGGATTCGCGGAAATCAAAGCCCAGCCCACGCGCGTCGTAACGCGTTTGCAGGCCGTTGCGCCGCAGGTCGGCCATCACCTGCGGCCACACCGGTTCGGCTTCACCGAGGATGGCGGCATCGGCATGCCGCGCCGTCTCGTCCGGACACGCATCATACTGGCCATCGGCCCATACCACCGGCGTGGCAAGATCAGAACTCACTAAACGACATCGATTTTGACAATAGTGCGAGCAAGTTCAATTCCTTTAAGTTGCGGTAACTAGCGGCCAAACAACCACTCAGACACGGAGCTCTGCTGAAGTAAAATCAAGCAACACGGACCACCAGCCCTCATTCCACCGTCCTGACCGTCAACTTGCGGGCGGTGAACAGGCCGCCCTGGGCGTCTTCCCGCAGCGCCCGCGCGCCGCTCGTTCGTTTCGGCCCGAACTGCCCGCGAAACTGCGCAAACACCCCGTCCACGTAGGATTTCGTGCCCAGCACCAGTCCGTCGGTGAAATACCGCAGCCGACAGCGCAGTAATGCCGCGCGCCCCAACTTCCCTTTCCGTTGTTTCTCCGCAGCGGTCGTTTCGCTGGAAAATCCCGCCCGCTTCTTCGCTCCGCCGCCGCTGCCACCGCTGTCGGCGGCTCCGCTTGCCGCGTCCGTGGGCTGGCGGCCGTCCTCAAACAACCAGCAGCGGTACACCTCCGCGGCGCTCATCCCTGCGGGCGTGGCCGGGCTGCCCCAGGCATTTTCGCCGCGA
>CAIVSK010000380.1 GCA_903908495.1 Akkermansiaceae bacterium
GTGCCGGGGTCTGGCACGGGGCGTTGTAGTATTCCAGCAACTCGTCATCCATCTTGGCGGCAAACATCTGGAATCCGGCCATTTCCTGGACCGTGAGCCACTCGCCACAATGGGATGCGGCGATGCTGATGCCTTGGGCGTCGAGGTACTTCTTGCAGCCGCGCAACACGATATACATCTCCATGAGCGTGGTGGCACCCGCACCGTTGATGACCAGCAGCAAGCGGTCGCCGGCCTTGGCCTTAACCGCGGCGACGAGACGCGAACACATCAACTCGGCAGTCTGGTCGGCGCTGAGGATTTTGCTAGAACCGGTGCCTGCCTCGCCGTGCTGGCCCATGCCGATTTCCATCTCATCCTCGGCGAGTTCGAAAATCGTCTGGCCGCTGGAAGGATGGGTGGCGGTGCGCATCGCCACCGCGAGAGTTGCCATGTTGTCATTGAAGCGGGTGGCGATGGCATGCACCTCATCGAGACTCTTGCCGGCTTCCGCGGCGGCCCCCGCAATCTTGTAGAGCGGACAGCAACCGACCAGACCGCGGCGGTCCTCGGCGGGGGCATCGGCACCGGGCGCTATATCCTCGTGGGTGAGGATTTTCCGATAGAGAATGCCTTCCTTGTCTGCCATCTCGGTGGCCATGTCAGCACTCATGACGTCGCCTGCGTGGTTGAGCACGACTAACAAGATGCCGGCATCGCGCTTGGCGAGGCGCAGCGCTTCCAACACCTTGGGCGGCCCCGGCGCGGCGAAAATGTCGCCGACGACGGAGAAGTCCAGCGCGCCTTCGCCGACGAAGCCGCTGAGGGCCGGCTCATGGCCGGCGCCGCCGAGGGTGACGACGGCAACCTTGTTAGCCGGCTTGGGCTGGACCCGACAGACGATTTTATCGGATTTGATGGTGATGATGTCGCCGTGGGCGATGGCAAAACCCTCAAGCAGTTCCTTGGTGAGGTTCTTGGGGTCGTTGATGAATTTTTTCATGGCCATGGTGGTAACTGCGGGCAGGGATTATTTAGCGAACTCGAGGTATTCGACCGGCGCGCCGTCATCGAGGATGAAGGCGCAGCGGATGCCGGGCAGCGGTTCGAAAGGCGGCCAGATGACGTCCTGGCCGGCGATGGCGGCTTCCAGGTTGTCCACGCTGTAGGCGACGTGGGCGGTGGTCTTGAGCACCTCGGGAAACGGGCAACCGGGCTCGGCGCGCGTCCACTCAATGCGATGCGGGCTTTGGGTGGCGTCGGTGATGTAGAGCTGGATGGACTCAAGATAGATCTCGTTAGGCTGCGGCTGGCTCGTCGGGATGCCGATGTGGTGGAATTCCATTTTCATGTGCGGTGGCGTTGCGGGAATCAAACGCTTAGAGCTTCACACTCGGATTGGTAAAGACCAGGCCGTCTCCATCATGGAAGCTGGCGTACTCACTAACGATGGCACCGGAAGGACCGCCCATCATGAAATGTTTGGCGGTCACGCGGTTGAGGGCGAGGATGTCGCCGGGCTTGACCTCGGCGCACTTTTTCACGGTGATGAACTTTTCCTGGCTCTTGGGCAGGACCACGCCGGCGGGGATGTCACCGCCGGTTTCGCCGAAGCAATAGATGCTGCCGTGGCGGGGGTGCCAGCTTTCCATTTTGGCCTTGCCCTTGTCGGTGGCGGCGTGGCCGTGCTCGACGATCATCTGGCCCGGCAGCAGGAAGATCTCGTGGGCGAAGTAATTGGCCTCTTGCGAGTTGACCCAGAACACGCCGCCCATACCGACGTTGACGAAATCGCCGAGGCCGAAGTCGCTGACCCAGAATGGCGAGGCCCATTTTGCTTCGTTCTCGATGTGCATGTCATAGCCATGCTTTGCCATCATGTCGAAATAGGCCTTCTTGGCGACATCCGGCTGGAACTTGCCGTCCACATAGAAGTCGGCGTTCTTGTATTGCGGGAGGGTGATTTTTTTCGGGTTCATGGTAGGGGTTTCCTTGGCCAGGGTGAAGGCGCCACTCAGAGCGGCGGTGCCTGCGGCTGCGGCCAGCAGTTGCAGGTGATTGCGACGGGTCATATTCATGTTGTTGGTGGGTTGATGCTACCAAACCGGTGGCCCGTTATGGAGCCACCGTTTGACTGAGGCTATCCGGCACTCCGCCGAACACAATAGAAAAATTTACTGATGGATGAGGGTGTTATAGAGGTCGAAGGCATCGGTGGGCGTGCACTTGTCATGGACCACGGCGCGCACCGCTTGAATCATGGCAATGGGATGCTCGGACTGGAACACGTTGCGGCCCATGTCGACTCCGGCCGCGCCCTGTTGGATCGCCTGATAGGCAAACTCCAGCGCCTCATCCTCCGGCAGTTTTTTGCCGCCGGCGATGACGATGGGCACCGGGCAGGCAGCCACCACTTGCTCGAAGCCCGTCTCGCAATAGTAGGTCTTCACGAACGTCGCGCCGTTTTCCGCACAGACGCGGCTGGCCAGCCCGAGGTAGCGGGCATCGCGCGCCAACTCCTTGCCGACTGCCGTCACGCCGAGGGTCGGGATGCCGTATTTTGCGCCCAGATCGGCGGTGCGTACCAGGTTTCTGACGGTGACCGCCTCGTGCTGGCTGCCGATGGCCACCATGATTGCCAGAGCGGAGGCATTGACGCGGATGGCATCCTCGATGTCGAGCAGGCACTCGTCGTTGAGGTCGGTGAGCACGGTGGTGCCGGCGGAATAGCGCAGCGAGATCGGCTTGTTAGAGCTGGGTGGCACGATCGAGCGCAGCGCGCCGCGGGTGCACATGATGCAATCGGCGTACTGGATGAGCGGGGTGATGGTCAGGTCCATGCGCTCGAGGCCGGAGGTGGGGCCCATGATATAGCCATGGTCAAAGGCGAGCATCACGGTGTTGCCGGAGATCGGGTTGAAGATGCGGCTCAGGCGGTCTTTGATGCCCCAATCGGCGTGTTCGAGGCCCTTGAGGAAGAACGGGTGTTGTTGGACGGGGATGCCGATGCCGTAATCGTTGGCATCCTTGGTGTTGTCGAGTTCGGCCATGGTGGTGGTGGTAGTAGTTGAGGTGAGTGGTTCAAAGCGCCTCGCTGAAGCCCTTGAAGATGAGGGAAACGGACACCGCGCCAGGATCGGCGTGGCCGATGACGCGCTCGCCGAGGTTGCGGGCTCGACCGAACTTGGCGCGGAATTGCGTCGTGGCGGCAGCCCCTGCGGCGGCGGCGGCAGCGGCTTGCTCGAGGGCGCGGCGGATGTTGCCGGTTGGCGCGGCGGATTGCAGCGCATCGAGGGCGGGCAGGAACGCGTCCATCATCGTCTTGTCGCCGACCACCGCGCGGCTTTGTTTGGCGAGTTTGTGAATACCCCCGGCGAACATGGCCACCAGCGCGGCGCAATCGAGATCGGCCTCATCGCCGAGGGCATCGCTCATGCCCATGAACCAGGAGCCGAGAAGCGGGCCAGTGGAGCCGCCATCCGAGTCCATCACGTCCCAGCCGATTTTGGCAAGGAGTGGCTTGAGGTCGCTGCCCGAGGCGTCGGCAATCGCCTTGGCGACGGCTTCCATGCTGCGCAGGATGGTGCTGCCGTGATCGCCATCGCCGATGGCGGCGTCGAGGCGGGAGAGCATTTCGTGGTTGGCACGGATTTGTTCGACGGCAGCCTGCAGCATCCGGCAAACTTGTGGGTAGGAGAGGGTTTCAGACATGGCGGATTCAATCAGCTCAGTGAACAACTCGGGCGGCCCGTCAGACCGGCCGCACATGACCTAGAGGATCCCCACTGCTTGCGCAATAAAAAATTTGCTTTACCGCCGATCGGGGCGGGGGCCGGCCAGAGCGCCACCGCCGCCATGGTCGAATCGAATTTTTTTTACAAGGGACAAAATCTCATTTATTCCGTGGCAGAGCTGCAAATTTCACTTGCGCGGACAGGGTGTCCAGTTAGCGTCTGAGGGGTCGTCGGGACTGCCACGGATTCATAATTCACCCCGATTGGCCAGTCGCACTGCCAAAATGACAGCTCCAACCCCCATAATTTTCCTAGTGGATGACGAGGCCGCCATTCTCAAGATGGTTGGCCTCCGACTGCGTGCTGCGGGCTTCGTGGTGGCAGAATTTGCCGCGCCCGCGGAATTTCTAGCCAAGTACAATCCCGCCGTGCCCGGCTGTTTGGTGCTGGACATGGAAATGGAGGTTCTCACCGGCCTGGATGTGCAGGAGCAACTCGCCGCACTCGGCAGCGATCTGCCGATCATCTTTTACTCCGGCCGCGCGGACGTGCCGATGTGCGTGCAGGCGATGAAGGGCGGAGCGGTGGATTTCCTCACCAAGTCGGCCTGCCACGAAGATTTGGTGCTAGCCATCCACAAAGCCCTCGAATACGACCGCAAGGCGCGGCAAAAGCGCCTTGAGCGCGACTTCATCCGTGCCCGTATCGCAAGTCTCACGCCACGCGAACGCATGGTGCTGGCCCACGTGGCCACCGGCAAGCTCAACAAGCAGATTGCCGCCGCGTTAGGCACGGCCGAAAAGACCGTCAAAGTGCACCGCGGACGAGTGATGGCAAAAATGGGGGTCGTCTCGGTGGCCGAGTTGATGCAACTGGCGGCAAAGTGTGGCAGCACGTTTCCGACGGTTGACTGAGGCCAATCCAGCCGCAGCCGTCGCCCGCTTCTGATGGGCAGGCTTGCATCATGAGACCATGGTCTCATAGACGGATTTGGTTAATTCCGTCTTAGTGGTCGGCAACGGAGGTTTTTTGGCTCGATTTTTGGTAATCCGGCAGCCGGACCCTCCGAAAAGCAGCCCCACATGAAAGTCCCGTTCGCGTCCCGTTTCGCCCGTTTGAATTCGTTGGCCGCCGCCATCTCGGCCTTGCTGGCAGCGCACTCGGCAAACGCCGGATCCTTGGCTTGGGATGGCTCGGGCGTCGGCACGGCGGGGGCTCAAGGCGGTGTTGGCAACTGGGACACCACCACGGCCAATTGGTGGAATGGCGCGGCGGACGTCGTTTGGCCGAGCACCGGCACCGACAACGACGGGGTGTTTGGCGGCGCGGCCGGCACGGTGACCGTGGTCGGCGTGACCGCCAACGACATCGCGTTCAACACCACCGGCTACACCATCAGTGGCGGCACTCTGACCCTCAACGGCACCACCCCGACGCTCACCACCGGCAGCGGCGTCTCCGCCACCATCAGTTCAGTCATCGCCGGATCCGCCGGGCTCGCCAAGGCCGGCGCGGGGATGCTAACGCTCTCCGGCGTCAACACCTACACCGGTGCCACGTCAGTAGCCACCGGCGGCACCCTCTCCATCAGCCAGGATGCCAATCTGAGCAGCGCCCCCGCATCGGCCTTGCTGGGACTCGGCAACCTGGTGCTGGATGACACCGGCACGCTGGCCACCACCAGCAGTTTTACGCTCAACCCGAACCGCGGCATCAACGTCGGCCGGACCAGCGGCATTGGGGCCGGCACCTTCGATGTGGCAACCGGCACGATCCTGACCTTCGGCGGCGTCATCGCCAGCAATGGCGCCAGCAGCACCGGGGGGCTCACCAAAGCGGGCACGGGCACGCTCGTGCTCTCCGGGGCCAACAGCTACACCGGCACCACCACGGTCACTGCGGGCACTTTGAAACTCGGCAGCGCGTCGGCCATCCCAACCGGCCCCGGCAAGGGCGATGTGGTGGTCAATGCCACCCTCGACTTGAACGGCCAGAGCGCCGGTGCCAATGGATCGGTCAATGGACTGTCTGGCACCGGCACCATCACCTCGGGAGCGGCCGGCGCCATCACCTTCAGTGTCGGGGGCAACAATGGAGGAGGAACCTTCAACGGCGTCATCCAAAATGGCAGCGGCACGCTGGCATTCGCCAAAATCGGCAGCGGCACCCTCACCCTGGGCGGCAGCAACACGTTCACCGGCGGGGTGACCATCAACAACGGCATCCTGCAACTCGCCAGTGCCGGCGCCCTGAACAGCACCACACCTAACAGCATCACCTTCGGTGCCAACGCACCCAATCCCACCAAACTGCAACTCAACATCGGCAGCGTGACCATCGGCTCGCTGGCCACCGACCCGACCCCGGGAAGCGTCGTCATCGAAAACGTCTTCACGTCGGCCGCCACGCTCACCGTCAGTCAGACGGCCGACAAGACCTTCGCCGGGGTTGTCCAAGATGGCAGTGGCGGCAAGGCCCTGGCGCTGACCAAATCCGGTGGCAGCGTGCTGACGCTCTCCGGCACCAACACCTATACCGGGACGACGACCATCACGGCCGGCACGCTGGCGCTTTCCGGCGGCCGGGCCATCCTGGATACCGGGGCGGTTTCCCTGAACAACACTTCCGGGGCCATCCTGTTGCTCAATGCCAGCGAGACCATCGGTTCGCTGGCGGGCGGCGGCGGCTCCGGCGGCAACGTCTCTCTCCAAGCGTTTACCCTGACCACCGGCGGCACCGGCACCGACACCGCCTACTCGGGCGTGATTTCCGGCAGCGGCAGCCTGATCAAAACCGGCAGTGGCGTGCTGACCCTCGGCCGCGGCAACACGTACACCGGCACCACCGCCATCAAGAACGGCAGCAGCATCCTCGGCGTGCTCAACGCGCTGCCAGCCGCAACGACGCTCAGCCTCGGTGACGGCTCCACCAACACCAGCGGCTTGCTTAAAATGAACGGGCTGGTCCAGACCCTCGCCGGCCTGACGACCGCCGGGACCGGCACCGCCAACCGCGTGGTCAATGGCAACGCCACAGCCGTCAACCTCACCCTGAACATCGCCTCCAGCAGCAGTTTTGGCGGCATCCTGGGTGGCAGCACCTCGGATGAGAACAATTTCAGCTTGGTCAAGACCGGCGTCGGCACGATGACGCTCTCCGGCACCAACTCGTTCGCCGGCTCGACCACCATCAGCCAAGGCACCATCAGTGTCGGCAATCTCGCCAACGCTCTCGGCACTTCCACTGCGGCGGTGATTCTGGGCGACGCGAGCAATCCGGGCACGCTGTCCTATACGGGAATCACCGCTGCCTTCACCCGTGGCTTGGCGGTAAGCGCCGGCGGAGGTGAAATCGATACCACCACGGCCGGACAAACCCTCACCCTCAGCGGCGCCGGCGGCGACGTCGCCATTACCACCACCGGAGCGTTCACCGTGGGCGGCGCGGGCAACACCACCATCAACAGCAATATCACCGGCAGCAGCGGTGCCATCCTCAACAAGACCGGCGTCGGCACGCTGACCCTCGCGGGATCCAACACCTACAGCGGTGCCACCAACATCAAGAACGGCACGCTCGTCCTCGGGGTCAGCAATAGCATGAACAGCGCCGCCACCGTGACCCTGGGTGATTCATCCAACAACAATGGAGTGCTCAAGTTGGCCGGATTTTCCCAGACACTCTCCAGCATTGTCACCACCGGCGGGGGCACCGGCAACCGCGTGACAGGCGGCAGCTCGTTGCTGAGCACTCTAACCATCAACAATACCAGCCCCAGCACCTTTGGCGGCATCCTTGGCGGCAGCGGCAGCAACGACAACAATCTGACCCTAACCAAGAGCGGGACGGCCACCCTCACCCTCAGCGGAATCAGCACCTACACCGGCGGCACCACCATTGCCGGCGGCACCCTCGCCATCAGCCTCGCCAGCAACCTCGGCGCCAGCTCCGGCACCCTGAGCATTGGCGCCGGCACCTTGCAGGTGACCGCCAGCCTCGCCTCCCCGCGCGCCATCGTTCTAACCGACACCACCGCCGCCATTGCGGTCAATTCCGGCCTGACCTACACCGACTCCGGCAACCTAAGCGGCAGCGGGGCGCTCAATCTCACCTCCACCGGCACCCTGCTGGTCTCCGCGGCGGCCAACAGCTACACGGGCGGCACCAACATTCAGAACGGCATCCTCATGCTCGGCCGGGCCAACGCCCTGCCGACCGACACGCTCGTCACCCTAGGCAGCGGCGCGAACAACGGCAAATTGGCCCTCAACGGCTTCAGCCAGACGCTTGCCGGACTGGCCATTGCCGGCACCGGCAGCACCAACCGCGTGGTCAATGGCAGGTCGCTGGCCGCCACCCTCACGCTCAACCCGGCCACAGACATGAGCTTTGGCGGCATTCTTGGCGGCACCGCCGCCAATGAAAACGTGTTTGGCCTGACCAAATCCGGGGCCGGCACTCTGACCCTCAGCGGAATCAACACCTACACCGGAGCCACCACCATTGCCAGTGGCACCCTGAGCCTGGCGAACAGCGCCGGAACCGCCATCGCCGACACCAGTGCGGTGGTACTGGCCAACGACGCGACGGCGGTCTTGCGCTTGAATTTCAACGAAACCGTCGGTTCGCTGGCGGGTGGCGGCACCACTGGCGGCACTGTGAGCCTGCAAACCAACACGCTCACCGCGGGCGGCGACAATTCCTCCACCACCTTCGGCGGCGTCATTTCCGGCAGCGGGGGCTTCACCAAAACCGGCACCGGCACCCTCACGCTCAGCGGCACCAACACCTACAGCGGGCTCACCAGCGTGACCGGAGGCGGCGTATTGGCGCTGTCCGGCGGCTCGGCCATCGCCGACAGCAGCGCCGTTTCGCTGGCGACGGCGACGGGCACCACCTTGCTGCTCAATGCCAGTGAAACCATCGGCTCGCTAGCCGGCGGCAACAACAGCGGCGGCAATGTCAATTTGCAGGGGTTCACGCTCTCCACCGGGGCCAACGGCAGCAGCACCTCGTTCGGCGGCCTCATTTCAGGCACTGGCGGCCTCGAGAAGGTCGGCAGCGGAATCTTCACCCTGAGCCATGGCCTCAGCTATTCCGGCGACACCACCATTTCCGCCGGCAGCCTCGTTTTGGGTGGCGACAACATCCTGCCCGTGGGCACGGGCAAAGGCAATGTGATCGTCAATGGCACCCTCGACATCAACGGTCGCACCGGGGTAAATGCCAGCATCAACGGTCTGTCCGGTTCGGGAACGGTGACCAACTCATCCGTCACCGCCGGGGTGTTCACCGTCGGCAATTTCGACGCCATAAGCACTTTCAGCGGCACCCTGGTGGATGGTGCCAGTTCGCTGGTTTTGACCAAAGTGGGCGTGGGCACCCTCACGCTCGCCGGCACCAATACTTACACCGGCCTCACCACGATTTCCGCCGGCACCCTGGCGCTGTCCAACGGCTCGGCCATCGCCGATAGCGGTGCGGTGACCCTCGGCAATATCAGCGGGGCCCGCTTGCTGCTCAATGCGAACGAAACCATTGGCTCGTTGTACGGCGGCGGAACGACCGGCGGCGACGTGAATTTGCAGTCGTTCACCCTGAGCGTCGGAGCGAACAACTCCAGTCCGGCAGCCTACGCGGGCATCATTTCGGGCAGCGGCGGTCTGACCAAAATTGGCAGCGGAACGCTGACGCTCTCCGGCACTCTCAACAGCTACACCGGCAGCACCTGGATCCAGAACGGCAAAATTTCCACCAACAACCTCAGTGACGGCAGCAGCAACCTGGGCAGCGCCACTTCCGCGATCATCCTGGGTGACACCTCAACCACGGGCGCACTGTACTATTCAGCCTCGGGTGGAACTTTGAGCCGGAGCCTGGATGTCCGCGCCGGAGGCGGCGAAGTGGAGGTGTCGACCAGCACCAAGACGCTGGTCATCAGCGGGACAGTGAGCCTGGGGGGAAACCTGCTCGTCGAAGGCCTTGGCAACACCACCCTCAGCGGGGTCCTCTCGGGCGCTGGCTCGCTCACCAAACTGGGCGTCGGCGTGCTGGCCCTGTCCAATACGGCCAACACCTATGCCGGCGGCACCACCGTCAGCGGCGGCTTGATCAATGTGACGGTGGCCAGCGGCACGCCACTCGGCACCAATAGCAACACCAACAACATTGTCGTCACCGCCGGCGGCAATCTTTCCCTCAGCGACCCCTCCAACAAGGGCGGCTATCAAACCATCACAGTGGCCAGTTCCGCCACCGCCTTGGGCGGCATTGGATTTTCCAGCACGACGCTGACCCAGACGCAGTTGACCGGCCTGTTCACGGACAATACCGGCAGCTATGGCGGGGTGCTCAGCATCAACAACGGGATTAGTTACGGTTCGGCCACCACCCCGCTCAATCCCATCGACCTGAGCAGCTTTGGTTCCGGGGCAGGACAGGGATATTGGTATCTGGGCAGTGGCTCCACCGGCAGCTTCACCGGCGACTCGACCAAACTAACGGTTGGCGCGGGCAACACCTACCGTCTCGGCGGCGGCGGTGGCACGTTGACCCTGACAAAAGCCAATACGCTAATCAACAGCAACGATGTGATGGTCGGATCGGGCTTGACCAACGGCAACGGCAGCGTGGTCATCAACCTTGCTCAATCCTACACCGGCAAGACGACCGTCACCGGCGGAGCCATCCTGTCCATCGGCCTGGACACATCCCTCGGCCCTGCACCCGGCAGCGCGACGCCCAGCAAACTGGTGCTGGATGGCGGAACACTGCAATTTCGCGTCGCCACGACTCTGGACACCAACCGCGGCATCGCGGTGGGGCCGACTTCCGGCACCGGCGCTGGCACCATCGATACCAATGGCTATGCCGTCAGCTACGCCGGGATCATCGCCAACAACGGTGCCGGCACCGGCAGCTTTACCAAAACCGCTGCCGGAATCCTCACCCTCACCGGCAGCAACACCTATTCCGGAACGACCAATCTCACGGGTGGCAGCCTCAATTTTGCCAACCTTGGCAATTTGGGCACGGGCACCACCATCGCCTTCAATGGCGGCACCTTGCAGTTTGCCACCGGCAACACGCTGGACGTCACCGCCTACCGCAGCGTCACCACCACGGCCAGTGGTGGTGCGGCCATCGATACCAATGGCAACGACGTTTCCTTCGCCAGCAGTGCCATCGCTGGAACAGGGGGATTCAGCAAAGCGGGCCTCGGCACGTTGACGCTCAGCGTCGCCAATTCCTACTCCGGCAACACCACCATCGGTGCCGGCACTTTGAAACTCGGCAACGCGGCAGCCATTCCCTCCGGCGTGGGCTACGGCACCACCACCGTGACCAGCACTCTGGATCTCAACAATTTCAGTGCGTCGGTCAACCTGCTCACCGGCGCGGGCACCATCACCAACTCCCAGTCCGGAACGGCGACGCTGACTGCGGACAATGGCGGCAGCAATTCCAGCAGCACGTTCAGCGGAATTGTCACCAACGGCGGCGGCACGGTTAGCCTGAACAAGACCGGCACCAACACGCTCATTCTCTCCGGCACGACCAGCAGCTACTCCGGTGGGACGACCGTCAGCGCGGGCACCTTGTCCATCACCAATGATCGGGCGCTCGGGGCCGTGCCGGGTTCGGCGACCCCCGGCAACATCACCCTTGCCAGTGGCAGCACGCTGACCTCCACCGCTGATCTGACCCTTGCCGCCAACCGCGGCATTGCCATCAACGGCAACACCGCCGCCTCCTTCAGCGTGGCCACCAGCACCACACTGATCTATAACGGCATCATCACCAATGCCAATGGCACCAGCGGCGGCCTGACCAAGTCAATCCCCACCGGCTTTGCCGGCACCCTGGTGCTCGGCGGCACCAACACCTACGCCGGCGACACGACCCTTTCCGGCGGCACCCTGCAAGTGACCAACCCGCTGGCGATTCCTTCCGGCGCGGGCAAAGGCAATCTGTCGGTGAGCGGCACCCTCGATCTGGTGGGCAACGCCATCACCGTCAACGGCCTGACTGGCAGCGGCACGGTCACCACCAGCGTGGCGGGCGCGGCGGGGATCACCGCAGGAGGCAACAACGCCACCAGCGCGTTCAGCGGGGCCATTCAGAATGGCAGCGGCGGCGTGAGCGTTGGCAAAATCGGCAGCGGCACGCTGACCCTTTCGGGCGCCAACACCTACACCGGAACCACCACCATCAGCCAGGGCACCCTCAGCGTCAGCGATATCGCCGCCGGCCGGAACCTGGGCTCCGCCACCTCCGCCATCGTCCTGGGCGACGCCACCAACACCGGGATTTTATCCTACAGCGGCAACGGCCAAACCTTCACCCGCGGCTTCAGCGTGAGCGCCGGCGGCGGTGAAATCGATACCAGCACCAGCGGCAGCCTGCTGACTATAAGTACCGGCGACGTCGCCACCGCCGGTGCCTTTACCGTCGGCGGTGCCGGCAGCACCAGCATCGCCAGCAACATCACCGACAGTGGCACCCTCAGCAAAACCGGGGTCGGGACCCTGACTCTAACTGGCACCAATTCCTACGTCGGCAACACCACGGTCACAGGGAGCGGGACCCTGAAACTGGGCAATGCGGCGGCCATTCCGTCCGGCAACGGCAAAGGCAATCTCTCCCTCGGGACCGGCAGCACCCTCGACCTCAACAACTTCAGCCAGACCGTCAATGGCCTGACCGGTGCGGGTTCCGTCACCAACGGTCTGACCGGCGCGGCCACCTTCACGGTGGACAGCAACAACACGAGCTGCCTATTTACCGGTGTCATTCAGGACGGCAATGGCACGGTGTCCTTCAGCAAAACCGGCACCGGCACCTTGACCCTTGCCGCCGCCAACACCTATTCCGGCACCACCACGGTTGCCGCCGGCGGCACATTGGAAATCGCCAACGCCGCCGCCTTGCCGTCCGGCATCGGCAAAGGCAACGTGATCGTCAACGGCACGCTCGACCTGGACAACAGCCTGACGGTCAACGGCCTGTCCGGCAGCGGCAGCATCGCCACCGATACGGCCTTGGCGATCGTCCTGACCGCGGGTGCCAACGACCAGATCAGCAGCTTCGCGGGCAGTCTCGCCAATGGCTCCGGCGGTGGCAGTCTGGCCCTCACCAAAACCGGCTTGGGCACCCTCACCCTTGCCGGCAACAACACTTACTCCGGTGCCACCACCATCTCCAACGGCACGCTGGCGATGGGCAGCGGCACCGGCCTTTCTCCTAACAGCACCGTCACCGTCGCCGGGCCTGGATTCCTCGACGTCAACGGCTTCAACGTCACCATGGACGGCTTGTTGGGCTCCGGCACCATCCTCAACAACGGTGCCAGCGCCGCCACCCTGACTGCCGGCGCTGGCGGTGGTTCAAGCGCCTTTGGCGGCGTCATCGCCGACGGCAGCAAGGCGCTGGCCCTCACCAAGAGTGGCGCGGGCACCCTCACGCTCACCGGCGTGAATACCTACAGCGGCACCACCACCATCGGCAACGGCACCATCAGTGTGGCCAACCCGGGTGCCGGAGGCAATTTGGGCACGGCGGCATCCGCCATTGTGTTAGGAGCCGCCGCCACCAAGGGCACTTTGTCCTACACCGGTGCCGCCGATTTGACGCTGGCCCGCGGCTTTGACGTGCAGGCAGGGGGCGGCGAAATGGATATCACCACCTCCGCCAAAACCCTCACCCTCCAAACCGGCGCAATCACCACCGCGGGAACCTTCAGCATGGGTGGCGCGGGCAACGTCATCGTCAGCAGCGTCATCTCCGGCAATGGCGGCTTTGCCAAGGCCAATACCGGTACGATGCTGGTCAACTCGGCCAATACCTATGCCGGCGACACGACCCTCAGCTCCGGCACGCTGCAACTCGGCAATGCCGCCGCCATCCCCTCCGGCAGCGGCAAGGGCAATGTCACCCTCAATGGCGTCCTTGACGTCAACAACCTCAGCATCACCCTCAACGGCCTCGCCGGCACGGGCACCATCACCAACACCGCAGGGGCACCGGTCATCCTAAGCGTCGGCGACAACTCCGCCGCGGGCAATTTCACCGGCGTCCTACAGGATGGCAGCGGCACCTTGTCGCTCACCAAGCTCGGCGGCGGCTTGCTGCAACTCGGCGGCGCCAACACCTACTCGGGCAACACCTGCATCGCGGCCGGCACTCTCCAAATCAACAATGCCGCCGCCATTCCCTCCGGTGCCAACAAGGGCAACGTCGCCCTCGCAGGCACCCTCGACCTGCATGCCACCAACATCACCGTCAATGGCCTGAGCGGCGTCGGCACGGTGACTAACAACGGCAGCGCCGCGGCCGTAATCGCCGTCGGCGCTTTCGATCAAACCAGCACATTTGGCGGCAATATTGGCGACGCGGCCGGCACCACCGGCCTGACCAAAACCGGCACCGGCACCCTTACCCTCTCCGGCAACAACACCTTCTCGGGCGCGACCACCATCTCACAGGGCACCCTGTCGATGGGCAGCAACACCGGGCTTTCCGCCTCCAGCACGCTCACGATTGCCAACCCGGGCGCACTTGACCTCAACGGCCGATTCATCGCCATTGACGGCCTGGCCGGCACCGGATCCATCACCAACAACAGCGCCACCCCGGTCAGCCTAACAACAGGTGCCAGCGGCGGCTCGGGCATCTTCGGCGGCACCATCAACGACGGCGCCGGCGTCATCGCTTTGGCCAAGACCGGCGCGGGCAGCGTCACCTTGTCCAACGTCAACAGCTATTCCGGCGGCACCACGGTGACCGGCGGCCAGTTGGTCATCACCGCCAACGCTGCCTTGGGTGCCATTCCTGCCACCGCTACACCCGCCAATATCGTGCTCAACGGCGGTGCCATCTCGGCCTCCAACACCCTGGAAATCGCCGCCACCCGCGGCATCGCCGTCGGCCCGGCGTCCGGCAGCGGCACCGGCACCCTCGACGCCGCAATCAACCAGACGCTCACCTACAACGGCATCATCGCTAACAATGGCGCAGGCACCGGCTATCTAGCAAAAACCGGACCCGGCACCGTCACCCTCGGCGGCGTGAACACCTACACGGGCGACACCACCATTGCCGCCGGTGCCCTGCAAATTGGCAACGCCCTGGCCATCCCCTCCGGCAGCGGCCACGGCAATGCCGTCGTCAACGCCACCCTTGACCTCAATAACACCAGCATCACCGTCAACGGCCTGTCCGGCACCGGTCTGGTGAGCAACACCAAGCCCGGCAACGCCACGCTGAGCGCCGGGGCTAACAATCAAACCAGCACCTTCGCCGGTGTGATCGAAAATGGCAACGGCACCACCCTCTTGACCAAGCTGGGCAGCGGCGTCCTGACGCTCACCGGGATCAACACCTACCGCGGCCCCACCACGGTGGCGGCCGGTACGCTGCAAATCAGCCAGGACTCGAATCTCGGAAATGCACCCGGGGTTGCCACCCCGGGCAACTTGGTCCTCAATGGCGCAGCCACCCTGGCCGCCACCCAGACGTTTGCCCTGGCCACCACCCGCGGCATCGCCGTGGGACCCTCCGGCGCGGGCATCATCGACGTGGCACCCACCCAGACCCTGACTTACGGCGGAGCGATCACCGACAACGGCGGCAGCGGCGGCTTCACCAAGACCGGCACCGGCATCCTGGTGCTTGGCGGCAGCAGCAGTTATACTGGGACCACCACGGTGACCGCCGGCACTCTAACGATCAATGGGTCCATCGCCAGTTCTGCCAACTCCGTCGTGCGATCCGGTGCCACCCTCACCGGCACCGGCACCACCGGGGCCATGACCATTGATCCATCCGGCACCCTCGCGCCGGGCAATTCCGGCATCGGCACGCTCAGCGTTGCCAACGGCTTGACCCTGGCTGGCAACGCCGCCTTCGAACTCGGCACCCCGGGTGCCAACCACGCCGCTCCAGGCATCAGTGACCGGGTCGACGTCACCGGTGACATTCACCTCGGCGGCAACCTCGACCTGTCAAACAATGCCAATGCCAACGGCCAGGGCAGCGTGGGGGCCGGATCCTATAAGATATTCACCTATACCGGCACCACCGTCGGGCAGTTTGACTCGGTCAGCGGCCTGCCCACCTACCACTGGGCGTTGCATGACATGCCCGCCGACAAGGCCATCTATATCGATATGTATAACTATGCGGTGGCCGGTGTCACCCCGGCGGTGGATTTGGGCCGCATTCACGCCGGGGGCAACTTCGGAACCCAGGCGCTTGCCGTCACCAACGGCGTTGCCTCCGGCAGCTTCAGCGAGACTCTTGGCGGCAGTTTCGCCACCCCCAGCAGCGGCATCACCGCCACCGGCGCGGTCACCGGCATCGCCGGCCAAACCACCGATACCCACAACATGCTCGTCGGCATCTCCGACAACACAGCAGGTGCCAAACTCGGCTCGGTGGCGGTTAACTTCATCTCCCAGGCGGTCGGCGGCAGCGGTTTGAGCAACACCCCGCTGGCACCACAAAGCGTCACTGTCACTGGCTTCGCATATACCGGTCAAGCCGTCTGGAACCAAGCCGGCAGCGGCACGTGGGGCAACAACGGCAATGCTTATGATAACTGGACTCGCGCCGGTGGGGTCGCGGGGTTGGATGGCATCCTGAGCGCCGGCGATACCGCCACCTTTGGCAACACCACGAGTGGCACCGCCACCGTGAGCCTCAATGGTGCCAACCCGACGCTAAGCGGCGTGACCTTTGACAACGCCAGCCACGCCTACACCCTGGCACAGGGCAGCGGCCTCGGCACCCTGACGCTCAAGGGCAACGGCGGCGCGGCGGACCTGACGGTTCTCAACGGCAGTCACACGGTGTCGGCACCGTTGAGCTTGGAGAGCGACACACATGTCACAATATCTAACGCCTCCGACGCGCTGGCCATTGCCGGGACCATCTCCGGCGGCGGCTACGGCATCACCAAGAGCGGTGCCGGCACCCTGATTTTTACCGGCAACAACCTCTATACCGGCACCACCACGGTCAACGGCGGCACTTTGCTAGTGAATAACTCCAGCGGCAGCGGCACCGGCACCGGCAGTGTCAGCATCGCCTCCGGCGCGACCCTGGGCGGCACCGGCACGATTGGCGGCGACACGGTCATTTCCGGCACCTTGGCCCCCGGCAACGGTGCGGGCACCGGCACGCTGGCCATCACCGGCACCACCACCTTTAACAGCAACTCGATTTTCGATTGGGACCTCAACGCCAGCGCCACCCAAGATCCGGGTGCCAACGCGACCAACGCGGGAGACTTTGACAAGTTGGCGGCGGGCGCGGCGGTCTCCGGCACCGACGCGATGTTCAGGGTGGTGCTTGGCACCAATGCGTTCGGTGACAGCTTTTGGAACACGAACAAGACGTGGAATGCCATTATCACGGGACTGGGCAAGCCGGGCCAACTGAGTTCGCTGTTCCCGAAATTTGGAGGCGCGGGGGTGGCGTTGGACGGCAGCGTTTCCGGCCGGGGCTCCTTCAGCTTCAGCGGCAACAACCTCAACTGGAACGTCGGGGAGCTCACCGCCATTCCCGAACCCGCGACCCTGACTGGCCTGAGTTGTCTGGTGGTTTCCGGCATGCTGCTGCGCTCCCGCCGCCGCGACGCGTCCCGCCCCACCATCTGAAAACCGGCGTGATCTCGCGCAGCGGCAAATGGATCTCTTTCGCCTTCATCACCCTGAATAGGAAAATAGAAACCACGGATTTCACGGAATGCACGGATAAAGAAAGAGTTATGGATTTTCTGGCATACACCATTTAAGTGAGTCTGAGACTTGATAGATCAGGACCACCTTATCCGTGTAATCCTCTTCAATCCGTGGAATCTGTGGTAAAAAAACGGCGCCGCAACCCTTTCCATTGCCCTTTTTAGGCTTATCTTATCTTGTGCCATGCAGTCTTGCGTCTTGCGTCTTCTGCTGTCACCCATTCCACTTTGCGCCCCTTTGCGGCTCAGCGGTAAATCTTCAGGTTAGTCGGGAGAGCGCGGTTCCGCAACGACGTTTGCAGCTGGCCAGCAACCGCGTGAACGGCAGAAAGATCAGGTGGACGAGGGTGGCGAAGCCTTTCATCAGAGGGAACGCCACTCCGATGAGCGGATCGAGCCAGCGGCGTGCGCCGCCGCTGGCGGAGTAAAGCATGGCGATCGCCACGATGCACAGGATGCCGGCGAATTTCGCCAGCGACGGGATGTGCAGCACTCCGCCGGTGATGGCATGATAGGATTCCTCGTAAACGAGGATGCAACCGACCATGCCGATGAGGATGAAGGCGGTGGGCTCCAACACCGGATATTTCTTCAGCAACCTCATCGCATGCGGCGCGATGGCTTGGAGGGCGATAATGGCAAATAGCACCCCGGCGTAAATCGGCCACATGACGGGCAGTTGGGTCAGCGGATCCTTGGGGGCCAAGCCCACCGCAGCGATGACGTTATCCATGCTCAGACTCAGATCCATCAAACCGATCTGCAACAGCGCACCGATGAGAGTGGGTGCCACCGGTTTGGCTTTACCGGGGGCTTCATGCGGATCGTGGCGGGTGAGATGAGAACACATCAGCCACACCAGATAACCGGCACCGAGCCAGCGCACCCAGGTGTTGGCGATGAACCAGGCGGCCACCAACAGCGCCAGCACCCGGAACACATAGGCCCCCGCCATGCCCAGCCGGATCGCCTTGCGCTGCTGATGATGCGGCAATTCCTTGGCCAGCGCCGCTATCCCGAACACGTTGTCAACCGACAACAGGCCCTCAATAATGACGAGGCTGGCGATTACGGGAAGACCGGTAATGAGATCCTGGGAGTTGATCATGCAAGGCGACGGTTCGAGAACCACACAAGGGCTGTGCGGCCCACGGTTACTTGGCGGGTTCCCCCTTGGCCGGGGTTCCCATGTGTTTGAACAGCCGGAACAGATCACTGTCCGAAGTGAGAATGAGGGTGCTGTCCTTGCCCAGAGATTTTTGATAGGTATCAAGAGTCTTGACGAATTGATAGAAATCCGCGGCGGCGGGACTGGAGTTATAGGCTTGGGAGTAGATGGAGGTGGCCTCGGCATCGGCCTTGCCTTTGATCTCCTGCTCCTTGCGGTAGGCACCGGACTGGATCTCCAGCAAATCCCGCTCCTTGCGGCCGATGATCTTGGCGGCCTCGCCCGCACCTTCTGAGCGGAAGCGCTCGGCGATTTGCTTGCGCTCCGAGGACATCCGGGAATAGATCTTCTCGACGACGCCGGCCTTGTAGTTGATGCGTTTGAAGCGCACGTCGAGCAATTCGATGCCCCACGGTGCCAACAGGGGTTGGGAGGCCGCGAGGATATCTTGTTCGAGCTTGCTGCGGCCAAATTCAATCGGAGGGAGCACGCCGATGGTGGAATTGGCATCGACGAGGGTTTCATCGCGCACCGTCTTGCGGTTCTTCTGGCTGCGGACCACTTCGATGAGATTGTGGGCGGCGATGAAGTTCTTGGTTTCTCCGCCAATGATGTTGTTGAGGCGGGCCAGGGCGCTGCGTTCGTCGTGGAGACCCTTGTAGTAAACGACCGGATCGGAGATGCGCCAGCGGGCGAAACTATCGACCGAGATATAGAGCTTGTCACTGGTGGGGATGTCCACAGCGGGGCCGTTCCATTCCAGGATGCGTTTCTCAATCCGGTTGACCTGTTGGATGAACGGCAGCTTGAAGTGCAGGCCGGCCTGGTTGCGTTCGGGATTGGCATTGATGGGATCACCCACCGGCCGGCCGAATTGAGTGATGAAGACTTGTTCTATCTCGCTGACGGTGTAGGCGCTGCTCAAGACGAGAATGAGCAAGGCAAGAATGGCGGCAAAAATGGCGGGAGCTTTCATGGCTGGAAAAACTTATCGGGTGGGTGTAGGGGCGGCGGTGCCGGCGGCGGCGGATGGCAGATTCATCAGCGGCAGGAACTGCTTGGCGCTTTCATCAAGGATGATCTTGGAGCCCATCTTCGGCAGCACTTCGTCCATGGTTTCCAGATAGAGGCGTTGCTTGGTGATGGCGGGGGCTTTTTCATACTGCACCAGCAGTTGCTTGAAGCGGGCCACATCGCCCTCGGCTTCATTGATGCGCTGGAACGCGAAGCCCTCGGCAGCGGAGATGCGTTGCGCGGCCAGTCCCTTGGCCTTTGGGATGATCCGGTTGTATTCGCCGTTGGCTTCGTTGATCAAGGTTTCGCGTTCCTGCTGGGCGTGGTTGACTTCATCGAACGAGCGCTGCACCGGGCCTGGCGGATGCACGTTGTTGAGTTGGAGTTGCTGTGCCGATATTCCCATATTGAAGCGGTCGAGCAGAGTCTTGAGCTTATTGAGGCAATCCATCTCAATCTCGGCCCGGCCGATGGTCAGCACCTCGTCGATGGTCCGGTCACCGATGATTTCGCACATCACACTTTCGGTTAGATCGCGCAGGGTGGGCCCGGGATTGCGCACATGAAAAAGATACTGCTTGGGATCCGAGATGACGTATTGGAGAATCCATTCCACCTCGGCGGCATTCAAATCGCCGGTAACCATGTCGCGCTCCAGTTGCGGTGCGGTGCCGACTTGATCGGGATTGGTGGCATTGGGGGTGCCAAAGCCGAACTCAAGTTGCAACTGGCGGCGGATCGGGATGATGGTGGCTTGGTCGACGCCCAGGGGGATTTTGAAATGCAGGCCGGGCTCGGCGATGTATTGGAATTTACCGAAGCGCTGGACCACCGCGACGGACTCCGGGTTGACGGTGAAGTAGCCGGAAAACAGCACGATGAGCCCGAATATGGCCAAGGGGGCCAGCACAATCAGCCTGGCTGGCAGCTTGATATTTGGGAATCCGGGCGCGGGAATGTCATGGAATATCGGGGGCTTCATGGCGATGCGGGGTGGTGGTGGGTGCTAGGGCGTGGCGGCCTCGCCGCGCCCACTTCCCCCTGAGGGAGGGATGCTGGAGCGTTGTTATTGAGTTGAGAACTTGGTGAGGAGGCCGCGCTTGCGGGTGTAGTTGAGGATCCACACGAAGAAACCGCCGGCCAGGGCGAGATAGATGAGATTGAGGCCGAAGGCCCACCACAACGGGGCCCAACTCATGGTGCCGGTTTGCATCACCGCGCGCATGCCCTCGAAGATATGGGTGGCGGGCAGGGCCAGCGCGACGGGTTGCAGCCAGCCGGGCAGCACGCTGACCGGATAGAAGACGGCCACCACCGGCTGGATGAAAAACGGCACCGCCCAGGCGAGCGACTCGGCGGCCTGGCCCCAGCGCAGGATCAAGGCGGTGGAGATCATGCCCAGCGACCAGCCGAAGAGCATCAGGTTGAGGAAAAACGGGATGAGCCACCAGCGCATGACAAACACGTTGAACGAATAGGCGAGCCAGCCGATGACCACCAGCACCACGGCGGTGACGCAGATGCGGAGAACGCCGACGGCGAAAGTGGCGGTTAGATACTCGAGGGTGCGCACCGGGGCGACGAAGATATTGAGCAGGTTGCGCGTCCACACGTCCTCCAGGAACGAGATGGCCACGCCTTGCTGGGCGCGGAACAGGATGTCCCACAGGATCATCGCGCCGAGCAGAAAGGTGATGAAATGCGGGAAATCGCCGCTGGTGTTCTGCCGCAGGTAGACCGTTAGAAACCCCCACACCAGCATATCGACGATGGGCCAGAAGACCATTTCCACCAAGCGCACCGGGCTGCGGGTGTAGAGGAAGATATATCGCAACAACAGGGCGTGGACGATGCGCAAGTTCATGGGGTGGGCGGCTTGCCATTGGCGTCTTCCAAATCGCCGCTGCGGGCGATTTTGATGAACACGTTTTCGAGGGATTGTTCGGTCGAGCGTTTGACGATTTCCTCCGGGGTGCCCTCGGCCACGATGCGGCCCTTGTGGAGGAAGATGACGCGGTCGCAGACTTCCTCGATGTCCCTCATGTTGTGGGACGTGTAGAGGATGCCGATGGCACGCTCGCGCTGGACCCGGCGCACCACCTTGCGCACCTTGTCGGCGATGTCCGGATCGAGGCTGGCGGTCGGCTCGTCGAGCATCAGCAACTCCGGATCATTGAGAAACGCCTTGCACAAATTCACCCGGGTGCCTTCCCCGGCCGAAAGCTGGCCAGTGACACGGTCGCGCAGGTGGGCAACCTCGAGCATGTCCAACAGCTCGGCGATTTTCTTTTTCGGCTCGCGCACCCCGTAGATGCGGGCGAAGACCAGCAGGTTTTGCCAGACCTTGAGATTGCCTGGCAGGCTGACGTAGGATGAGGAAAAGTTGCTGCGTTGGAGAATGGAGATGCGGTGCGCGTGGAGCGGCTTGCCGAAGGCGAAGATGTTGCCGGAGGTCGGCAGTGTGAGGCCCAGCAGGCAATTCATCGCGGTGGTCTTGCCGGCGCCGTTGGCTCCGAGCAGGCCGAGGATTTCGCCACGCCGCAGCTTGAAGCTGAATCGGTCCAAGGCTGTGACTCCATCAAACTCGCGGGTGAGTTCGACGGCTTCCAGCAGCGTTTCGCGGTGATCGGTTTCTGGCATGGCGACGGGGACGCGCCATCCAAGGCGCGGGTTGGGAGACTGCATGCGCCGGACGGGATTTGTCAAGCAAGCTCTGGTGCCGGCGCCAGATCTGGCGTGGAAGGCGGCTCGATCCGGCCTGCGTGAGCGCCGGGATCGAGCCAAAGCGGTGTCGCGCTGGCGCTTGCCACCGCAGTCCACACCTGTGCGGCGCATGCTCATTTCTCACGCAGCCCCCGGCGGCGGCGGGACCGGCTGGCCTTGGGACTCGCGGCGGTCGACGCTGCGGATCAGGTTCAGATAGAAGAAGGTGCCGATGAGATAGAGGATGGATGTCGTTAGAAAGATTTGCCAATAAGGCAGGTGGTGTGAGCGGAGCAATTGGAACACGCGGGCGGCGAGCCACCACGAACCGCTCCAGATGGCGCCGTTGCAGGCGCTCATGAGTTCGCGGTTGCGCTCGCCGACGTAGGTCATGGTCAGTTCGCTGATGGAGGGGCCGGCCATGCTCATGAGCGGCTGGCGGATGATGAAACAGGCGACAGCGAGGGGCAGCGCCCACGCGGCGTGTTTCCACAACTCGGTGAAACCCATGGTGGCGAGCAGGACGACGGCGACGCTTTGGACGCCGATGATGGCACCGCGCCAGCCGTAGCGGCGGCGCACTTCCGGCACGATGAGCCCGGCGATGAGCACCAACACGTTGCTAGCCGAGCCGAAGGCGGAATAATGGGCCGCATCCATTTTGAAGACGGTGTTGAAAAACAGGTTGAGGAATTGGATGCTCAGGCCCGCGCCGGTGGCGATGCAAAGGGTGGGCAACACGCTGCGCAGGAGCACTGGCACGTCACAGCGATGGACGTGCAGCCAGTGCTGGGTGGTTTGGACGGGGGCGGGCGGATCCGGCAAGCGGGCAAACAGGAACGGCGCGCCAATCCCGGGCAGCGTCAGCAGCAGCAGCGTGGAATATTCATCGAACACCCCGTGCCAGCCGCCGATCTGGAAATGCCCCATGCCTTGCAGCGCGCTGGCCACCACCCCGCCACAAATGCTCGCCGCTGCCCAGGTGGCAAACAGCAGGCTGATGGCCTCGCTGGCTTGATGGGTCGGCGCCAGCCGCATCGCCATCGGCAGGTTCGCCACATTGAGGATGAGGCTGGCAAATCCCATCGCCAGAAAGCAGGCCGAGGCGGCGCTCATGGCCCCGCAGCGGACGGCTTCCAACGAGGCCAGGGCCATCAGCGGAAACAGGGTGGCGCCGAGCACCAGTGGCCAGCGCAGCGAGCGCCCGCGCAGCCACAAGCCGGCCGGGATGGCCAGAAAGAAGGTGGCGACAAAGCGCTGCGAGGTGAGCGCGGCGATGCTGGGATCGTCCAGCCCGCGGCCTTTGAGAAACAGATTGAGCAGGAGAAACTGCGCCGTGAGCGTCAGATTGATCAAAAACTGGCCCGTCGCAAACAAATGCACGCCCCGCGGCAGGGTGCGGTATCGTTCCAACCAGGCGGGCAATCGCGGCATCGCGGTGGGCTTCAGCGGGCCGCGGTGGGCGGGCCGATGGGATCACGGGTCGGGGCGGTGAGGCGGCCGGACGGTGGCGTTGCTGCGATGAATGGACGGGGCATGAGGCGGCTGGGGACGGGTTCGATGGCAGGTCGCGCAGAGCGAGCCGGAGCGGGCGCGCCGCGCATGCCCAAAACTTGTCCGCGGCCCCCCGCGGCGTCAAGGCCGCATGCGGAATACCACCACGTCAACGGCCTCTGCACGCCGGAAGCCGCCCACCTCTACCTGCGCGCCTCCGGCCGCAGGCTTCACGCCGAAGAGATGTTTGACCGCAAAGGCACGAAGCCCGAAAAGGTGGATGAAGAGGTAAAGCAGGGTGATTTTGGGCAGGAAGATTGCAGCGAATCGTAGTTGCGGCCTCCAGCCGCAAGCCCCTCTACCCCATCCAAGCCATCAAGCAGCGGTTACAGTCTGCCAAATCATTGGTTTCCAGCATCTCATCCAATATTGCAACATTTCACCTCGACAGATCCCCGAAATTCCGCCAGCTTCAGGGCCGTACTAATTACTTTGTTCGGCTCAAAGAATTGAACGTATCAGACTTCTACCGTCACACGAAAGAATCGCGTCAGCACCAATATGAAATCAATTAGTTCAGCAATCGTCTTCCTTGCCTCAGTTATCTTGTTTCAAGCGACGCCAAAGGTGCCAGAGTACTTCCTAGGAATTACTTTTGTGACTTCAATAGCGCTGGGGGCCGTATCCCATTTCGTATGGCTCGTCACTCTCTGGCGTTGTGATCGCTAGAATTTGAAGATCTTGGACCATCCCTAAATGACTATGGACAATCGTATTTCTACAATAATATCAGTCTGCGCCATACTACTCGCGACTGCCGTCGCAATGTTCAATCTGATGTTGTCCCTGTATATAATTGGCGGAGTCCTCGTTTTCGGCGTGGGACTCCTGATCTACCGAATCAAGGTTGGCCAGTGATTTGGCGAGAGGACAAGTTTACTCAGAAATTCGAGAGACCAAAATGCCGAACAATAAATCGCCGCTGCCGACCGGCACAGCATCTCGAATTCCAACCAACCACGTTTCTGACGCGCCGGCGGCAGGGCTCAACGGTTTACACAAAGACACCTAATGCATGGGAGACTCTGAGACATCTGCCCCAATGATCACGCAATATCGCGACGTGAACCAAAATATCATGAGACAACTTCTTTTTGCTTTCCTTGCAATCATCTCCACAACGGCCATTCAGGCTAATGAAATAATTGCAGTCGCTCATCCCGGTGAGAATCTAACGTATGACAAGACCGTTGTCTGGACCCCGCTTTTTCAAGCAGCATGGGACGGCCTTCATCGAGGTTTCGGAGCACCGGTAAAAATCGATCCTCCAAATGCACTGATGGACAGCCTGGACCATTTTAATTGGAAGGCGGATTCTGTGATGCCCCGTGACCACTGGAAAGTCTGGGCGGGTGCCGCGACCATGGAATTGATTGCCAAGGCGAACGCTGAGGCCGCGCTGATTTCGGGCGAGAAGAAAGGACCCTTTCAAATCGAGCCACGACCGAATGCCCGAATCGCGCTCGGTCTCCTCGATCGAGATCTGGTTTTCAAGAAGCCGCTGCACCGTTCGGTTGACGCGCCGTTGGTGTTTCATTCGGCGGACGGAACCAAACGGCAGGTCCGGTTTTTCGGGACGCGTCGTAAGGCTTCGGGCGGCTATGGTGGGGTGGTGAGTGTGCTGGCTTATCAAGCGGGAAGCCATGCGCTCCAAATTGCGAGCGAAGCTGACGATTCCGTGGTTCTCTATCTACCAGAGAAGCCTGTGAGTTTCATTGAGGCGTGTGAGAAGCTGCGCGAATGGAGATCTAAAAAACTCGCGGGCGCGTATGGATCCGCGCAAGACCCGAATTTGCATGACAAGGACGATGTCAGGATACCAGTGCTGAAATTGGAAAACACCACGGACTTTGTTCCTCTCCTGAGTAGCGGCCGCTATTTCGGCAGAGCGGGGGATCCGTGGCAACTCTACAAGGCTGAGCAACGCTTGAAGTTCACATTGACTGAAAAAGGCGCAAAATTGCGTGTTGAAGTTGAAATGGGCATGGAACCCTTCGGCGCACCACCACCACCGCCGCCGATGATTCCACGGTTTTTCCACTATGATCGTCCGTTTTTCGTATTCCTCTGGCGGGACGGTGCTGAGTGGCCCTACTTCGGTGCGTGGATCGGGAATGGCGCCCCGATGGAGGAGTTTAAGAAGACGTGATGGCGCATAGATCGGCTATCCATAGTTAACAAGAACCGAACAAGCCGCGGATGGCAAGACGCCAGAAGCTCCCCAACCACCCAACCAAATCACGTCAACCACGCGTCTGCCATCGCTCAGACGTTCTCCATGAGGCAGCCGCATCAGAATGCTTCCCGTGATGCCAAGGAAGAGGGGCAAAATGGAAAGCAGTTGCATGAGGCGCCGGGATAGCGTAGGGTCGGACCGTATGGATGCCGCAATTCTTGAGAAGGAAGCCCTTTTGTTGCCAGACCGCGAGCGAGCCGTGCTGGCTGACAGGTTGCTTGAAAGCCTGTCGCGCAGGTCGTCGGAGCTGGAAGCCGCGTGGATTCGGGAGACGGACAGTCGCCTTGAGGCCTTTGGGAAGAGTCAGATTGGGGCCGCTTCAGGACCTGAAGCGATGTCTGAATTGCGTGCGAAGTTTCCCAGATGAGCTACCGGTTTTTATCCCCGGCCTTGCTGGAGCTGAATCAGGCTGCCGTGTTCTATGAGGGGAGGGTAGCCGGTCTTGGTGCTGACTTTTTTGGAAGAAGTGGATTCGGCGATTGACCGGATTCTCCAGTTTCCGGAGGCGTGGGGAAGGCTGGGCCGAAATTATCGGCGCTGCAGTCTGCGGAGATTTCCCTATCTAACTATATACCTCATTGAGCCAACCAAAGATATACTCATCGTATCAGTGTTTCATCAAAGTCGGGAACCCGGTAGGTGGCGTGACAACCTTTAAGGACCGAAGTCGCCGCTGCCGACCGACTTCGGCTCCGTAAACTCACCTCAACCACTACGTTTTCTCTCCCGCTCATCATCACACCCGCGCCTCGAGCCACTTGCCGCGCCGGTACAGCCGGGTGAAAATGATGGCCTGGGTGAGCAGATCGACCGACAGCACGATCCACACGCCGGTGAGCGACAGGCTGGCGTAAGTGGTCAACAGCCACAGCACGCCGACCCGATAGAACAGCATGCTGCCAAACGCCCAGCGCATCACGATGCCGGTGGCCCCCGCCCCGCGCATCGCGGTTTTCAAAATGATACAAGTGGCGAAAAACGGTTGTGCCATGGCGCACACGACCAGCAGCGGTGCCGCCAGTCGCAGGTGCAGAATGCTATCCGGTGCCATCCAGCCGATCAGGTGATAGCGGAACACCACGAAAAACACGCCCATCAGGCTCATCAAACCCACCGCCAGCGCCCAGCACACGCGCACCGCACGCTCGGCCATCACCTTGGAACCCGCGCCGAGGTATTGCCCCGCGAGCGTCGCTGCGGCGGTGGCAATGGCAAAACCGGGCAGAAAGCTCATGGATTCCACCCGGATGGCCAGGATGTGCGCGCCCAGCGCGCCTTCATCGCCCAGCCCGGCAATGACCCGGATCCCGAACGCGTGAATCAACCACATCCCGGCAATCTCCAGTGCTTGCGGGGCACCGATGCGCAGGATGCGCCGCATCGTTTCCCAGTGCGGCCGCAGGCTGGCCCGCGCCCAATGCAAGCCGGCATGCCGGCCCCTGCCTAACAAGACGACCGTGGTCAGGAAGCCCGCGATCCAGCCGCACACCGTGCCGGTGGCGATGCCGCCGACGCCGTGGCCACCCCACGGTGCCGGCGCAAAAACCAGGGTCCAGGCCAGCGCCATGTTCACCAGATTGACCACCACCATGGCCAAAAACGGGGTGCGGGTGTCGCCCGCTCCGCGCAAGGCGGCATTGACCGCAAACATTGCCCCGCTGAAAGGCCCGGAAACGGCCAACACCCGCAGATAGATCTCGGCCTGCACCGCCGCCGCCGGGCTCAGGCGGATCCAGTGGATCAGCGCCGGAATGCCGAGTTGCAACAGGATCAACGAGCCAAAGCCCGCCGCCACTCCCAACCACAACCCCTGCCCCAGCCCGCGATTGGCCAGGCTGTGCTCGCGCCCGCCGGTGGCGCGCGACACCAGCGCCATCACCCCGGTGGCCACCGCTCCTTGCAGGATGTTGAAAAACCAGCCGACGTAGCCGCCCAGCCCCATCGCATCGAGGATTGCCACCCGCTCGGCACCCACCGCCATGCGCCCGGAAATCAACAGGTCGGTGAGCCCGACAAAAAATGCCAGCACCTGCTCGAGCAACGGCCACGCCGCCAGCACCAGCACCTGCCGCGGCAACGACAGCCCGGCCAAGCGCCCGCCCAGACCCGCCCCCGGGGCGGCTGAACCCAATCCAACATTTTCTTCCAGTTCTTCCATGCGCTTGCCGGAGGTAGCCGCTGGCGTGATCCCGCGCCAATAAATTCCCGGTTTTCTTCCGAGGGTGGGGGGGAAGCACGGTGAACCGGGGCATTCTGGCCAATGCTGTTTAATGAGTAAATGCCTCACGATTCGAGGAACCAGGCTGAATACCCGGACCTCCTGTGGCACGCGCATTTTGCCCGCTGCCCTGCGGTGGCGAGTCGCCGCACTCAAGGAGAGGTGGCGTCCCGCCGCCATGACCGATGCGCAGAGCAAGGGCAGCTGCCTGGCGGCCTTTTCTTGCACAGATCATGGGAAAATGTGGGCAAGATGCCCACTCTCCTTGGAGGGGACTCGCCAGCGAGCTGGCCGCCTTCTTTCTGCCTGGCTCCCGCTCTGCCTAATTGAACAGGATTGGGCATCCTGCCCGGTGGCCGAAGGCCTGAGAATGAGCGCAAGCCGTGAGAATGAACGGAAGCTGGGGAGCCCCCTCACCGTGCCGCGCCGCCAGCCAGCAGCGCCGCCAACTCGGCCCGGCGGAGCTTGCCCAGCTCGGTGCGGGGCAACAACCCGACCACCCGCGGTGCCTGCAAACGGCGGAAACCGGGGGCCTGACTGTGATAGCGCTCGAGCGCCGCAGCGACCGCCGCCGGATCGACCGCCGCCTCGAACACCGGCACCAGCCGGTGGCCAGCCCGCTCGTCCGGCACCGCAACCACCGCCACCGCGCCCGGCGCGAGCCCGCCGTCAGCCAGAACTAACAATTCATTCTCAATCGCCGCCGGATCCACCAACTCGCCGAGCACCTTGATCAGGGCATCGACGCGGCCGCGCGGCGTGAGCTGGTTGTCCGTCAAATCGGCGCGATCCGACGTGAGATGCCAGTCGCCGTTGCGGGGGCGGAATTGCCAGGCATCGGCCTCGCGGCGGAGACAACCTGAGAACAACGCGGGACCGGCGATGCTGAGTTGTCCGTCTGCGGACAAGCGGGTTTGCCAGATGGGCAGGACCGGCAGCGGCGAGGGTTGGTACAGTTCCCCGAGCTGATCAATCCCCTGGGTGGCAATTTGCGAGCCGGCCTCGGTCATGCCATAGCTGGCCAGCACCGGCCACCCCAAGGCGCGCGCGGCCTGGCCGGTGTGCGCGTTGAGCTGGCCGCCGCCCACCACGATGGCGAGCAATTCCGGTGGCGCGCTGAGGCCGGCGGCGACCAGATCATGCACCTGGGTGGGCACCAAGGTGGTGTGGGTGACGCCATGGTGGACCAACCACGCCAGGAACGCGCCCGCCTCCCAGCGCCAGGAGAACACTTGGATCCGGCACGCCGCCTCGAAGGCACGGGCCATCACCCCGAAGCCGCCGACGTGGTGGAGCGGCAGCGCCAAGCCCCAGCAGGAGTCCTCGCTGACCCGCAAGTGGCGGTTGACCACCGCGGCGGAGACCAGCAGCGACTGTTTGGATAAAGCCAGCCATTGCGGGGGGCCGGAGCTGCCCG
The DNA here is from genome assembly GCA_903908495.1 of Akkermansiaceae bacterium. Classification (GTDB taxonomy): domain Bacteria; phylum Verrucomicrobiota; class Verrucomicrobiia; order Verrucomicrobiales; family Akkermansiaceae; genus Luteolibacter. Next base: position 29,765 of record CAIVSK010000380.1, read on the forward strand.
AGGTGGCAAACAGCACGTGGCCGTCCAATCCGGCAAGCGGCGGGATTTCACCGGGAAAAGACCCCGGCGCAAACGGCTGCGAATCGTCCCAAAACCCCGGATCAGTTAAAAAGAGCGCGTCCATGGCAATGCTTCCAGAAGGTCGTCAAATCCCAGCCCGGTGCCGCCGGGCGGCTGAAACTCCGGGGCCCAAGGCCCGAGCGCCTCACTGAAGGGATCGGGTTCGAACAAATGGTGGGTCTGCAGGCCGCAGACCCCGGGCAGACCGGGAAATTGCAACCCGAGCCGGGCGGCCTCCCACGCGGCGAACGCCTGGCCCAGCGGATGATCCATCCGGCTGGTCAGCACCACCCGCTGGTTGTGGCTGATGGCGGCCTCGGCGAGCAAGAACGGCTCGTCGATGGCCGGTTTGATGATCATCACCTGCGCGGCGGCACTTTGCGGGGTGGCCTCCAGGTCCACCGCGAGGCTCAGCCCGGTGCAGCGGTGCAGCTCGGACCAAGTGGATTCAGCAAACAGGCACGGGTCCTCGACGAAATCGATCGCCCGCCGGGTGGACTCCGTCAACCCCGTTAGAAAAGCCGCCGCCACCTCCGGGCTGAGGCATTCATTGAAATCGAGCCGCCAGCGCAGGGCGGGAAATTCGCCTACCATCGCCTCGAGCAAGGCGGCTTCCTGCTGCAACGCCCTGCCACACTTGAGTTTCACGATGGCAAACCCGGCCTCCACGGCGCGGGAAATTTCCGCGATATCCGCCTTCGGCAGCGTGGCATGGCTGGGAGGCACTTCCATTTCCTCAAACAACGAATCGTCGTTGCTGCGTGCTGCGGCATCGTACTCGGCACAACGCAGGGCGCGCCGCACCAACTGCCAGCGCTGATCGCCGGCCAGATCCGCCAGGCATTTTTCCAGTGTCGGCTCGCCGAGTTCCGGCCACGGGTGCAGGCAGCCGAAGCCATCGCCCACGCGGATGAGCGCGCCGTCGAACTCACGCCGCGAGGACACCGCATTGAGATAGCCACGGGCCTTGAGCCGGTAGCGCGAGATGAATGGCTTGGGGGTGGGTCGGTGCATGGCGGGACGTCAGTTGGCTGGAAAAAAATGTTGGAGGGCCTCGATGACGCCGTTGCCGTGCACGGCCCGCGCCTGATAGCCGCCGATGGCCGCGACGTGATGTTTGACGTCGGCCAGCGCGTTGCCCGGACAGGCCACCATCCGTGCGTGGCGCTTATCGAGCATGGCCAGATCATTGTGACTGTCGCCGATGGCAAAGCACGCGTCGGCGTCCAGCGCGTATTGCCGCGCCACCTCGCTGAGGCTGCTGCCTTTTTGGAAATCGCGGTGGCCGAAGCGCAGGTAGATCGAGTTGCGCTGCCAGCTGAGCAGTGGCTCGGCGCTGGCGATGAGCTGCAACTCCCCGACGATCCACTCCATTTCCTCGTCGGTGCGGGCGAGGATGCCGGCGGGCTCGCCCTCCACGGCGATCCACTGCGCGCCGGTGGCCTCCTCCACCCGCTGCCGCATCGCCTTGAGCAAGGCCCGTGCGTGCTTGAATAAACCGTGGATTTGTTTCTCGCACGAGTGGTTCCAAGCGTCGAGCGGCTGCCAGCGGCGACCGCTCCCGCAGAAATAGATTTCGCGTTCGCGCGCCACCACCCAGTCCGGCAGCATGGGAAACCGGCTTTCGTCAAACAGTTCGACCATTTGGGCCAGCGAGCGGCCGGTGTTGATCCCCCAGACCAGCCCGCGCTCGCGGCGCATGCGCAGCAGCGTCTCGAAAAATTCGGTCGGCACGGATGGAGTTCCCGCGGGATCGTGCAACGTCCCGTCAAAATCGAAGGCCAGCACGCTGGCGACCATCGGCATGGGAACTGGTGATTTCATCTGGAGCTCTTTTACCCATTGTGTGGCGGTAAGTCGATCACCAAGTGCGGAGTGCCGCAACTTGCTGCGGGGCGTTTAACCATGGCAAAAATCCTAGCAGCCCGTATGCCCACAACTGACAACCTGAGGCGAAATGGCTTGTGGCGGGTGGCGTGCCGCCTTACAACTCAGCCCGTGATCGTGCGATTTCACACCTATGAAGAAGCCTCGATCTATGCCGGCGTGATGCAGGCCGACGGCCACTTTGCGGCCATCCTGGACGAGAGCATGGGTTTCATTTACGGGCCGTTGGCCATCGGCGGCTTCCGGGTGATTGTCACTGAGGAACCTGCGGTGGAAACCGAGGAGCCGCCTGAAGATGGGAAGATCGAGGGTGCCATCCTGGATTTCCTGCGACTGTTGTTAGGCGCGTTTGTCGCGCTCGGTCTGGCGGTGGGCATCGGAATTGAGTGGAAAGCGGCTGGCGAATCATTTGTGCCGGGATTATTGGTGCTAGCTGCCGCTGCGGCTGGCTGGCTGGGAATTTGTCTGAGCCTGGGACCCTTGATGACTCCATTCACCCGAAAATTGAGGGATGACTCATCGGTTTCCGGCTGGCTGGCCAAGGGGTTGGTCGCTCTCATCTTCGCGGGCCAATGGATTGTGATGCCATTCTTGATTCTCCATCTGCTCTGGACCCTGCTGGTCCATTAGATCATCGATGCGCGGTCTCGCACGGAGCAAAACCCGCATTGGACAAACCCGGCTCCACGTGCTTTGGTGGGCCCAGCATCCACTCATGGAACACCTTTCCAACCTTCTGCAAAACAATCGCCTGTGGGCGGCGGCCATCACCGCCAGTGATCCGGGATTTTTCGCAAATCTCGCCACCCAACAACGCCCCCAATACCTCTGGATCGGCTGCTCCGACAGCCGGGTGCCAGCCAACCAAATCATCGGTCTGGCCCCGGGCGAGGTGTTTGTGCACCGCAATGTGGCCAACGTCGTCGCTGAAACCGATTTCAACGTGCTCGCCGTGCTGCAATACGCCGTGGACGTCCTGCAAGTGCGCCACATCATCCTCTGCGGCCACTACGGCTGCGGCGGCATCAACGCCGCCATGGAAAATTTCCGCCACGGCATGATCGACAACTGGCTCTCCGGCATCCGCGCCCTGCGCCGCCTGCACCACGAGGAACTCGCCGCCCTGCCGCCGACCGCCGCCGCCGACCGCCTGTGCGAACTCAACGTGCTCGCCCAGGCCCGCCACGTCGCCCACACCACCATCCTCGAGGATGCGTGGCAGCGCGGCCAACACATCGCCATCCACAGCTGGATCTACCGGCTCGACAGCGGCATCATCCACCCCCTCACCGAACCGATCACCCAGCCGATCGAGCCGTGACGCCAGCTGCATTGTGGCGGCGCTCTGTGAGCAGAAATCAGGCGTCCCGCCTGTGAGGGAAGACAGCGCGTCCCGCCTGTCTGCGCTTGAGACGACAGGCTGGAAGCCCGTCGTCCATGACAGAAATGATGCCTGTCATGCTGCGAAATTGACCGTATTGGGCGGCCCGCCCGTTTGCCTATGCAGCCCCTTGGCACCGCCCATCCTGGCGGACAAGTGGGTCGGCCGAGGCCGTCCGACCCTACCCTCACGCCGGCCCGCACTACCCGATGACCTCCGGCCAGTCGGTGTGGAACATCTGGCCGCGGGGGTGATCGGTGCGCTCGTAGGTGTGGGCACCGAAGAAATCGCGCTGGGCTTGCAGCAGGTTGGCGGGCAACACGGCGCTGCGATAGCTGTCGTAATAGCCGAGCGAGGCGCTGAAGGCGGGCACCGGGATGCCGTTGAGGGTGGCGAGGGAGACGACCTCGCGCCAGTTTTGCTGGCTGCGGTTGAGGAGGTCCTTGAAGAACGGGTCGAGCATCAGGTTGGCGAGCGCGGGGTTGGCGCGGTAGGCGGCGGTGATGTGCTTGAGGAAACGGGCGCGGATGATGCAGCCGCCGCGCCAGATGGCGGCGATTTTTGATAGGTCGAGCTGCCATCCCTTTTGAGCGCTCATGGTGGTGATGAGGTCGAGTCCCTGGGCGTAGGAAATGATCTTGGAGGCGTAGAGCGCATCGTGGACCTGTTGGACGAGGACGGCCTTGGCGGTGGAGATGGCGGGGACGGGCCCCTCGAGCTGGGTGCTGGCGGCGAGCCGCTGGTCCTTCATGGAGGAGAGGATGCGGGCCTCGACGGCGGCATTGATGGTGGAGATGACCACGGCATTTTCCACGGCGCTCATGATCGTCCATTTGCCGGTGCCCTTTTGGCCGGCGGTATCGAGGATTTTTTCGACCAGGGGGGCGCCGGTCTCCGGATCGGCCTGCTTGAAGATTTCGGCGGTGATCTGGATCAGGTAGCTTTCCAGCTCGCCCTGGTTCCATGCGGTGAACACGGCGGCGAGTTCGGCGGCGCTCAAGCCGGCGGCCTTGAGGATGTTATAGGCCTCGCAGATGAGCTGCATGTCGCCGTATTCGATGCCATTGTGGATCATTTTGACAAAATGGCCGGCACCGCCTGGCCCGATGTGATAGACACACGGTTCGCCATCGATCTTGGCGGCGATCGCCTCGAAAATCGGCTTCATGACCTCCCAGGTGGAGGCCGGCCCGCCGGGCATGATGGAAGGCCCCTTGCGGGCGCCTTCCTCACCGCCGGATACCCCGGTGCCGATGAAACGCAGGCCCAGCCCGCGCAGCCAGACGTCGCGCCGCTCGGTGTCGGTGTAGAGCGAATTGCCGCCGTCGATGACGATGTCGTCCGGGGCGAGCAGCGGAATGAGCGACTCGATGACAGCGTCGACCGGCGCGCCGGCCTTGACCATGATCATGATCTTGCGCGGCGTGGCCAGCGATTGGACAAACTCCTCGAGGGTGGCGGCTCCGACGAGGTGCTTGCCGGGGTTGGCGGCGACGAAGGCGTCGGTGACCGCGGTGGTGCGGTTGAATACCGAGACCTGGAAGCCGCGGCTTTCCACATTGAGAACGAGGTTCTGGCCCATGACGGCCAGACCGATAAGTCCGAAATCGCTGTTACTCATAAATAGGTGACGTTGGTGGAGGCGGTGGGGATTTAATGGCCGCGGGGCATTGGTGCAACCTCTTGTTGCCAAACGGCGTTGAATTTTCCACATTGCGCCCGTGAACCTGCCTAACACGATCACCCTTTGCCGCCTTGTGCTGACCGCGATTTTCGTCGGAGGCACCGCAATGCAGAGCTGCACCGGTCATTGGATCGCGTTGCTGGCGTTTGTGATTGCGGCCATCAGCGATTGGTTTGACGGCTATTTTGCCCGCAAATACGGGCTGGTCACGCCGCTGGGCAAGTTGCTGGACCCGGTGGCGGACAAGGTGCTGGTGTGCTCGGCGTTCGTGTACCTCAGTGCGATGCAGCAATGCCCGGTGTGGATCACGGTATTGATTTTGGCACGGGAATTCCTCATCACCGGCTTGCGCCAGATCGCGGTGGAAGCCGGCCAGGTGCTGGCGGCCGATGGCTTGGGCAAATGGAAAACCGCCATGCAACTCGGCTACTGCATCACTTGTTTGGTATGGTTTGCCACCGACACGCTCGGCTCGGGCAACCCGGCGCTCCGCTTGCTGCACTTCCTGTCGCGGCCCGGGGCCTGGCTGACCCCGGGATTCCTGTGGCTGGCGCTGGGCCTCACCCTGATTTCCGGATGGAACTACATGTGGAGCAGCCGGGCCCTGCTGATGGGCAAACGGGCGTGACCTGACAGAAACGTGGTCGTTAACTGAGTTCTGAATTTTGCTTCCGCAATAATTGTCGGATATCGGACAAACCACCTACCACAGTGCTTCGAACACGGATTCTCCGTCCGGAATTCGGAGGAGGTAAAAGCGGTCGTTCTCTCGGACCGGTTGGACCGGCTTGCCACCGATGGTGAATTGCGGGGTGCCCGCGGGCCGCCGCGGGATCCCTAGAACGCCGACGGCGCCAACTGGCGAAACGACGGTCGCCCTGAAGGTGTTCGCAAGACGGTTGAGCGCCACTTGAATCAGGCCCTTTGGTGAATCCACCTTGGCCGTGATCGTGCTGAGCGCGCCCATCTGCGGGAGTATGGCATAGCTGGCGTAGCCCGGCGAGGTAGGGGCAATGCCTGCGGCGTATTGTGACAGGCAGGTGAGCGGGCCACCGCTCCATGCGTGGTTGTAGCTCCCTCCGCCGTAGCCGTCTTTACCGATTCCCCAGCCCTCCCAGAGCGTGGTGAGCGGACTGTCGAGTTGAGCGCGATAGCGTTGCTTCATGCGGGTCATCGCAAGGTCCGGCGCATCCATCAGAAAGAGTGCCTCCAGCGCATATTTCTCCATGTAGGGGCTGGCATTGCGGTGTTTGGTTAATACCTCTCGCAGGGCGGGAAACTGCGCTCTTGTGGCTAAGCCGGCCACGACAGCGAGGGCGTTGGCCCGATCATCAGTATCGCCCTTGTAGCCCGGCGAACGATATTCCGAGCCTGTCCAGAAAGTGTGATTGAAGCCGGCGGTGATGCGTTTGCGGAGCGCGTCCCAGCCCGGGATGTCGGCTTGGTTGCCGGTGAGCCGAGCCATGCCGATGGCACCTTCAAGGGCGAGCTGGTACCACGCGCTATCGAGAACGCGGGCATCGATCTCCTTGCCCCAGTCCGACCAGTCCCAATCGCCCGGCCGGTGAACGACGAGGTTTTCCGCATCGAGTTGCCAGAGTTTGAGATACCGTTTGACCGCCGGATAGGCTTGGCCGATCGTCTCCTTGTCTGCGGTATGGATGTAGTAATTCCAGAATCCGTATTTGCCAATGCTGGCGAGCATCTGGACCGGCAGTTCGGTGGACCAGGTGCCGCCGTCGTTCTTCTGTCCTGTGGCGGGAACGCCGGCGGGGATGGGTGAAAACAGGGTGGCGTCGGGGCGCTGCCACGCGACGAGTTCACGGATCGCCTTGCGGGTGAGGGAGGCTGCTTGAGGATTGAACGCATACGGGACTTCGCCGAGTTCATTGACCACATCGCCCCACCACTGCGAGCGCTCCCGGTCAGGGCAGTCCATGTAGCTGTCCCGCATGGTAACGTATAGGGTGCGGGCGGCCTTTTGCCATAGGAGGTTGAGGTCGGCGTCATCGCATTCGAACGAACCCGTGAAATTTGCATTGAAGCCAGTCTCGCGGTATTTCAGACCGAGGACCTTGATTCCGGCAGGGACCGTATAGCAAACCTCGTGGCCGTTCATCCAACCAAGGCATTCAAATTCCTGAATTCCGCTGCGGGTGAGGTATTTCGCGTGCACATTGGGTTCGCCGCCGCCGTTGAAATTATCGGTTCGAATGTCGATTTCAAGGCCGGCGGGGGCATCGACCCTGAACCAAGGGGTGACTTGGGCATTGTATGGAAGTTTGGCCCTGATGGTGCCGGCCGCAGCTTCGGGCAGCGCGTGAACGGAGGAGTAGTCTTTGAGTCCGTAGTCTTTCCATTGTGGAATCGGGCGCTGAACAAGGCGGCCCCACGGTGCTGCGGGCGGGCTGCCGAAGAGTGTCGCGGCGGGCCATGAGGCAGAAGGATAAGAGGGCGTTGTCCAATCCGGCTCGTCGGCCCCGGCATCAAAGCGGAGGCTGCACTCAGGCAGGCGCCGGTTAGGTCGGGTGTCAGAGGAGGTGCCGATTGCCGGATGGGGCGAGATCCGCCAGGTGGCGTCGCTGGTGAGTTTGCCGGTAGGCAGATCGAGTTCGAAGAGCAGTCCCGATTGGCCGGAGGAGTTGTGCGAGAAACCATGTTTGCCAAAATGCCAGACGAGAATGGCGAGGGTATTGTCACCTGACTTGAGATAGGGTGCCAGGTCAATGGTATCGAAGTAGCCGGCATCCGGTGCCGGGCCGCGTTTCAAGCCTCCCTCGCGGACGACCAGGCTGCCGTTAAGCCAGAGCCAGTATTTCGAGTCGGCGGCGATGCGTGCGACAGCGCTGGCCGGAGGTGGGTCAAGGGTGAAGGATTTCCGGTAGCGGGTCCATTGATTGGTAGTTGATTGGGCAGGGCCAATCCATGAAGCGTGCCAGGTTTCGACGCCGGCGAGCGGTGTCACCAAAGTTGCGACAATAAGGAATAGACAGCGAATTGGCATGGTGGATGCAGGGTTGATTGGGTATCGACCATGAACACGGGGCCGGACTTGTGAGTGTCAGGAAGTGGCGATAACAGAGTCGCGTCCGTTAGGTGTGCAATCACGGGCCGATCAGCGTGACCTTCAGGCGGGCGAAGATTGCGGGTCCGCTCGTCGGAAGGGTGTAGGAGATTGTGAGACCGGCGTCGGCTGCGGCGGCCGTAGTCCATGGATCCGTCAGGCCGAGGTCGTGGGATTGCTCGATAGCGTAGGTCACGTCACCGTTGGCGACGGCGGCGGCGTTCTTGTTGAACGACAGTACGCTGCCATCGAAGGTTCCGGCGGTGTCGGCGGCGGCAGGGTTCAGGCCGAGGGCGTATTCCACGAGATTACCGATGCCGTCGTGATCGGAATCTCCGGCGGGATCCACGGCGATGCTGTGAGTGACGGCCCAGGTGGCGAATCCACCGCCGGTGGTAACCTGGACCATGCCGGCGGTGCCGGAGAAGTGGACATCGTCGATGTGAGAGGCCCCCGATCCGCTAGCCCCGAAGGTGCCGGCGGCCTGTTGCACACCGTTGATAAAGAGCATGCCCACGACCTCGGTGCCTGTGGCAGCCACCTTGCCAGCGGTGATGAACAACCGACCGGTGTCTGGCAGGGCGCTAGCGCTCACGGCGAGGGTGCCGGCCAGCACGGTGGTGTCTCCGGTGAACGTATTGGTCCCGCTGAGGGTCTGGGTGCCCGCGCCGGTCTTGACGAGGTGCAGGGCCGCGAGGCCGTCGGCGAGTACGCCCGAGTAGGTGTGCAGCGGCTTCGAATTTCCGCTTAGGGTGGCATCAGTGTTCACCGTGTTCAGGGTCAGGGTTGTGACGGCGTCCAAGCCCGCAGTCACGGCCATGGCCAGATTGACCGATCCATTGAGTCCGCCGAGGGTCGGACTGGTGATGGCGCTGAACTCGAAGGTGCCGGGACCCGAAGTATCAAGTGCGCTGTCCTGCAAGGCGAGGTCGTTGGCCAGAACGATGACTCCGGCACCTACCTTGGTGTCGCCGGTGAAGGTATTGGCGGCGCTCAGGATGAGGTGCCCTGCCCCCAGTTTGATGAGGTTTGAGATACCGCCCGCTCCGCCGCCCATGACCGGGCCGGCGAACTCGACCGCGTCCCCGCCCAGGCCGGGATTGACGGTGACGGTGCGACTGCCGTTATAATTGTTGATGCCGATCGGGTTGACCAGGATCACCTTGGCGTCGGCGCTGGCGGACCCGAAGACAAAATTGCCGCCGAAGACGTTGCCGCCGCTGGAGAAATTGATGGCGCGGGCGTCACCGAAAAAGTTCAGGGTGAGGTCGCCGCCGCGGGCGGCGAAGCCCCCGTTGGACGACACCACCAGCTGGCCGCTGCCGACACTGCGGGTGATGGTGCCATTTCCTTCCAACGCGGCCCCGTTGGCGAGGGTAAGCGCAGCGGAATTGGCCAAATTGTCGGTCACGTCTCCCACGCTGAGGACGCCGCCGTTGACGGTGAGGGTTCCGGTGTGTCCGCTGGCGTCACCACTCAAGGTGAGCGTGCCGGTTCCGTTCTTCACCAGGCCGCCGGATCCCGAAAAGGTGCCCCCGAGCGTGGCATCGGTGGCCGCACCGGTGGTCAGGATGCCCGCCCCGAGCAGAATGTTGCCGCCGGAAGTGCCGCCGCCACCCAAGCTGTTGATGGTTTGGTTGAAGCCGTTCAGATCAAGGGCGACGCCGGCCGCATCGGCCAACGTGACGGAGGCGGTGCTGCCAAAGGCGCCGGCCGCCCGGGCGCGCAAGGTGCCACCGTTCACCACCGTGGCCCCAGTGTAGGATCCGGCACCGATGTCCAGCGTGCCAGCCCCGCCCTTGGTTAGACCAAGGCCGCTGCCGGAGAGCCCGCCCACGGATAGAGTCGATGCGCTGACAGTGATGGTGCAGTCGGCAGACATCGTCACCGCGCCGAGCCCGAGATCGAGGTTGCCAGAGCCCGTGAACGCAAAGCCGCTGTTCCAGGCTTGCGGGACGGCCGAAGCCGAAATGATCGCGCTGCCGCTGGTGTTGTCGAGCGTTGTGCCACTGGCGATGGTGAGGGTGCCGGTGCCGAGGGCGGAGGCGTGGTTGACGTTGAGCGTCCCGCCGTTGAGTTGGACGCCGCCGCTGAACGAGTTGGCCGTGGCGAGTGTAAGAGTGGCCGGGCCGTTTTTGGCGATGTGGGCGGTGCCGGCGATGGTGCCTGTTCCGGTGATGGCGTAGTTTTTCACCCCATCCACAGTGATGGCAACAGGCGAGACGGCGCTGTTGAGCGTGACGGTGATCGGGCTGGTGCCGCTGGAGGTGTCATCAAAAATCACCGAGTCGGTCGCGCCGGGCCCGCCCTGGAGGAAATTGGTGGTGGTGGACGAGGAGGCGGTTTTCCAGTTTCCGGTGGTGTTGACATCCCAGATGCCGTTGCCGATGCGCCATTTCGGCGTCTCATCCGTCACCGTACTGAGAACGATGGCCGATCCAGTGTTGGTGAAGGAACCGTTGATACGGAAGGGCATGACGAGGCTCAATCCGGCCGAGCCGCTGCTGCCACCAATCGAGGTGTAGGCGACCAGCGTGGTGCCGGCCACGGTTAGTCCCTTCACCCGCAAATTCGTCGGACCGTTGATGTTGAAGACTCCGGCGGTAAGCAACGGAGCGCTCGGCTCGGTGGCGGGCGTGAGTTCGAGAGTCGATCCCCCGGCCGATCCCAAAGTGAGTGTGGAGACATTGAGGGTGTCGCTGCCCGTGATCTGGGTGACGCCGAAGGTGGCGGTATCGGAGACGGTGACCGCACCGCCGCCGGTCTGAGCGGAGGTGGTGGAAAGCGTGCCGCCGTTCACTGTGGTGGTGCCCGAATACGTGTTCGCGCCGGTCAAACTCAACGTTGCCGCACCGGTTTTCGTCAGGGCCAGTCCGCCCGTGCCGGCACCATTGGAAATCACACCTGTGAAGGTTCCCGCGCCGATGGCAAGCGGCGCGGCATTGGTGACGTGCGAATTCGTCACCCCCCCCGCGCCATTGAGCGTTCCGAGGTTCACCGCGACGCCATCCACTTGGAGCGTGTTGCCTGCCGCCACCGACCAAGTGGCCGCAGCGCTGCCGGACGTGGCACTGGCGAGCCGCAGGTTGCGGTTGCCGCTGGTGCCGTTGATCGTGATCGAGCCGGTGAAACCCGAGTTATTGCCAGACAGGCGAACCTGGCCGTTGGCACCGCTGGCTGTGTTCTGGTAGGCGATGGCGCCGTTTCCGGTCAGGTTACCCGAGATGGCGACACCGTTCGCATGGCCGGCGTTGCCTCCGCTGACCAGCCACGTGTTAGAGCCGGAAGTCGCGATGGTTGGGGCGGAGATGATGAATGCTCCGGCATTGCTTACCATGGCTTCCAGGGTTGAACCGTTGCCAAGCGTGAGGTTGCCGCTTTGGGTGAGCGAGGCGCTGCTATTGTTGGATTCAAGCTGGAGTTTCGATCCGCTGCCGGACACGGTGACAGGCGCGGCGGAGTTGATGCCGACGCCGCCAGAGCCTGAGTTCGCGCGAAGGCGCAGCAGGGAGTTCACGCCCACGTTCGCCGTCAGCGTGGCCGCCAGCGCAGTGGTGCGACTGCTCCCCGACTGGATCCAGGTGGTCGGGTTGCCGAGATTGAGGGTGCCGTTGCTAAGTGTGTAGCCGGAACTCACCCCGATTGATCCGAGACCGGAGGTTCCGAGGGAATATCCTCCCAGATCCAGGGTGGCGTTCGCCTGGGCGATGAGCAACAGGTCCTCGCTCAATCCGGCGTTAATGCCGGAACCGGCGAACGGGGCCCCGTTCGTATTGGCGTTGGCGATGTTCCAAGCCTGGCTGCCGCTCAGCGCGATCTTGGTCTGGATGAGCAGGGCTTGGGTGGCGGCTGACATGTCGATGCCTGCGGTGCCGAGGGTCAGGGTGTTGGCTGACGACGCGTTGGTGATCTGGATGCCGGCGGTGGCAAGCGAAGGGTTAGCGGCACCGCCGACGTTGGCGATGCGGATGCCCTGCCAGGATAGGTCCCCACCCAAGGCGGACACGTTATAGCCGGTCACGGTGCTGTTCCAAAGACCGCCCCCCCCGGGACCGGGAACGACTCCGCCTTGCCAGGCGGCGCCGGTATTGAGAGCGTTGGTATTGTTATCTTTAACGATGTCCGCGGCGTTGGCGGAAACAATGAGGAAAATCACGGTGGCACCGAAGTGATTGAGCGGATTACGAGGCTTCATGGTTGGGTTGGTGATGATGAGAGTTTGATTGCGCTACTAGCAAAGGTTGCGGGCGGTTCAGGGTTGGGTGACGCGCACCCGCAGGAACTTCGCCATATCGCTGCCTTTGGCGACGCTGGCGCGGTGCTCCACCGTATCGGCATCCTCGATGCCGGTGGGCGTGTCAGTGAGGTCAACCGTTGACCATGTGGCGAGGTCAGCGGACCACTCGGCGATGAACGTCACGTCGGTGGCGAGCTTGGCCCGCCGGTACGTGAGCGTCAGGTCGGTGCCGTCAGCCGCAACCGTCAAACCAGGCAACGAGCCTGCGACTGTCGGGTTGCTGAACAACGCGTATTCCAGCAGGTTGTTCACGCCGTCGTTGTCCTTGTCGGCCGCGGGGGCTCCATCAGTTAGCGGATCCATGCCATAGCTGGCAGCCCAGGTGCCGTATGGCGACGGAGGAGTCGCGCCGGAAGTCACGGTGAGGGTGCCCGTACCGGTGATGGCGGAACTTTCATGTTGCGCACCAGAACTGACCGCGCCCCAGACGCCGGCGTACTGGAGGACGCCGCCAAGGTAAAGGGCATGGACGGTGTCGGTGCCTGCAAAGTTCAAGTTGAGGGTGGCGCCGGCCGAGATCTTCACGTCAGCAGCGTCGGCCAGCGAGATATTGGATAGGCTCAGCACGCCCGCCTGCACCTCGGTGGGACCGGTGTAGGACGCGGCGACCGCGAGGCTCATGGTGCCGGGGCCAGCCTTGATCAGCCCGCCCGCGCCGCCAAGCGAGGCATTGCGGTCGATCAGCGGTGCCGACACCACCAAATCAGGGGCCGGGTCAGTGGTGGCGTCGGCCACGTCGAAGGTCGTGGCGGTGTCGAGGTGGACGCCATTGAACGCATTGCCCGGACCGGTGACGGTGATTGCCGAAGCGGAGGAGCCGCCAACCGACACCGTGCCTAGCAGATTGTAGGATTGGTAGCCGCCGATGGCACCGCCGGTGGTGGTGAGGGTGCCGCCATTGAGCACCACCGGGCCGAAGGTGGTGAAGTTGTTGCCGTTGTTAGTCACGGTGCCGCCAGCGTTGACGACGAGGGTGGCGACCACGGTGGTGGTGGCGCTGCCGAAGGTGTCACCCTGCAGGAACTTGAGCGTGGCGCCGGAGTTGACGGTGATGCTCCGGTCGGACTGCGGATTGCCCAGGGCACTGCTGGTGGGCAGGTTGATATTGTTCGCGCGGTCGGCAACCAGCGTGCCGGAGGAGATGACGACGTTGCCGATAAAGGTGCTCGGACCTTGCAATTGGGCGGTGCCATCGCCGCCCTTGGTCAGTGAGAGATTGCCAGCGAGCACTGTGTCAGCATCGAGGACATTCGTGCCAATACTGCCAAGTGGGAGCACAGCGGTGTAGGTCGAGTAATCGACACTCGAATGGGTATTGAGCGTGAGGAGGACCGGCGTCGGCGAGGTGTTGGTGACGGTGGCGGTGGCGGTGTTGCCAATGGCGGTGCTGCTGCCGAGGCCGGCGAGCGTCTGGTTGAAGCCGTTGAGGTCGAAGCTGGCCGCGTTGCTGCCCGCCATGGCGAGGACCGACGACGTGTTGAGCGCGTTGTCCGCGCCTAGACTCAGCGCGCCCTCAACGCGCCAGTTGGTCGCGCTGCCTGCTGTATGCACCCGGACGTTGCCGCCGCGGACGAGGACTTGAGTGGAGGCGGAATCGGTATCGACCGCACCGCTTAGCGTGAGCAAGCCGCTGCCGGTGGGACCGAAGAGCGCACCGCCGTTGGTGGTGCCGCCCGTCAACCCGGAGGCCTTGACGAGAATCGAGCCAGTGACGGTGGCGGAATCGCTGGCACCAGGCATGCTGAGTGCGCCGTTGAAATTGGTGCGGGATGGGACCCCGATTTCAATATTGTTAGACAGAGTCACCCCATTGCCGAGTTGGAGCCGTGTGATATCGGTGTTGTTGCCGGGAATATTGACTAATCCGCTGCCGAGAGCAGCGCTGGAATTCGCTTGGAGGAGTCCGGCCGCGAGCCTGGTGCCGCCGGTGTAGTTGCTGGTCCCGGACAAGGTTTCGGTGCCGGCACCGGTCTTGGCCACGGCAAGGATGCGACCGTTGGCACCGTCGTTGATCGCACCGGCATACACCGGAGAACCACCGACGTTGAGCGTCACCATGGTTGTGCCAAGTGTAGCCGTGTCGTCGGTCAGGACGCTGCCGACCACGCCGTCGAGCCAGCCGCAGATCAGGTTGTTGCCATTGAGGTCGAGCTTCCCGCCACGAAGACCGATAACAACGTTGTTCGGCACGGCGGTCGCCGAACCAAGAACCACCTTGCCATCGGAGATCACGAACCCACTGCCGCCGGCAGTGGCAAAATTGTTGTTGCCGGTGAGGGTCAGCGTGCCGGTGCCGTCTTTGCCGACGACCCCGCCCGCGCCGGTGATGTCGTTGGCGATGGTGATGTCATCCGCCCGGTTCCATGCAACCGAGCCACCGGCAACGAGGTAGATGGGTCCGCTGCCTATGGAACCGGTGCTGCCGCCATTGCCGATTTGCAGACGCCCGGCGTTCACCGTGGTGGCCCCGGTGTAGGTGGCAGATGCTGTGAGAGTGAGCCAACCAATGCCGTTCTTGGTGATAGCCAAAGTGCCCACATCGTCCTGCAAGACGCCCCCGAATGTGGAGCCGGTGGCCGATGTCACCCCGTATGTCCAAGTGCCGGAAGCACCGGCCTTGATATTGCCATTTCCGGTTAGATCACCCTTGGTTAGGTTGGCATCGAGGATCAAGTCGCCCTCCACCTCGATGGGGCTGGTTGCGGAGCCGAGCGCGGTGGAGGCCGCGGCAACGAGGGTGCCGCCCTGCGCCACGAGGGTGGAACCGCTCCACGCCGACGCGGCGACCGACAGGGTGGCGGTTGCGCCGTACTGGACTTCGAGCGCGTTGCCGCCGCTGTTGGTGCCGTTGATGGTCAGCGCGTTGGAGCCGCCAACCGAGAAGGACCCCGGGCTGAACGTCAGACTGTTGACGGTGAAGTCGGCACCGAGCGTGGTCGCGTGGTGGGCCGCGCCATCGGCAGCGAAGAAGACGTTCGAAGTGGCGGCAGGAATCTGGTGGGTGTCAGTGGTTCCGGCAGCGTCGGACGCCCAGTTGCTGTTGGCCGGGGCGAGGCTGGAGTCGGCCCAGGACCCGCTCAGGTCGCCCAACCAGTAGGCGCTGCCAGGGGTGGCATTGCCGGTCACGGTGACGACGTAGTTGTTGCCGCTGAACCCGCCGGAATAGGTGGTGAAGCCGCCGGGCACTTCGGAAGTATCGAGGACAACCGTTCCTGCGAGCGCTGCGCCTGTCGCGATCAGCGTGTAGCTGCCCGGCGAGGCGGAACCGGACAGTTTCAGCGTATTGGAACCGCCCAGGGTGGCTGCTCCGGTGACCGCAAGCTGGTCGGCGGACGATCCGATGATCGAGAAGTCGAGGGTTGAGCCACTCGTGGTTAGGGAGGCTACCGTTTGCGTGCGGTTGGCCGCGCTGCTGCGCAAATCCAGCTTGGTTCCGGCTGCCAGGGTGACTGCGGTCAACGGGTTGAGGGCTCCAGTCGAAGGATGGAGCACGAGAGCGCCGTTGTTCACGATGGTGGCCCCCGAGTAGGTCATCACATTTGCCAGGGTGAGCATGCCGCCGCCAAGCTTTTGCAAGCTACCGGTGCCGCTGATGGCTTGCGTGACACTGATGTCGTCGCTGCGGTTGAAGGCAAGGGTCGCGTTGTTGGTCACCGCGCCGCTGCCGAGCGTGCCGCTGGTGGAGCCGGAGCCGACCTGGAGCGTGCCGCCGTTGATGGTGGTGACGCCGGAATGCGTGTTGTTTCCTGATAGAACCGTGGTACCGGCACCGGCAAAGGTGAGCGTGGTGGTCCAGGCGTTGTTGTTGCCGTTGTGGATGGTGCCTGACCAAGCGAGTGTCTTGCCGGCACCTACGGTGATGGTGCGGGCGGTGTTTGCGGTGTCGGTGTTGGTGACGTTGATCGTCGAGTTGTCGGTAACGGAGACATCGGCGGTGAGATTGAAGCCACCCCAGATGGGATCGCCGAGGCCCGAGATGGTGCCGCCGTTTAGAGTGAGGGCAGCAAGCAGGTGGTTGCCAGCGGCGCTCACGCCGTTGCCGACCGCCAGTTCACCACCGTTGATGGTGACAGGCAGACTGCCGCCGCTCCAACCCGAGAAGGCGTTCGCTCCCATGGCCTGGACCTTTGCACCCGCATTGATCGTGAGGAGCGTGGTTTTCTCAAAGGCCCCGTATTGCGGGTTGCCGCCCGCGACACCAGCCACAATCGTGCCACCGTTGACCGTGACGGGACCATAGCACGAGTTCGCATTGCTGGCGGTGAGCGTGAGCGTGCCGGTCCCGGATTTGGTCAGAGTCACGCTGTTTGCCCCGGTATTGTTGGTCAGGTAAAGCGGAGCGGCAATCGCCCAGTTGCCGGATCCCCCGATAGCGAGGGTTTGGGCACCGGCACCGCCGGCACCAAAGATCACGTCGGAGTTGATGGTGGCAGTGCTGGCAGAATCGTTGGTCCAGGTGCGGGTGCCCGCAGCTCCCCCGAGCGTGAAATTGAAGGTGTTGGCACCATTGCCCAAGCTCAAGGCTCCGGCACCTGCGGCGATGGTGATCGAGTTGAGCCGGATGCCGGTCGCACTTGCCCCGGAGTCTATGGCCAGATTCCCGGTTTGTGCGGCAGTCAGGCTGAGATTGATCCCGGCGTTTCCTGCCGATCCTGCCAGGCCGCCCAGTGCGTAGGCGAGAGTCAAGTTGCCGGTAACGCTGCCATTCCATTCCGCCGTATCGCCGTTGGCGCTCGGCAAGATGTCTCCGCTCCAGTTGGCGGCTGTGCCGATTTCGCTGCCGGTGCCGCCGGTGCCGCCATCCCAGGTCCGCGTCAGTGCTTGCAGATGACCGCCGCTACCAAGGCCTGCAATCATGATGACCGCGGGAAGAAATCCTGCGCTCCGAGAGCTTGGATTGACGAAGTGAGGTCGCGAAAAATGGCGGGGTTTCATGGAGTTTTTCGGGTTGTTCGGATAGGATTGGCTGGCAGGCACCGTGAGAGTGCCGCTTGCCCGGCCCGGTTCAAGCGCGCGATTGTCGCCCATTTGGGTGAACGGGAGTCACTGCAGGTGGGGCGGATTGGAGTTGCGGCATGGCCTGAGGGTGGCTTGGCCGGCAACTTTGCCAGTGTCACCCATGCGAGCAACAGGCGGGCCGGGCAGCCTCCGTCAAAGCCGCAGCAACCCGCGTTGGATGGCCATGGTGACGGCGCGGGTGCGGTCGGGAGCCCCCAACTTGTCGAGGATGCGGGCAATGTGGGTTTTCACCGTATTGCCCGAGAGCTTCAGTTCATCCGCGACCTCTTTGTTGGCCTTGCCCTTGGCAATGAGGCTCAGCACTTCCAGTTCGCGATGGCTGAGGGAGACCGTGGCACAACGCTCGCGGAGCCGGAGTTCCAATTCGGGCGGCAGAAACCGCCCACCCGCCGCCACCACCCGGATGGCCCGGATGATCACATCCTGGTCATACGACTTCGGAACATAGCCGCGAGCTCCGGCGCTCATTGCCAGATGGACGTCCTCGGCCGTCTCGTTGATGGAAACCATGATCATCGCCGCTGAGGGATGCTGCTCCAGAATGCGCCGGACGACCTCCGTGCCATGCAAGTCGGGCAGGATTCCGTCCATCAGCGTGACATCCGGTTGCTGGTCCGCAAAAAGTTCCTCCGCCTCCGCCCCGTTGCGCGCCTGACCGACAACTTCGAAATCAGGCTCGTCGGCGAGCAGGCTGATCAAACCCATGCGCACCATCACATGGTCGTCCACCAGCAAGATCCGAATGCGCTCTTTTGTCATGATGACAGGGAGGATAAGTCGCGTGGCAGGCTCACGATCACGGCGCAACCCGCCTCGGGGCTGGAGTCAATCCGCAGCGCTGCACCGATCTTTTCGGCCCGTTCCTGCATGCCCAGCGTGCCAAAATGCGTGGGATCGCCCAGATGCGGCGACGCTGGGTCAAAGCCCCGGCCGTTGTCTCGGATTGCAAGGGTCAGGGTGCTTTCCGCGGCTGCAAGCTCGATGCGCACGGTAGAGGCCCCGGAGTGTTTCATCGCGTTCGTTAGTGCCTCCTGGGCGATGCGAAGCAACTGGAATTCGCTGTCCGCCGGCATTCTCGGAAGTGTCTCATCGAGTTCCAGTTCGATCACCGGACCCTCGCTCGATGCGCTGGCTGCAACCATCGCCCGCAGCGCCGCAGGCAGGCCGTCGACTTCCAGAATCCGCGACCGCAGATCCCAGACCGATCTCCGCGCCTCTGCCCTCGTGTGACCGATCATCCGGCGCACCACTTCCAACCGCGGTTGGAGTGCCTCGGGATTGGTTGCCGCAGCGCGGGCAATCCCCTCGACCTGCAATGAAACTCCGGTAAGTTGTTGCTCAATTGTGTCGTGCAACTCGCGCGCCATCCGGTCACGCTCGGTGTGGAGCGCGTCTGCCTGCAGTTGCAGACTGATGACTTTCATCTGGCGTGCCACCTGGCGGCGCAATAGAAAAATGCCAGCGAGCCCGATGCAACTGGCCGCGCCGGTGATCCCCAGGGCGGTCAGCAGTCGACGGGTCGTCCACCATGGCGCACGCTCCTTGATCGTCAGACCGCGATCTGTGGCAAGGTGAAGGCGGAAACCGTCAGCCCACTCGGGCCGCGGCATCGGGCGGGTGGTGAAAAGCTTGCAAATGCCGGTTAAACGCAGCCGGTCGCCTGTCTGCAAGCCGCCGACCGCCGTCGAGTAGGTCAGCGGAATTGTGGCCTCGAAAAAGCGGCCGCCGGTCTGGCATTGGAGCAGGATCTCAGTGGGGGCCTGGCGGTATCCCAGAAACTCGGCCTCCAGCGCCACCAGCTCGTCCTGCAGCTTGGATAGCCCGTAAGTATCGAACACGAACGAGCGCGCCGTGGGGGGCTCGGCCCGGCCCAGCTCCCGGACCCCGGTGGCCCGCAGGATGGGCCGGTACGGGGCCATCCCACCAAAACCGGTGGCCTCCACCCGCGTCCCCGGCGGAAACCGTCCTGATAGCGCTGTCTGCACGAAGGTGCTGCCGCTTTGGTCCCGCAGATAGAACCCCTTGGAATCATCCTGCGTCACCACGCCTCGCACGCGCACCAGATCGCTGGGACCGGATGAACCGGCTAGAAGCTCCAACGCCTGTCGGAGCGGGGCATCATCATCCCGACCCATCGGCCCGGTCGGCACCAGATCATCGAACGAAGGCACAAAAAAATGCCGCCCGGTCATTTGCAATTGCTGGTTGAAAATGGTGCCCACGATCGCCTTCATCAATACCGGGCGTTGCATCAGTTCGGCGGCTCGCCGGTCGGCGTCAGGCGTCGGCGGGACATCGGCCTTGAATTCCAACCCGAACACCTCGACCACCATGGTGTAGCCGAGACCGCCGGTCTCCACCCCGGTCACCACGGCCGGAACCTCGACCCAAGCCGAGTCAAGACGGGGTTGAAACAACTCGTCCGCCGCAGGCCGGTAGGGTTCCGGCAATGGCACGTTGCCAGTCACGGTAATGGCATCCGCCGCCACATGGGGAAACAGCCCGATATGCACCGTCCGGCCAACAATCTCAACTCTTGAACCGCTCCGCAACCCCGTCGTACCACCGTGGATCGAAGCCCCTTTGATTTTCACATATGACGACGCGCTGCCATCATTCACAACCATCTCGCCCTTGGCAGTGTCGGCGTAAAGAACGGTGGCCTTCAACTCCACCGCGCGACCTTGCCTCGCCTCCACGGGTGCCATTGCGCGGACGGCCTTCAAACTGGTCACGGGCTGGCCCGCCACCCATACTTGCATGGCGGCCAGCCAGATCACCAGTCTGCCGATACTCTGTTTCATTCCGAGCGCTCACTTCGGTCTCATTGCGGCAATTGTCAAACCCTTTCGCCATCACCATGCTGTTGACTTAGGCAATGCAGGAACGAGACAGGAAGAGGCGGCGGGCAGGATGGAACGCTTCGGCAATGCCACGAAGTGTGACCCGCGTGCCACGGGTCATCACAGGTTCCCGGGCACCCGCTGCGGTCGCAGGTTGAGCCGCCTTAGAAACCGCGCAAAAATAACTTGGACAAATCAGTTAAGATTGCTTAATTAATCCGCATGGAGAACTCAGAGGCGGAAATTAGCAGAAAATTCAAAGCGATGGCGATTGGTCTCTCCGAGGCAGGCAAGCGGCGCTGGGCAGCTGTGGAGGCGCGTTCCATTGGGCGCGGGGGTGTTAGCATGGTATCCCGAGCCACGGGGATGAGCAGGATGACGGTATATGCCGGACTATCCGCCCTTGATGATCCCGAGCGGATGCGGATCGAGAGTAGCGGGCGCAACCGACTGGCCGGGGGTGGGCGCAAGAAGCTTGAGCAGACCGACTCAGGGCTGGCGAAAGCCCTGGATCGCTTGGTGGATCCAACTACGCGTGGAGATCCGATGCGTCCGCTCCGATGGACCTGCAAGAGCACAGCGACTCTTGCCGCACAACTCACGACCGCCGGGCATCCGGTTTGTCCCCGCACCGTCGCCACGATGCTGAAGAATCTGGACCACAGCCTCCAGTCAGGGCGAAAGACCAAGGAGGGAAGTGACCATCCGAAACGAGATGCGCAGTTCAACCATCTCGACCGGAAGGTCCGGGGCTATCTGCGTGCTGGCAATCCGGTTATCAGCGTCGACACCAAGAAGAAGGAGTTGGTCGGTAATTTCCTGAACAAGGGCCGGGAATGGCAGCCAAAAGGCTGTCCGGACGAGGTCAATGTGCATGACTTCCAGGACAAGCAACTTGGCAAGGTGGCTCCATACGGTGTTTACGATGTTGCCGCCAATCAGGGATGGGTGAGCGTCGGAATCGACCACGACACGGCAGAATTTGCAGTCTCAACCATCCGCAAATGGTGGTACAAAATGGGCAGGCAGTTGTATCCCACAGCAACCCGGTTGCTAATCACTGCCGACAGCGGAGGGAGCAACGGCAGTCGGGTGAGACTCTGGAAATACCAATTGCAACTTCTGGCCGACGAATTGGGGTTGACTATCGATGTTTGCCATTTTCCGCCTGGGACTAGCAAGTGGAACAA
>CAIVSK010000381.1 GCA_903908495.1 Akkermansiaceae bacterium
CCAGGAAGGGCATCAAGATTGCCACGAAACCGGATTTGAGCGGCAGGGCACCAGCCTTCGGACCCAACGACGAGGGCAAGCCGTCCGAGCTTTTTACTAACTGAATTTGGCTGCAATCAAGTGTATCCATTGAAGACATCATAAAAGTCCATGATGTCATCTGACACGGGAATGTTGTCCACCCACTTGAAGTCGAGCTTCAGTTTGCCTGCGGCGGTGCCGGCACCCAAGGTCTCCCGGGGGATCGATATCGTGAGCTGATTGTCCGCCCATTGCAGCGGGACCATGGCGATTTTCACCCAAGTCTTGGACGCAGCGTTGTAGCGTTCGAGCGAGCAGGTTTTGCCTTCGCGGGTGCGGTTGACGAGGAAGTCGTAGCCGCACCATCCGGTGGCGGGATTGGCATCGGCATCGATGTAGAGCATCATCCAGTTCTCGGCGGTGGCGGGAGTGAGGGCGGCGGCGGTCTGGACGTGGAAAAACAACGATTTGTCATCACGGGCCAGTTGGGCGAGCACGAGATCGTTACGCGAACTGGTAGAACCAGCGGTTTGCCATCCCACCGGAACCACATGCTGTCGTGCTTGCCGGGTTGATACCAATTCTTGTAGAGGGCCTCGGCTTTCCACTCGGGCTCGTAATTGAGGAAAAAGGTAAACAATGGCACTTTCACCCCTTTTGCCTGAAGTTCTTCCCCGATCTGGAGCAGCACGGTGAGTTCCTCATCGTAAAGCTGGGCATTCGTCGTGTCGAAAATCAGGTAGTCCACACCGGCATCGGCCAGGAGCACGAGGTGTTTGTGAAATGACAGGTGGAATGTTATGATGCATGAATGTGTTCTGTTTGCGTCACTCGTTTGGTTCTCTCATGGCGCCTTCTTCAAGCCTTCCCATTTCACCACCCAACTCCCGTCACTTGGGAAACCAGGGGCGTGGTTCGTCGGGCCGCCATCCCAGCCGGCGGCCATCATGGCCACTGCATAAAGGAGGCCACCGTTGCCCGGCAGATACCAACCGCCATTGACGCCGCGAGTATCATAGCGATTTTTCTCCCCGGCATCCTTGAGCAATGCATCCACGGCCAGTTGGGGTTCACCCACGCGTGCTGCCGCCATCGCCATCCACGGGAAATCCCAACCCCAGGCACTTTTCCAGTCCCAAGTCGGCCACACCTTGAGCACCGTGCGGTGCGCCGTCTCGCGATCCACTTCATTCAGCGGCGGCAACATGCCGAGCACTCCGATGAAATCGGGGTGTCCCCAAGTGCGTTTGGTGTAGGAGTCGGTCCATTCGGAGGAAAGCAGGAAGGTGCCTTCACTAGCCGGTAACGGCGTGAGATTCCCGCGCACATCGTCCCAGCGCGGCACCCGCGCCAGCCCCATCCGCTGCCGCCATTCCTGGGCCTTATCGAGCGCCCACCGCCAGTAGGCCAGATCGAAAACGTCATCGTGCGTGAGGCCTTGTTCACTGGGCGGCATGGCCGGGGCCAGTGAATAGATTCCGGTCTTTTCGTCACGCGTTGGATAGTCCGCCATAAATTCCGCGGTGCCTTGGACGACGTCGGCCCACTTCTCAAGCGTGGCGCGGGTGGGCCGCAGACGATATTCCAGTTCCGCGAGGAATATCGGATGCGGTTCTTTCCACAGCAGCACCTGATTGCCGATCCACGGTGCGCTGCGTCCTTCCGGCCCGACGGACTTCGGCCACATCATCCCTTTGTAGCCAAGCTGGGCCGCAAGGGCGCGGGCGGCAGGCGTAAAGCGTTGGTAACAGCCGAGTGCCGGGTCGGCCAGTGGCCAGCGGTCCCACAATGCATAGTGAGCGAGATGCCACCAGACCATCTCCATGTGAAACTGGCCGCGCCAGGGATCAATGCCCATAAGGCCGTTTTCGGACGAGGGCCACCTGCCGGCGGACATGGCAGCCATGAGATATTGCGAGAGCACGATGCGGCGCTCCAATTCCTGCCACCGCGAGTCTTTGCTGGCGGAGAGATCAATGGCCCCACCAGTGGTCCAATATTTCTCCCAGTGGTCGGCACACGCGGCCTTTGTTTCAGCGTAGGTTGGCAGTTTGGCTGGCAGCGCCGTGGCGGAGAAGGCGCAGACGAAGGTTATGACATTCGTGCCGCGCGCCGACACCGTGCAGGCATGGTTATCGTTGGTCCCGGGGAGGCTCAAGGTCTGGTTATCCGGGACATCTGCCTTTTGCTCCCGGCCATCGAGGGTATAAGTGACTTTCAGTCCCTTGGCCATGCCCGGTGCCGGATCGGCATTCATGGTTATATAATTAACCGTCTGTGCGACGCTGTCATCCTTAAGCAAGGCGGCAACCTTGGTGGTCACGTCGGCCCATTTGTCACCAGTCCCATATTCGGCTCGCTGGATGACGAGTTTATTCACTGTTGCAGCGGATCCCGGAGTGCGGAGGGAGACGCCTTGTGCCACCGCCATCGCGGCTTGATAGCTGACCGCATCGACGATGCGCGTAAAATCCAGGCGTTGCGCACCTTGAGTCTTCACGGTGGTGGCATGACCCGTGGTCCTGGCAAAATCTCCCAGCCAGGCCGAGTTGTTTAATGACGGATAGGCAAAATCCAATGCTGCCTCCAGTTCACCGCTCGCCACCAACGGCGATTCAATGCGCACCGCCACCAAATCGAGGCCGGGATGCACACAAGTCTCAACGGTCACCTCCTGGCCACCCATCTGATAATGCGAAGTCTGCAGGCCCGTCCACAGGTCAACGGTTCGCTTCAGGCCGGTGATTTCGCCGGGTTCCACGGCGCGTCCGTCCGGATGCATCAGGCGCAGGCGTCCCAGATTCATGATATGAGGGTTGTCAAACATCCACTCGCGCAGGGGGTCGGTGTTCGGCGGGAAATTATCCAGGCCTTGGTTGCGGCCTTGTTGAAAGGTCCCGGTCGGCGGCACTTGGCCGGCGGTCCAGCCGGTCGGGAGCGGAAACGAATGCCAGCCCCAATGCGACATCGTATTTCCTCCAAACGTCTGCAATCCCGTTCCATCCGTGTTGAAACAAAACTCGCCGTTGCCCAGCGGAATCTGTCCAGCCCGATCGTTCCATTCAATGTTGTGTCGCGTCACCAGCGCGTGTCGGTCAATGGGCATATCGGCGGCGAAAGCCGCGTTGGCCGTAAAGAACAAGAACAATGGGATGAAGATTCTCATGGGATTAAGTTGTCGGGTGTTGTGCTGTAAATGGGTGATGATTTGCATAGGGTTAAGTTGTTGGGTGTCGTGCTGTAAATGGGTCTGGTTTTCTCGATTCATTGTTCTGCCGCCAGTTCGGCGAGGGAGGCAAAAAGCTGTCGGTCGAATCCCGAGCGCGCGCTGAAAACCCGCTTGGGCATCCGCAGCAGGCAGACTGTCGGCGTGCAAAATTCACGGAATTTTTCAGGTGTGACCTCAAGCAGGAAAGAATCATCGAAGTGTTTCTCATGTATTTAGAGAAGTCATAAAATTGGGAAGCTTTGCTTTTGTATTGCGGATTCATCAGGGTGCCGGCGTGACCACCAGGCGGGCGAATTTTTTCCCATCCAAACCGCGCGGCACGGTGAGGGTGACGGTGTCGAAGCCGGTCGGAGTATTCTCTTCGACGGTGACTCCGGGGGTTGAGGCGGCGGTGTTAGTTCCCACGTTGTAGCTGACCGTCCAGGTGTTCAGGTCGGAGCCGACCTCAATGGCCACGGTGGTGCTGCCATCACGCGACGCGCGGTCCCGGTGAAAGGAGAAGACCATGCCACTGCCGGAGTCGGACACCGCGGGCAGTTTGGATAGATCGTTGGTGAGCTTGCTGCCGCCAAGGACGTATTCCACGCCGTTGCTCACGCCGTCGCGATCAAAGTCGTCCGCCGATGTGCCGGTGGGAGCATGGGTGGCGGCCCAAGTGGCGTATCCCGCGGATTTCACCAGTTTGAGACTGACGCCATCGACCATCAAGGCATAGCCGGAGATCGGGGCATTGAGGGTGGGAGTGCCGGTGATGCCGGTGGATGTGATGATCAAGGTATAGCTCGACGAAGTCGGCGTGCCAGTGATTTTGACTGTGCCCGCAGAAAGGTTAAACGAGCTGGTGGAAGTGGTCGGAGAGCCTAGGGTGAAGCCAAGCGAAGCACCACCGCTGACGGTGACGGGTGACGCCTGACTGCCACCGACGAGCGCGAGGGTACCCGCACTCACCGTGGTCGCGCCGGTGTAGGTGTTGGCCTTGGTCAGGGTGAGCGTGCCCGAGCCGGACTTGGACAATCCGCCTGTGCCCGCAAGAACGACGTCCAGGGTCGCCGTCTGGTTGGTCACAGCGACTGGTCCGGCGATGGTCAGCGTGCCGGCGGTGCCCGGAGCGAGGGTCCAGTTCCCGTTGGCTCCGCTGGTGTCGGCGAAGGTCAGGCTGCCCGTGCTCCAACTGCCGTCCAAGGTCACCGTCTGGTTGCCCGAGATGTTCAGGGTGCCGAAATCGCAATCCCCGGACGTCGAGTTGGGCACGGTGCCGGGATTCCAGTTTGCCGCCGTGGCCCAACTCCCCCCGGAGACATTGGTCCAGGTGTTCGTCTTGGCGGCGGTGATGTTCGCGCTCAATGCCGGTTGGGTGAGCGAATAATTCACCGCGCTCGCGCCAGCCAGCGTGTAACCGGTTACCGTCACGGGCTTGGCCGTGCCGACGTTGGCGTTTGCGAAGCTCGCGCTCGGAGTTCCGCCGAGCGTTACAGTGTCGCCACTAACAACACCGACGAGCGCCGCCGTTCCGATCAGCGTGGCGGCGGGCGTGCCGTCGTATTGTTTGTTTGCTGCTGTTACCCCGCTGACGGTGAGTGGTTTCACATTCACCAGTTGCGACACCACGTTAGACGCGCTGGCATTGAAATCGACCGGCACGCCATCGTAGGTGGCAGTAATGCTGTATGAGCGCGGGGGAGGGGGGCTGATGCTCAGCGTCGCGACGTTGCCCACCAAAGGTGCCGTGCCAATCACGGTAGCGCCGTCTTTAAACGTCACGCTTCCAGTCGGAGTTCCGGCTGAACTCGTCACGGTGGCGGTGAACGTCACCGCGCTGCCATAGGTCGATGGACTCGCGTTGGTGGCGAGTGTCGTCGTGGTCGGCTTGGGAGATATCAACGCGCCAATGGCCTGAAACCATTTTGCCGCCATCTTGTCGGCTCCGGCCTGATTGAAGTGCAGTCCATCGATGAGATCGGAAGGCCCAAGACCGGAGCGCATATCGAGGAAGGAGACCTTGTGTCCCAATGCAATATGGTTGTTGACGATGATCGGAATGTTCGGATTGAAAGTCGATAGAATGGCGGCATCCGCGGTTGCGTTGTCGGTGCGTTGAATCAGGTTTGCCACCACGATCCTCGCCTTGGGTCGCAAGGAAACCATGTCGGTAATGAGTGTATCCAAACGATTGATCGCCGTGGAGGTGTTGTAGGCTTGGCCGTAATCATTGGTGCCGATGAGTAACAGGATGACGTCCGGGTCGGCCACCGTTGCCGCCCAACCGGCAACTCCGCTGTCAATCTGATCAATGCGGTAGCCCGGATGACCCTCGTGATCCATGTCCAACAGCGGGCCTGGGTTATTCGTCAAGGTCCCGACGAAATCCACATTGTAGCCGGCGTTGGCGAGCAATTGCTGCAACGGTGCCCGGTATCCGCCGGCAATCGCATTGCCTTCGGTGATCGAATCGCCCAACGGCATGATGCGCAATACAGGAGCCGTTGGAGGCACTCCCGAATCTCCCGCAACGGCAAGGGTGACATTGGCGTAGTCGATCGTGTTATCCCCCGACGTGAGATTCCACAATTTGATCGTGGCCCCGCCATTGAGTAGCCCCGGCGTAATGAAGGTGTGACTGTAGTGGACAAAGGCGGCGGTGCTGCCAGCCACGCTGCCGGTGGTGAAATACGTCTGCGTGGCATCATCAATCTCGACATTATAGTTGGCCGCATTGTTAGCCCGGGTGGCGACGTCATACTCGAGACGATAGGCCGTATTTGTGGCGAGAGTGATATTTTGATAGAGCCCGTTCACGCCGCCTTGAATGAAGGCGTAGGTGCGGCCACCCGTATCGGTCGGACCGAACGGATTGCCCACCGCTGCCCCCGTTCCGATCCCGTTGAGCCCCGCGTAGCCGGTGCCGGTTTTTGTCCAATGGGTGACACTCGCGGGGTTTGACCCGCCTCCGACTTGACCTGGAAAAGTGACGAAACCTCCGACGTTGCTTGTGAAGTCGCCGTTGAGGATCAGGGCTGGACGGGAAGTTATTGAGACATTGTCAAATACTCCGCCGGATACGCGGGTGTTATCCGTCGCCGAGACAGCCAGTCCGACATAGGCCGTGGCAGGCAGCGCGACCGTGCAGGAACCGGCCAGATTCCATGTGGTTCCATTGGTTGAGTAGTAGCCGGAAAAGGTGTTGTTTTGGCGGACGAGTTTCATCCACCCCTGCGTGGGCAGCACGTGAGTGACATTATGAACGCTGATGGG
This sequence comes from Akkermansiaceae bacterium, assembly GCA_903908495.1. Taxonomy (GTDB): domain Bacteria; phylum Verrucomicrobiota; class Verrucomicrobiia; order Verrucomicrobiales; family Akkermansiaceae; genus Luteolibacter. Next base: position 6,503 of record CAIVSK010000381.1, read on the forward strand.
CGTGCCCCCGCCAGCGGTGGGGCGCCAGATGAATTGGTGAGAACTGCCATTGCCATCGTCCCCACCACTGATACACATCAAAACCATCCGGCCATTGGTGGTCATGTTTTCGCGGAACATCAGCCCGCACTTGGCCCACCAATTGGTCGGATCGAACGAATCCACGCGGGCGACAATCTCGCCGTCGCCGGTCAGTGGTTGGTAGGTGAAATGGCCCGCATCGGCCACGTCCCAGAAATCCGCGCCGGAGCCGTTGATCACGAAGGTGTCATCACTGAAATCCGCGCTGCCGGGAAAGGCGACGGTTCCGATGTCTTGATGCGCCCATGGCGCCGGGATGGCGAGCGGTTCGGTTTGATAGACGAGGATTCCGTTGTAGCGGGTCGGGATGTTATGATTGACCAAGCCGACTTGCGATGGACCGAAGGCGGTGTTGATCGTGAGTTTTTCCACGCCGTTGACGAAGATGATCACTCGGTCAGGGAGTTTCACGGCCCGCAGGTTGTAGTTGTCTGCGGCGGTGACTGCGGCGGATTGTTGCGTGAGCGCGGTTCCTGCCACTGAGCCGTAGGTGAAGACCGTGTTGTTCACCAAGTTGATTTCGGCGCCCAGATAGTTGTCGCCATCAACCGCCACCGGCATGAAACCCATGGAGTGGTTCAGCGCATCCACAGGCACGGTGGTGGTTCGATAGACCTGGGTTTCCACTTCGTATTGAGGCATCAAATCGCCCTTGAAGGTGCTGTTGAATCCGGTGGCGCTGGTTTGGCCGATGCCGGTGGATCCGTATGTCCAGGTGCCAGCAACCGCCATGCCGCTGGGCGTTGGGCCCCAACCACGAATGCCTGCGTCAAACTCGTCCCAGCCGATGGTGTAAATCACGCCATCGAACGAGGCGGAGCTGTGGTCCGAGTAAATGCCGGGCTTTCCGGCGGCGGTGATGGCGGTGGTGATTGGCGAGGCTCCCCCCGGAGGAATCATGTCGTCCAAAAGGACGGTGAAACGGGTGCCATTGCGCTCGATGTGGATTTTATGATAGACCGAGTGATTCCAGCCAGACGACAGGGCTCCGGAAACGAACGTGCTGACGCCTGCCTCCTGGCGATGGGAATACCAAGTGTTTGCGATGCGATCGATGCCGACGATCATCCAGTTGCCGGAGTCTTGATAGTAGGCGAGCACGCCCGCTTTGTCCTCCGCATCGGCCGCGGCGTTGAATTTCACGTTCGCCTCGATGAGGTAATTGGTGGCGGCCGAGCGGTTGACAGGGTTGAGACTCCACGACGTCTGGTCGGATTGGCGCGCTTCATTAGTGAGCACGTCCCAGGTCCCGGCTCCGAGTGGCGTCCACTCGCTGGCTGGCAGCGGGCCGTCGGGCACGTCAAACAAGTTCAGCAGCGTCGGCTTGGCGGGGTCCGGGTGATAGCCTGCGGTGTAACGATTCGTCGGGCCATCGACGGTGAGTTTTTTATCGAAAAAGTGGATGCGGTCCACGCATTGGAAGCGTCCGCCGCCATCGGCAGGGGTGTAGATGGCGAAATAGCCAACCCATTTTTCGAAGCCGTTAGGACCTTCCGTCACCCATGGCTGGCCGAGGGTGTTGATCTCGCTGCCATTGACAGTCGTCCGCGCGAGAACGGGAGCGGAATATTTTGTGGCGTTGCTGAAGCCCGTCGGTGTCGCCGCCTCCGCACAGCCGATTTGGTAGTTCGGATCGGTAGTTCCGTTGGCATTGTAGAGCATGTAATAGCGGCTCCGATATTTGAAGACTTTCGGACCTTCGTTGATGTTTGTTCCGCTGGGACTCTCCCAAGTGCCGGCGATGGCGGTAAGCCGTGAGGTGGCACTGCCGCTGAGAGTCCATGGATCCGTCATCGACTGGCTGTAAATGACGTTTCCGGTGCCGGGAAACTGCACGGTGTAAAAATACTGGTTTCCGTTGTCGTCACGGAAATACTCGGCATCAATCCTTCCCGCAAAGGCCGTCGCTGGCACCGGCTCCGTGTAGGGTCCCCAAGGGCTGGTGGCCACGGCGTGCCCGATTTTGTCATCCACTTGGAAATAGAGATGGAACACGCCGTTGATGTAGTTCGGATCCGAGGCGTGGATTTCGGCGTCCGCATAGCGCTTGGATGGGGTCGTCGCCCATCCGCCGACGTGCGTGATGACTTGCTTGCGATTGCCCCAGTTCACCAGATCGCGAGAGGAATACATGTTCCCAATCATCCAGTTGCCGGTCATGAAATACTCGCCATTGTATTTGAGCGTGCCCGAGTCCATAGCATCGGTCGCCCGCAGAAATGGATTGTCTGCCGCTGGAGAAAGTGCCACCATCGCCAGCCAGAGCAGGGCGGTGCGGGTGAGTTTGTTGCGGGCCATGCCTTCTCGTCCGCGGTTGAAGGATGTATGGGCGTTTGCGAATTTCATTTGGATTTGTCTTTTGCATTTCATTTGCCGGCCGCGAGCAGATCAAATTGGCGAACCAGTGCGCTGACGTTGAGCCGCACGTGTTGGGCGGTAGCCGGAGCGAATCGTTTGGAGTAGATGGATCCGAAAACTTGTCCGCTGGCAACCGTCTTCCATGAGCCATCGGCTTGCTGCACCTGCAATTCGAATGGCTTCGTTTGACCACGACGATAGCCGGGATTATCAATCGTGAATTCGAGCTGATCGAAAGTCCTCGGCCGGTCGAAGTCAACCACCGGGCCGGATTTTCCCGCCGTGAGCGAGTCGGCCGAAATGGATGCCCGGGCGATGGGTTCAAGCGGTTGGTCGTATTCCACTTTGAGGATCGTGTCCGAAAGCCGTTTCGTGGAAACCACTTTGGCGGGATGGTTCGGCGCAACGCCACCGCCGTGGACATAAAGCACATTATCGCGAAACACACAATTCGGCCAGGGCGCGCCCAGCACGTTCGTAACGCTCTCGCCAATCGTCCGCAGCGAGCCGGATTGTCCGGTGACTCGAATGACCGGATGATTCGCGTCGATCCAGACATTGGCCCCGACATCACCATTGCCGAGCGGCATTGAGTCTAACGAATATTTGCCCGGCGACTCCCAGATGACATTGCAGTCATCCAGCGTCCGGGCAATTGGCGCTGCCGAGGTGTTCTGATGCAAAATGGGTTCCGATGCCAAGGCCAGCGGTGCCAGCAGCAGGGCGGCGCAAGCGGAAAGCATGGAAGTCGCCAATGCCAAACAATAGATAAGTCTTTGCTTCATGCCGTCCTATTTCAAATCCATTGGTTTGATCGTCTGCAACGTCACTGGACCTACCAGCCCCGCCGGCAGAATGGGTGATTCTTTCGTCACCGTTTGCGCCGTGATTGAAGTGTGGCGCTGTTCGACTGGCAGCGCTGCGTCGCCCGCCAGCCGGTTGTTCCAAGTGTTCACAACGTCCACTTCAAGCGTGTTCGCGCCGGGCTTCACGGCGGCGCCGATATCCAGGCGATACGGCGGCTGCCACAGCGTGCCGAGTTCCTGACCGTTCACCCGCACGACGGCGATGTCGTTGACTTTGCCAAGATCCAGGATCAGCCCCGAGCCGGACGGAGGTTGTGCCGATACTTCAAACGTTTTGCGATAGGTCGCCTTGCCAGAAAAATACTTGATGCCGACTTCGGATCGCTGCGTCCAGTCGGCGAGTTGGTCGAACGTGATCTTTTCCGGCGCGCCACGGCCGGGCGCAAAGCTCACTTCCCACGGTCCGCTGATTTCCATCGGCCCGGCGGCGTCCGCGATTTTCAACGGGCGCGTTTGGCCGTCGGCGAACTTCAGTTCGTAATCACCCGAAAGTCCGCCTTGGACGGTGATCTCGCCGGAGGCGCGGCGTGTCAATTGGAGCGGAAGTCCGTTCGCGTCCGCGTCGGGTTGCCGCATGGAAGCCATGAGTTGCGCGATCTCGTCCGCGCTCAACGAGTGGGAGAATTGCGCGATGCCGCCCAGTTTGCCGCGATATTTTGCGCCCCCCTGACCCGCGCCGGAATGCACGATGTGGGTGCTCTTCAAACCTGTCCGCGCCAGCATTCCGTTCAGATAAAGATTCGGCTGGCCGTCGCGATAGACCACCGCCACATGCGTCCAGTTGGTGAGCGACGCGGCATGAACGAGCGGCGGCGCGAAATAATTTCCGCCATGTTCGAACACGCATACTCCATTGCGGCCGACGGCCAACCCGCATCCGACGTGCCCCTCTCCGCCGAAACCGCTGCCATGAGGCGGAAAGAAGACGTCGTTGCGCTTCTCGGCCATGCCCACGACGCCGCTGTTCGCCTCGCGAACAAGCGTGGTGTCATCTTCAGGCTTCACCCAGAGGGCAAAGGTGAAGTTGTTCGGCTTGTCGCTGACGACGGCTTCCGTGGCCGCCGGCTTCACCGTCGTGCCAAGAATTTCCCGGCCATTGCGCGTGACCGAAGCGATGCGCTCCGCCGAGGGCGCGGCTTTTTCGCGGAACACGACAAACACCGAGCCAGCAGGCCCGAAGGACAAGGGCAAGCGCACCACGCCATCCGCCACGTCGTAAACTGCCGGGCGCTCGATGCGGCCGGAATCCGGCCACCACAGTTCCGGGGTTTTGTTGCCGACCCGGAAGGCCGCAGTCGTCGTCAGTGATTCGGATTTGGGGTTGGCGACGAAATAGATGTCCGCGTCGTCGCTCTGCCGGTGCTTAAAGCGCAAGGCTGCTGAGCTTTCAAAATCCGGTCCCGAACCGAGCGCGGCCAATTCCTCAGCGAGTTCCCGGCCCCAGATGACGCGGCCTTTTCCGAGCGCGTGCTCGCTCGGTTGCTTCGTGTCGGCATTGCCCCAGATTTCGCGGGCGAGTGTCTGCACTTCGGCGTCGCTCTTGGGAAAATTTTCCAAACTCGGCGAGTGGGCCGGCGGCAGCCCCACGACCACACCTCCAGCGTCGACGAGGTTGCGCAATTTCTTCAGCAACTCCGGCCTCGTCGTCAACGATTCCGGCAGCACGAGCATGCGATAACTCATCCCATCCGGCAGCACGAATCGGCCACCCTTCACCGCCAGGCGGTGCTCGATCACGTCGGCGTTGATGTAATCGAAGTCGTAGCCTGTTGGCAGTGCCGGTTGGCGCAGGCCGGTCATTTTAGGCGTGTCCTCGCCAATGAAGTAGGCCACATCGGCCACCTGTTTGCCGGCCTGCAACATCACGCTGCACCGCCGCAGATAATCAATCCACGCCTTCGACTGCTCGAACCATGTGTTGTTGCGGTTGAACTCCGTGCCGAACCCGGCGTTGATGCCGGGAAGCTTTTCGTCCGTCGGCTGATGGATGTAGACGTGGAGCGTGAACTGGTTGATGCCTTCGCAGAACGACCAGTCGCCGCGCGCCTTCAGATCGCGCGGCGTGTTGATGAACGCCGGGCCGCCCGTGAACGCCTCCGCCCATACGACCTGCTTGCCATAGATGTGCGCGGCGGACGACGCGGCGCGGCACTCGATCGAGCCGAGATCGCCGCCCACCCAATACTCGCCGCTGACTTCGTCGCAAGCACCGCCATACAACAGGAACTCGCCGGGGAAACCCCAGTGCCCGTAATTCTCCAGCCACATCAGCAGCCCGTTCTCATGGCAAAGATCACGCAAGCCACCGACGTAATCGTGCGCCACCCGGTCCGCCACCAAGCGTCGCACGTCCCACAGAAAGCGATCCGATTGATCCGCGCTGCCAACAATGCGGCCGGTCATGACCGGCAGAAAGCGCAGCGGATCGTATCCGTAACGATTCTGAAAATCTGCCGCAAAGCCGTCTGTCCAGTTCTCCGGGCCTTGCTCATAACTGTCGGCTACAACATGCTTCCAGGACTTGCGATCCGCCGCCGGCATGCGTTTGAGCAGAGTGCCGACATAGGCGTCGAAGTGTGATTTCAGCGCGGTGCGGTTCATCTTGTCCACTTCAAAACCGGTCGCTTCCGGTGGTGCCGGGCTGTTCTGCGTGCCCGTCGGCGTGAGCGCCGTGCGCAAGACAATCCAATCGCCCGCCGGGACATCCCAGCGCAACGTGCCATCCGCCGCCATCTGTTTGGTGAGATCTCGCACGGCTTCGGGTTGGACCGTCAAGCCAGCGGACTCCGGCTCGGGCGGCAAAGGCCAGGTATAAAAATCAAACGGCGGCAGTGGATCTTGAAACATCTTCAACAACGATTTCTCCGCGAAACTTTCCACCCGCGCCGCCGGGGAGAGCTGGATATCGCCGAGTTCACAGGCGGCCGAAAACTTCAACTGGAAGAACCGGGCCGTGGTGGGCGGCAGCGTTACCACGATGGGCGCGAGCGGCACCGGACCAACACCGACGCCGAGGTTGTGCCGGTCAATCGGGAACTTTCTCACCGTCCGAAATTGCTGCCCGTCGTCCGACGCCAGCAACTCGGCCGAGACGTTGACTTCCTTGATCGGCAGCACCGTCACGCTCCGCGCCATGAACGGCGACGGCATCTCAAAGCTAACCAGCGTTGGAGTGCGCGAAGTAATCTTCGCCACTTCGCCTTCGCCGCCCGGTGCCGGAAATGCCAGCACCGCGAGATCCTGAAACTCACCCGCCGGGACCGGCAGCTTGCCCGCGAAATGCTGCGGACCGTGCAGCCGCAGCTCCGGAAGTGTGACGTAGCGCATCGCTTGCGTGGATTCCACCCACGGCCCGCCCGACTGACTCCATCCCGGCGAGTTGAAAAATCCGACGTCCACGCCGAGCCGAGTGCCTTCGCGCACGGCGTGCTCGATATAACTCCACCATTCATCCGTAAGCGCCTTGGTCGTGCTGGTTGTCGGCGTGCCGCTCTGGCCGCTGATGATGCCGATGTAGCCTTCGCCGATGCCGACACGTTTCATCGCTTCCATGTCGCGCGTGATGCCCTCCTTCGAAATCTGGCCGTCCATCCAATACCAGTAGCAGCGCGGCCTGGTGGTTTCCGGCGGATGACCGAAATTCGATTCGAGTTGATTGTCCCGAGCCGAAACCGTGAGGGCGCAGACCACGAGGGTGAGTAGTAGTTTTATCATATTCATGGTTGTTTGTTTTTGGTGATGATTTTTTTAAGTTGATGCCATTTACCACGCATCACTGAGGTACCTATAGATCCCGCCGAACAGGATCTCGACGTGTTTCCCCGCGTCGTCGGCGGAAATTTTGAAACCTTTTCGATACCAACCCGTGCCGCCCACCGTGTATCCGCCAGCGGTTCCCGAGATGGCACCACTATCAAACGGCCCGACGGTCTCCCGCTTGGTTGCTTCCGGCGGCATGAAACCGCCGGGTCCGTCATGGTTATACATGCAGATGGCCAGCAGGTTTTTGCCGGGTTTCAGAAACTTTGCCGGAACCGTGTAGCTGCGGTTCTGGTTCCAAGCTGAAACACAGTTCCCCTGCGGCTGGTTCTTCGGCATCACCCCAGTGTCACCGATTTTCTGGCCGTTGACGTAAAATTCATCGCAATCATCAATGCGACCCAAATCAAAGGTCACATCCTGGCCAGCCAACCCGGACGGAAGCTCCACGACGCGGCGGAACCAGTAATAGCTTGCGGGCAGACAACCCGGTACCAGGGCCGGCAAAACCATGGTCTGCCACGCCTTGTCATCAAACCCGGCTGCTGCGTAGGCTTCCAACAAAGTCAAACCGGTATTTGCCGATATCGCATTCACCGCCAAGGTTGCGCCGCCATTGACTGTCACCCCGCCGCTTCCCACCGCGAGTGCGTGGGAAGCGTGGAAGGTCCCGCTATTGATCGTCGTGCCGCCGGTGTAGTAGGCCGCGGAAGTGAGCAGCGCCGAGCCGACGCCATTCTTGGTGACGCTGTTGGGGGCTGGGTTGGTTGGGCTGCCGTCGTGGCTCGGCCCGCTGTTGATCGTGAGCGTCCGCCCGGCTCCGACGTTCCAGTACGCGTCGCCCCAAATCCAATACGGCGTGTTGATGGTGAGATCGTGCGCGGCGGAGGACATGTCAATGCCGCCATCGGACGTCACGGCCCCCATGATCAGCGGTTGATCGTTGAGGATCGTGATGTCCTGCGTGACGTCGCTGGTGAGGGTGATGCCGCTGCGGCCGTTGAAATTGTTGAGGTCCAGCAGGCCATCCATGACAGCGCCGTCGAAGATCATCCGGTCCCAGTCTCCGGCCGGGCTGCCGCCGACCCAGTTGCTTCCGGTGGTCAGGTTGTGGTCTCCGGCACTGCCGACGAACAACGCGTCTGTCGCCTGCGCGCTGGAACTGAGCAGGGCGAAGCATGCAAAGATGATGGCGGCAGCGCTGATGGCGGCACCGCTGATGCCAGGGGAACGGAATGGATTGATTTTGGATTTCATGGGATTGGTTTGGATTTGGTTTGGGGTTGAAGACGTCGCATCATTGCGGAAAATTCCGAAACTACCGGGGTGGTTGGGGTCCGATAAAGCTAAAAAGGATGATGGAAGGGGTTGCAGCGGCGTATTTTTACCACAGATTTCACGGATTGAAGAGGATTACACGGAAAAAATCACTGCGATCTACCAAATCATCGGCTCATCCTAAAGGGGTATGCCATAGTAATCCATAACTCCCTATTTATCCGTGTGTTCCGTGAAATCGTTCGACTGAGCTCACGCCGAAGTCCGTGGTTTCTATTTTCCTATCTGGGTAAAACTCTCTTTTGGGTAGTTTCGCATTTTTTCGTCGCGGGGTTCGGTCGCTACCACCCAATGCCGGCAACTTTCAATTTTCAGTTTCCCCAATCCATCAGGGTGCCGGGGTGACCACCAGGCGGGCGAATTTCTTCCCATCCAAACCGCGCGGCACGGTGAGGGTGACGGTGTCGAAACCGGTCGGAGTATTCTCTTCGACGGTGACTCCGGGGGTTGAGGCGGCGGTGTTAGTGCCCACGTTGTAGATCTCCGGCCAGGTGTTCAGGTCGGTGCCGACCTCAATGGCCACGGTGGTGCTGCCGTCTATGGAGGCTCGCGCCCGGCGGAAGGTGAAGGC
>CAIVSK010000382.1 GCA_903908495.1 Akkermansiaceae bacterium
AAACGTCTATGCCTGCGTCAATGTCCGTCGTGGCGGTGCGGGACCGTTGGTATTCAATGTCGCCGCCGTTGTCATTTGTCAACTTCGGGCCGGCATAAATCACCGCCAGTTCGGCAAGCGAGGCCGTCGGATCATTCCCAAAGCCGGAAAGCGCGGTGAGTTTCAAATGTTTTGCCGTAACGGTGTTTGAAAAAGAGATTGATTGCGGATCGAAGGTTGACGCCAGTTCGCCGCGCGCAATCTCGCGCCACTGCCGGCCGTCATCGCTGGCTTGAATTGTGTAGTCGTGGATGTCGCCCTGATGTTCGCGGTGATTTTGCCGCGACAGGAGGACCAGGCCGTTCACTGCAACCGGCGCGGGAAAATGAACGGTCAGCCACCGTCCGCATCAATCGGGAACGCAGGGACGGGCGTCCCGCCTGTCTTCATTTTCACGAATCCGGGCACTGCCCCCCGGAGCACGAGTTGTCTCAACTCGCAGCAGCCACTGATGTGCAGACCGACTCGTGAAATTTTCCGGCCCCGCAGAGGTTTCCAGAAGTGCTGCGGCTTGGGACAAGCCGCGCTCCAAGGTTAGCGCGGCGTGAGTTCGCGGGGCAGTGCTGCCGGCATGCATCCATGGGTGCGTTGCAAAAAAGTCACGGAATGGGGTCAGGCGGCATGGAGGAAGGGCTGGCTCCACAGGTGATCCCATCCTCCTGCTGAGAGAAGGGCGCACCGCAAACTGGCTACAGCGATTGCTCCGGGTTCGGTCCAAAACATCCCGGACTGCTTGAGCCGTTGCCCAATTACCCGTTTGCAGCCCGCTTCCACCACCCCTGACCCAATGAACCAGCCCTGTGCGCGATAGTGCCGATAGTCCATGCGGGCCCGGTTGCGTTCCAAATAATCCAGTTCTCGTTGCACCGCCTCCGTCGGCGGCAAGTCTGTCGCCGTGCGTGCCTCGGCCAGCAGCACGTCCAGATCGCTGTCATAGAGCAGGCTTTGCCAGCGCACGGCCCAGTTTTGCGCCGTGCCCGCGTCGGGATAGATCGCCTTGGCCAGGGTGACGACATGTTGGCTGGCATGGTAGTAGTCCAGGATTTGCACGGCTTGGGGAAAACAGGTTCGAGCGATTTCCCAAACCCAGGCGGCCCCGTCCCCCAAAAAGATCACCTGTTCTGCCTGGGACAACCCACGCGATTGGGCAGCCTGCCGGACCTGCACTCCAAACTCGTCTGAGGAAACAAAGCTGGCCAGGTAGGTTGTGCTTTGCGGATCGCGGATCGGACGCCCCTGGGCATCGCGGACAGTCTGGGTGAAGATCGCCGCCAGTTTGATCTCGCGCGTGTGGGCCTGCCCGTCCGGGTCGCGCCCCTGACGGCCCTCCAACTCGGCCCGGATCATGGGCACGCCAGTGCCATCCACACTCACATAAAACTGCGGTGCCGGATGGCTCGCCAGCCCCGGCAGTGTGACCAACCGCGCCTGAGCCGGCGGTCCCAGCAGTTGTGCCAGCCGTTGAATCTGGGACGGATCGACCGTGAGGCCTGCCAGTTCCTGAAGCTGCTGGCGGCTTTCCATGTAGGGCAGTTGAGCGGCCGTGCGCCCCAGCATCCGGGCTGCTCCGGGCGTGCAACCCCCGATAATTCCCAGAACACGATCGAGCGGAAAGCCGCCTTCAGGCCCCGGCGGATGGAAGTAGTCGCGCCAGAGAGTCACCGGACCCAGGACGCTGAGCACCTCGCAACGCCGATGGGCATGACGACGCTGGCCCGGCTGCGGCACCACCGTCGGGACGGGCACTTGAGCCAGCACCTCCTCCAAGAGACGGCGTCCATCCTCCAGCAGGGCGGCGCGCAAGGTCCCTTCGATCCACTCGGTGGGAATCGGTTCGCCCCGGTCCAGCCGCTGCTGGAAGAGTTTCAGGAAAGCTTCGGTTTCGCGATAGCGTTCGGTCTGGATCTCCTGGAGTTTTTTTACGGTCGGCGGCGGTCTCCTGCCGCGTCCGGGCCACGGTCAGTGCCACAAACTCCCCGGCCAATTCCTGGAAACGCCGGTGGCCCGCCAAAGCTTCCTGTAGCGCGGGCACTTCGCTGGCGGGCACATAACGGGTATGATTGCGGCCCTGGTGCCAGCCTTGCAGCTTGTAGAAGGGCTGGCAGCCCGGACCGCGCGACTGGAGGCAGAGTTTGCCCCGCTCCATGCGGGTGAGGGTGTTCATTTCCTGGAGGATTTGTTCGCGTCGTTGAATGGTGGTCATGGACCTATATCTAGCAGACTAGATATATTGAGTCAAATAAATTCCGCTTTTGGCTCTTTTGAATTATTTTGCAACGCACCCCCGCCTTCCAAAGGCTGACGAATCGGTTTGACGCTGCGTGCGCCGGTTTTGTATGCTGTTTTTTCAGTTGGGTTCCAGAGTAGCTCAATGTTAGAGCGCGCGGCTGTTAACCGTGATGTTGTAGGTTCGAGCCCTACCTCTGGAGCCTATTTTTTTTGACGTGCCCTGCCTTGTTTTTATGGCAGG
>CAIVSK010000383.1 GCA_903908495.1 Akkermansiaceae bacterium
CAGGGTGGCTTCCTTGTTGTGGAGCGGATCGGCGGTGACGATGGCGTTTTCCAGGCGGACTTGAGGGTCGGCGAGAAGGGCGCGGCCTTCGCTGACCTCGCAGTCTTCTTTTTCCCCGGTGGCCGGGATCATGGCGACGGGGCGGCCGTCTTCGTGGCGGCAGAGAGTGACGATCATGCCGCATTTGCCGTCGCCGATGTACTTGCCGTCCAAGGCGAGGCTGCGCGGCAAGATGCCTGCGTTGGCCTGGAGCCATGCGGTTAGAGCATGGGCATAGGAGTGGGGATCGAGCGCGTTCATCAGGTCGTTGAGAGCGTCGTAGCCGGGCATTTTGAGCCGGCCACTTTGTTTCTCGCGGGCTTTCAGGCCGATGGCATCGCGTTGGTTTTGATCGAGTTTGGCGACTTAGCGCCAAATATTGAGCATGTCGCGCCCGCCCATGAGAAGGCCGAGGGCGACGAGGGTGAGCATGGCTGTTAGGGGATGGCGGCGGCTTTGCGGGCGACGGGGATCGGGCACTTGCTCAAAGGCATGGCGCAGGGTTTTGAGTTGAGCGGTTTTGAGAGGACTGCGGGCTCCTCCGCCAGCGGTCAGAGCGGCCTGGCAGTCTGCGGGCAAATGCGGGGCGCACATCAGAATGTATGCGTGCGCATCGAGCGGCTTGAGCCAGAGTTTCTTGGGCCGTTGGTTGGGCAGATAGTAGTCGGTGTGGTCTTGGGAAAACCCCTTGGTGTCGCCCGCGCAAGTCCAGTTGGTGGCTTTGTAGACCGTGCCATGGTGGCTTTCCGGATCGCTGAAACTTTCGGCCAACAGCGGGCGGTAGCCGTGTTGGGCGACCCACTCGCCGTGCAGGGCGCGCAGGCCGAGGCCGAGGCATTGCGACGCAAGATTGGGCCGCCGGGATCGTTCAGGCACAAGGAAACGGCGCAACTGGACGACGAGTTTGAGCCGCTGCGAGCGGGTGACCGGATCCCAGCCGATGATCGCATCGCGGTCCTTGAGGTGCCAGGCCGCGGCGCACCAGATCAGCACGCCAGCCACATGCCCGTTTTCGATTACGAACTGGCAGAGGCGGTCGCCCGCCTCACGGCCTGCGCCAAGAAAGTGCTCTTCATCGAGCATTTGGTGGGCAATTTCCCAGTCCGCCGAGGTGCTGGCGCAACGGATTTCAAGCGACCCGCTGACCAAACGGTCCGCGCTGGTTGAGGAATCGAATGTTTGGATCACGAGTCAAATCCAGCATTTTCGTGCCCTTTTGTTTAGCCCTATTTGAAATGCCGCAAAATAAAGGCTTGGCGCGGTTCAAACCAAACGCCCTGTGCCGGCCATATTGATCCTCCAATTCTCCTTGACCGGTAAATCACGAAGTGTCCTAACGCATGGCTTGTCGGGCAGCTTGTCGTTGCGGGTGTTCGAAGGCGTCGGCGAATTGTTCGAGTTCCCGATGGGTCATGCCAAGGGCTTGGCCCCGGTCCCGCCAGCCGGAGATGGCACGTTCAGTTTCGCCCAGAATTTCCTTGGCCCTAACGAGCGGGATGCGGAAGTAAGCGATGACTGACAGCAGCGCTTCGACCGTGGCCTCGGGGCCGGTTTCCTCGGAGATCCAAGTCTTCAGCTCCCGCATGCGTTCGGGGAAGGGATTGATGTCGAAGGCCGGTGCCAAACTCCATTGTCCATGGTTCGCATGGAGGAACCCGTGGTTGCGCAGGTGGTCATCCACATTGGTCATCAAAATGGAAAATGCCATGCGCCGCCACAATTCCTCGATGTCGGCCCGGGCATCGGCGCCATGCACCCTGATGGCATCGACGATTTCGGTGTAGAAATGATCCCGCGAATCGTCGGAATCCACACCCAGGAGCGTGGCCGCCGAAACATACATGAGCCGCCTGCCATCCTCCGTGCGGTCAAAACGCCGAATCAAGGCAACCGGCAATCCGTCACTCTCCACCAAGCGCGTCTCGGCCGCGCGAATTCCCGCGGCCTTGGCGAGAGTCATCGCCAGCACCTCGCCTTTGGTCACGGGGCGCTCATCGGTCACACTTGGAAACTTGCCAATCGACAGCCTGCCGTCGTCATCGACGACCGTGCATTTCGGCCGCATGCCACCCAAGGAGGTGCCGCGGCCACGGAGGTAGGCGAGATCAGCGGCAGTCTCGTTTTCGGTTTCCACGGCGCGGGTCGCGGCCAGCAACCGACCCAGTTCCACAAGGGGAGGAGCCGTGCGGCGACCAGCTTCGAAGGCGCGACAAAAAGCACCTTGCTCATCCATAAAACGCAATGCTCCCACGCGGCTTGAGTCATCCACCGCGAGGAGGAAATCCAACGCATTGAGCAGGGGCGTCTCCGGTTCCAGCCCCGCCCTCCGTGTTTCCTGACGGCGCTTGGCATGGTCGCGCAGAATCACCCGTTTGGCCCAACCGTCAGGTTCCGTATCCGCGAATGCCGCGTGAAAAACCGACCCATCCCTGGCTTTGCGATGATACTGCGGACCGGTTACCTGCGGAAGTCCGGGTTCGAGGGCGAAGCGGTCCGCAGCTTTCAGCCAGGAATCCTCGTAGGCAAACGCCGAATGCTGGCGGGCGCCGACCGCGTCAAAATGCAGCGTTCCAACCCGCCGGGCATCATCGCCCAAATAGACCTGGATCGTTCGTTTCATAGGGAGGTGGGGGATTTCCTGATCCGCACCCGCTGCGGCAACCGTTCATCGTCCAAAAGGAGCCCATGCTCATCGCGCCGGGCGTCCACGAGATCGCCCAGAGCCTCGCCGAAACCCAAAACGAAAAGCACCATCGCGTAGGCGCCCATGGCAACCGCCGGATCGCCCTTCTCGATGCGCGCATACGTGCTTTTGGCCACGCCAACGCGCTCCGCCATCATCTCGACGGTGAGCCGGCGCTTGCGGCGGGCGCGG
>CAIVSK010000384.1 GCA_903908495.1 Akkermansiaceae bacterium
ATTTCATGACGAATTTTCTGGCGGGGCAGGCTCGTTTCCAATCGATGCCGAGGCGTTGGTAAACCAGTGCCTGCTCGGCATCCGGGCGGCCCGGCTTGCGCACCTTGATGACCCGCCCAAGGTGGTCGCCGCATTCGGCGTGCCCAAGACGATGGGTTTTGCCAAACACCAGGCATACCTCTTCAAGGACGGCAAACTCGTCTGGCGTGATCTCGCCGCTGCCACCGAACAACAGGCTGCCGACGTGCTCAAGGTGGTCGCTGCCAGCTCCCAATGAATCGGTGCCCGCCCTAGGTGAGATTTTCGAAGGGAAGATTAGGGGCGGGGAAATTGAGATGGTTGGCACCGTGAGCTTGCGCCAGCGGCGGCGGATGATAGCATGAACGGATGAAAATCGACTGGTCCACGGCTCCGAAGAACGCCCGTTGGTGGGCGATAGACAAAAATGGCAAGGCCCATTGGTTCCTCTCCCCCAATGTGGCGGCCTTCACCGACTTCTGGTTCTCGGAGCCGGTGAATGCACCGAGCCGCAAGTGGCTTGGAATAGGTGGCCTGACGGATCTTAGTTCGCTCCGCGGGATTTCATCGCCTCCACAAGTGCCGATCCGAGTGAGCGCACGTAGGTGGCAATGCTCTCATCGGAGAACGATCCGTCCTCGCGGATGACCTCATGCGCCTTTGGGATGGCAACCTGCGGCTCGATCACAGTGATGCGGATGTTCCCGAGAAAAGTCCGGAGTTGCGCAAGACTGCGTGCGCCGCCATATCCACCCGGCGACGCGGCGAGAATGGCCGAGGTTTTTCCGGCCAGCGCGACGAGCGGAGCTTCGTCTTCCGTGGTGGCCCGGGACACCCAGTCGATGGCGTTCTTCAAGGCCGCGGTGATGGATCCGTTGTATTCCGGCGATGCGATGATCAGGCCGTCATGAGAGAGAAAGAGCTCCTTGAGCTTCCTAGCGTTCTCCGGCACGCCGGAAGCGGATTCAAGATCCTCGTCAAAGAGCGGCAGCGGAAAATCCCGCAGCGCGATCAATGTCACCTCAGCACCGGCGCCGCGCGCTCCTTCGGCGGCCAGCGCAGCGGCTTTCTGGTTGAATGAAGCGGCGCGCAAGCTGCCGCCAAAGGCAAGTATTCTGGGATGGCTCATGATGATTATTTCGGGTAGATGTTGGATCAGGCTTCGGGGGCTGCCTCAGGTTTGAGTTCGAGCACCACTTCATTGCGAATCAGGTCGACGGACTTGGGTTGAATGTCGAGCTGTTCATAACGCCGCGACCCTATCCCGGCCGGCGGAAGCCGGCCAATGCCATAATTGCATGCATGCCATGTCAGTATCGCATGCCCCCCCAGAGCCTCGACCCGTAATCTTCGCTGTCGGTGGGTTTGGAGGAACGCTCCGGCTCCCCCCTCACCCGAAGATAGTCTAGTTCGCGAGCCTGCGGCTGAAAACATCGGCTACGGCGTAGAGGGTGATGCCCATATCCACAACAAGTGGCGAGTCCGGGATGCCATGCCGCTGGAGGGTCTCGACACACCACGACCAGATCACCGGCTCGCCCTTCTGCACCACGCCCTCGTTCCATGCCGCCATCATTCGCTCGAAATCCTCTCGGTCGTCGGTCTGCAACGTCTTGAAATACAGGCCGACACGTTTCACAGCCGCCTGAAATTCCGGCATTTTTACCGGCACGGCGACTGCTTCGGAAACTCCAGCGCTGAGAAACTGCAGCGCCGACAAGAAGTCGATGACGGCACGGTACTGATCGTTCGTCGCTCCATCTCTGGCAAAGGTGGTCAATTCCAGGAACATCACCCGTTGCTGCACGAACAACTCGTCACAACGAAGCTGCCACTCGCTCTCCGTGAGCCTTGCCTGTTTGACGTTCGCCTTGGGTTCGGCCTCCCCTGCGGCGGCCAGCAGCTTGACCGGTGCCGACGCTAATCCGCCGGCGGCAAGAACCGATCTAAAGAGGAAGGAACGTCTTATCATGGGGCCGGGGGGGATTTCTCACGCCGTGCTCTCAATACCGTACATCGCTGAGAGAGTCGCGTAAAGCCAGGTGACAAGACAGGAATAAATGATCATGTTTGCCGAGGAATTAAGACCCGGGCCGCCAGCCCACCGGCCCGATGAACAGCTTCCCAATTGACAGGTGAGAGTTACAAAGCAAAACTCAACCTCAAAGAATGAAGGTGGGTTGGCCAGAAAAGGACCAGAAGAGACACGATTGAAACCCGTTCAAAGGCGTGAAATCTTGACAGGAAACGATTTTGACTGCGTAATAACTTTGCCATGAAGATCCCTCAAGTTGCACGATATTCCGCAATAGCGCTGGCCCTTCCGTTTCTGTTTCCATCGGTAAACGCCGCGGAAAAGGAGCACAAGCTTTCCCAATGGAAAATCGGCAAGGTGCTGTTTGGGGGGAAGCTCACCAAAACCGAAATGAAGGGCAAGGTTGTCGTGATTGAAAATTGGGGCGTCCACTGCCCCCCTTGCATCGCCTCACTGCCCCACCTCGCGGAACTCGAAAAACAGAACCGCGACAAGGGACTTCTCATCATCGGTGCCGAAAGCCAGGGAAGTACCAAGGAGGCGATCAAGCCGCTGATAGATAACGCCAAGGTGGAATACACCATCACGGCCGGGGCCGAGGGACCCATCGAGGTCAGCTCCATCCCCCGTTGTTTCGTGTTCGATCCCGAGGGCCTCTTGGTCTATGACGGCTCTCCCTCTGGCGAGAAATTCGAAAGTGCCGTGCATGACGCGCTCAAGAAAGTGACTGTCGCCGTAAGTAAATCCACCGCCGCCAGCGGCCCCCTGATTCCGTCGCGTGACTGGACCAATACTGACGGCCACACCATCACCGCTGCCGTGAAGTCTGCCTCTACGAGTAATGTCAGTTTTATCATGACCAACGGCAAGATCGTGGATTACCCTCTCGCCAAGCTTACCGAAGAATCGCGCAAGGTCATCGGGGATGCCGTCGCCAGTGGGAAGTGATCCCTGCCACATGGATGATGCCCTTGAACGGCAGCCTGCCGGCACCCGTCAGCACAGCGCCGCCCAGGGGAATGGGGCCGTGCCTTGCCACCTCCCTGAACGGGCTCAATCCGCCGCGCCTCTGATGGCGCCGGACACGCCCTGTGTCCACCACAATGCGCACGCTGCTGTTGAAACCCAGCGGATTGGCGGGATTCCAACCCGCCGCCTGCAGGGCGCGAACGACATCTTCCTCGCTGCCGACCACAGCGATGTTGAGCGGGTCGCCGGGAATGCCGCTGCTGGTCCGGGTGAGGTGATCGCCAGGCACTAGAACCGGATGTCGACGGGCGCTCCAGTGATCGAGTCGCGGCATGATGAGATAGGCGATGAGCAGATAGATCATGATCGCAAGCGAAACCGACCGGCCCAAGCGGGCACTCCGCCGTCGCCGCAGCCCCTCGGCGGCACTCTTCGATATAGTGCGGTCAGGGGTTCCTTGAGAATGCATACCACTTCGGCAATTCCTTCTCTGATGTTGGTGCTCACGCGATCTTGCAGCAGATCCACTCGTCTTCGTTGAATCCCTATTTGAGCAGGCCCTTGAGATGCTCGATGTATTTTTGGGGCCCGCCTTCCTGATAGCCGGTACTGGCGACTTTCTTGCCGTCGGCATTGAGCAGAATGATAGTCGGGTACCCCTCGATCTTGTATTCTTGCTGCAACTTCTCGTTCTGTTCCGCTTCCTCCTTGGGCAGCTTCTTGGTCTGCGGAAAATCGACTTCCACCAGCACCAGATTGTCCTTCGCGTACTTCGCGAACTCGGGTGTCGAGAAAACCTCCTTTTTCAGCTGGATGCACCAACCACACCAGTCAGAGCCGGTGAAATCCAGCAGCATCGGCTTCTTTTCAGCCTTGGCGCGCTTTTTGGCGACCTCGAAGTCCGTTTCCCATTTGAACACGTTGACTGGGGCCGCCTTGACGGCCGCTTGCTCGGCGGCGTACTTCTGGTCGTCCTCGCTGAGCCGACTCAGGGGGACTTTTACCGTGGTGCCAGTCGACCGGGTGATCACTACGTCCTCTCCTTCGGTGCGGGTGTATTCACCCACGATGGTGCGGTCTGAACCGGCTTCTTTCCAGGTGCGGGCGTTAGCGGCGACGGCGAGAAAGACAAACAAGAGGCATTGCAGGGATGGTTTCATGATGGGTGGGGGGGGGATAGTCAATGGCTCAGCCCGCCATGTCCTTGAGCTTCTTGAGTGGCCGCACCTTGATGGCCGTGGAGGCTGGCTTGGCCTTGAAGGTCACCTCCTCCTTGGTGAAGGGATTGATACCCTTGCGCGCCTTGGTCGCGGGCTTGCGCAGGCTGCTGATTTTGAGCAGGCCGGGGAGCACGAACTCGCCGGCAGCGTTCTTTTTCAAGTGCGCCTCGATGACATCGCCCAGGCTGTCGAACACGGCGGCCACCTGCTTGCGGCTGAGGTCGGTGGCGACGGCGATCGCGTCGAGGATCTGGGTCTTGGAAAACTTGGATTTGATGGATGCTTGCTTGGTGGCCATGCCGAGATCCAACACCGACATCGGGGAAATGTCAAGTTCTCCTGACAGTCACCCGAAGGTCTGGTGTCCATTACGACCACCAATGCCACCGTGAACAGCGGGCCCGCACGCCGGGATGAACGCTCGGGCTCGGGCTCGGGTGCCGCGTGCCGTGTCCTGTCGCCCATCGGCGCTGCGTCATTGGTCTTCTGACCGTCGCAATTTTTCCCGGCTCCTTTCGGTGGAGAAGACAAATGTGGCATTGGCTTGCATGGCCTTGCCCTTGCCGGAGGACTCGGTCGCAAGGTTGAAGATATGGATGGGCAGTTCGGTCGCCTGGCCCACGAACACGAAGTTGTAGTCCGCCGCATGAAGCCGGTTGTAAAGACCGCTGCGGTAGCCATACCAGTAAGGCACGTTCCAGTTCGGATTGTCGGTGTAGCCTGCCGTGATGGAATCCCCCATCGGCATGATGCGCAGCCTCACCTTGCCGGTCGTGAATTGCCAGGTGGTGTCATCGGTGATCCCTGCGAAGACGTTCGAGAAAGAATCCTTCACCGCTCCAGCATCAATGCGCAGGGCATAGTGGGCGAAGGTGGAAAGGCGGGATGAGGGGGTGATCGTCAGCTTCTTGCCGGAGAACGAAATGCGGGAATCCGCCACCGGAATCGGGGTCTCCTGCACGGTGTCCAGATTCCGGATGAGAACCGAACCCGTTCCGGCCACGATGTTCTTGTCAAAGGTCGCCACCAGGGTGGAGTCCGGTGCCACGCCCGTTGCATTCGTCACTGGAGCAAGCGAGACCAGGACCGGCGCTTGTCCGTCGTTCACAACCGCCGCGGATGACTGGCCGAACACATCGAGTTCGCGCCAGACGAACGCGCCCGCGTTGTTGCCTCCGTTGACCTGGCTGGCAGTGATGCGGATGGATTCGATCCCGCTCGCCAGTGCGCCGCTGGCGCCGCTCTTCACCACTTTGGTCGAACCGCCGGTGGTGAGCGGCTGGTAGTTCACCGTCGTGAGCGTGTTGTAGCTGCCGTTCACCGGTTTCACTTCCATCGTCCAGGCCTGGTTGCCGAAGGCGACATTGGTCCAGGAGGCGATCGACTGGAGCGAGAAAATGTCATAACCGGTACCGTTTGCCCCCACGCCCAGTTGATACACGGCGGTGGCGCCCACGGTCGTCCAGGCACCGTCCACGGTGTTGCCGGCATCGACGAAAGACAACCCGCCTGAACCGTCGGTGAGCTTGGAAGGATGGGCGCCGTTGTCGGTGTTCCAACCCGTGGTGGTCGCAGTGAGCCCCTGCAGCAGGTCGGCGGGATTCGCGTCGTTCAGATAGGCTGTCTCGCCGACCGCGGTCACCTTCACGTCCGGCGCGGCGGAAGTGAAATTCCAGGTGCTGTCATCGTTGATGCCGGTGTAGGCGTTGCCACTCAGATCCACCACCACGCCGGAACCGACACGGACCGCATAGTGAGCCGAGGGAGTGACCAGTAGACCCGGTTGGATCACCAGCGTGCGCGCGGAAACGCTCACCCTCGAGTCCGGAAGCGTCAGGACCATCGGCTGACCGGTCGTGGTGTTCGTGATCGTGATACTGCCCGTGCCTAGCGCGATCTTCTCATCGAACAAGGCGGCGAGGCTCACTCCCGCCGGCACCAAGTCCGAATTGTTGCGGGGAGTCACGGAAACCAAGGCGGGCGGCGTGCGGTCGACAACCGGCGGCGTGGCGGCCCCGACCACATCGATCTCACGCCAGACGAAGGCTCCCACATTGGTCCCGATATTGACCTGGCTGGCGGTGAAGCGGATGGCGTCGATGCCCGTGATGTTTAGGTCGCTCAACACCACCCGGGTGGAGGAGCCGCCGGAGGTGGTGAACGGCTGGTAATTCACGGTCCCCACGTTGGTGAACGAACTGCCGCCCAGCAGGCGGACGGAAACGATCCAGCCCTGGTTGCCGAATCCCGCGTTCGGCCATGACGCGATCGATTGGATGGACGTGATGTTGTAGCCCAGCCCGTTGGCTCCCGAGCCCAGCGTGTAGGTGGCGCTGGCACCGACCGTGGTCCACCCGCCCTCCACCTGGCCGCCCGAGTTGTCGCTCGCGCCATTGAGTCCGTCCGTGAGGCGGTTCGGGCTCGCGCCTCCCGCCGTGTTCCAACCGGTGGTGGCGGGGGTCATGCCGTTGATCAGGTCGTTCGTTAGGACGTTGGCCTGGTAAGCGGTGCCGCTGGCGTTGCTGGCTTCGGTGAAGGTGCCGGTGGTGCCGTTAGAGAAGCTGACGCTCGCGCGGACTGGCAGGGCGGCGAGAACCAGAGATCCCAGCGCGGCAAGCACGATCGTGATGGAATGAGGGTTTCTGTTCATTTGGGCGGGAAATCCGGCGTCCGGGTTTGAGGCGGCCCCCGATCTTCGGCCATACCTAACCGAGGCAAACCCGAGAAACGGTTCAAAGATGTCAGGCAGCTTCGTCAGTTGGTCGTTGAGCCAGATGCTTTCGTCATGATTCTTTTGAACCAGCTTGGAACGCTTCTCGCCGCAGGGAAGCGGCGTGAACTGCGCCTGAAACAATCGCATGTCGAGTGCCCGGCATCGAATCTCCTGGAGGTAATCTTTGACGTGTTTGGGATACAGGAAGACTGCATCCAGCGTGCCGATGTTGAACGCGCGCAGGTCCTCGTCAGAGAAATCTGCGCGCGAAAGGATGACTGCCAGAAACTGCCTCGCTGATTCATAGACTTTATATCGCTTCTCGAACAAGTCGAGGCGGAATCTGTGCCGGGCAAGCAACCACTGCCGCCACCCTATGAAAGCTACCGCGACACCAAGAACAAGTGTGGCTGCAGGATAAAGCAGCGACGGGTCTATGTGGAGCATGCTCATGCAGCTAACGGGGATTGACCTTCAATATCGGGGTTCGGATTACTATTCTCAGACTTTGTACACCCGTCGTCTATCACCCCGGCCCCCCGATGCAAGGAGATTCTCCCGAATCATCAAGTTCACGCCCCTGCGGATCCCGCCGAACTACCGGCATTATTCACCTCCGTTGCTGTATGAGCGCCACAGCGACCCGTGGCTGGGGCGTGGCCTGTGAACCGACGCAGACGCCCGGGTCTCAAAAGTGGCAGCCACGCGATGCCAGGCATCACGTGGGGTAGTGGCCGCCTATTGAGCGCTTACACCCTAGCAGGCAGCGCAGCCTTGGCTAGGGGGTGAAATTTGGGACGTTTACCGCCGGACGGTGCCGGTGCGATTTGATAGAAAATGAAAACGAAAAAGCCCGCCGGGTCAATAAGACCGGACGGGCTGGGCATAGGGGGTGGGATGTGACTTGGGATGACCGGGCCTCCCACTGGGGGCGGACGGCACCGTCAGTGCGGCGCTGGCGGCTTTGGATACAGCCCGGCTGCTCCGCCACCATTTCTATAAAGCCGTACGATTGCGAAACCCGCTAGCAACAAGCTCGCAGCAGGGCAAACGACAATCCAAGTCCGATGGTGGTCCCAGAGCCAGTGACTGGCCTCGACCAGGAACGAGATGAGCCCCAGCACACACAGGGCCACGGCGGGAACGGTCAATGCCTTGGCGATACGATTGCCTGCCATGCGGTAGCCGATGATGCCGGCCGCGAAGGCCGCGATGTACGCCAGCACGACACCAAGCGTGTAGTCGCTCTGGTACTGATAACCCCGGCCGGTCCCAAATGAGAGCTGGCAGTAGTCCCATGACCAGGACCACTTCCCCCATGTCCAACTCACGATGCTGAATCTCGTGGATGCCACAAGCAGCAATGCCGCATGCGAGCAGAGCAACAAGAGTGCGGGTCTTGGTTTCATGGGGTTACTCCTAGGGTAGCCGTCGCCGGACCGGGGCACCAGTTCTTGGTGGCCGGGAACTGCCCAGCAGCTTGCACCAATGCCTGCAGCACAGGTCAGGGGTTCGCGACTGGGAACCAGGCGCGGGTTGCTAGGCGATCTCATGTTAGGACTCGAATTTCGGCTGGGCCTCAATGCAGCGAATAAGCCGGAGGCAGTATACCAGTGGGAGAACACCGAAAACCCCAAAGGAGCAATCGACAAGCTGCCAGTACAATGGAATGCCGCGGACCGCACCGCAGACCAGAGCCAGCGGGACGACTCCGATGCAAGCGAGGATGCCAGTGCAAATGGTGGATCGTCCGGAGCGCGGATTGACGAGCGGGCCAACGAAGAACATGGCGATCACAATGTGACCGAACGCCAGCCAGTCAGTGCCGTAAGCCATCCAGGGGTAAACGGCGTAGGTATGCTCAAGACCGTTGCGAATCGTGAGGATCCAGAATGTGACTCCGCTATAGCCCTCGGCGCATTTAACGTCCCCGACACCAAGTGCACTTGTAAGGATCTTGAGTTCTTCCAATAATGGAAAAGCTGTCACTCCACTTAAAACCAGTCCGGCAATGAAAAGGCTCAATACGGCACGGAACCGGACAATGGGTGTCATGAATTCCGTCATCGCTCACGATGGATTGCTGCTCGAATTCGGGTCTTATCAGAAACAGGAACGAACGACTCCGCCATCCACCCGCAATGCTGCGCCGGTAATGGCTGAGGCGACTGGACTGCAAACAAATGCGACCAAACTGGCGACCTCGTCAGGGGTGGCGAAACGCTTGATGAGGGAACTCGGTCGAATGCTCGCAATAAACTCCGCCTCAAAAGCCTCGAACGACTGGCCCCCACTGAGTTTTGTCACGAATTCCTCCACCCCGGCCGTGCGAGTCGGCCCCGGAAGAATTGCATTCACTGTCACACCTGTCCCCGCACAAGACTCTGCCAGGCCGCGCGATAGAGCGAGCTGAGCGGTCTTCGTGGTACCGTAATGAATCATCTCGGCGGGAATCTGTATGGCGCTCTCGCTGCTGATGAAAATAATCCGTCCCCAATTCCGTTGCTTCATGCCGGAAACGTAAGCGCGGCTGAGGCGCACGCCGCTAAGCACGTTGACCTCGAAGAATCGCCGCCAATCCTCGTCAGGAATCTTCTCAAATGGCTTTGGCTCGAATATCCCAAGATTGTTGACGAGGATATCCACTGCAGGGAAGCGCTGAAGCAGAGCTTCCACCGCGTCGGCCTTGGCTAAATCGCCCGCAAAGCCCTCGACTGTCGCCTCCGGCACAACGCCCAGAATTTGCTCCAAGGCTTCTGTGACCGCTTCATCCGAACGACCGTTCACGATGACGTGAGCGCCTTCCGCGGCAAGGCTGCTGGCAATGGCGAAGCCAATCCCTTTGGTGGAGCCCGAGATTAGTGCCGTCTTATCAATCAGTTTTAGGTTCATAGGTTGTGACGAGTGTGTGCGTGAGCGACTCGGGCCAGCAGCCGGTTACCGGGGGCCATCCTTCGACGTGGGGGTTGTGGGTTGATCTTTTGCACGAGCCATATCTGCGGGCTGGGTAGCCGGTTGGCCAGCGACCGGTTGTTCGGCCTTGGGCTGTATCAGCTTTGAGAGCAAGGCGCGAATGTCTTCAGCGTCCTTGTTGTTCATGTAGTGGATGTAGATATATTTATCGCCCTCTGCTCCCCTGATTTGTGGCCCAACCCGGGGTCCGGGAGCAAGATTGGTAAAATTGATGTGCTTGGTGCCGGTGCCATCCAAGGAAGTAATCATGTGGATCTCTGCAGTGGCGATAGGAGAGAGTCCCAATCGCAGAAGAACGCGCTTCCCAATATTTGCCCTCAGAAGCGTTGATACCATTTGCACCTGTTCGGGGCCGAGCTGCAACTTAACCAATACACCGTCGACCTTATGAAACATATCGCCTCGTCCTTCAGTCCGTTGGAGTGGCACCATGAAATCTTTCATCTCGACAGATGCTATCGAACCGAAACTCAGATCTGGGGCAACTTTGGAGAAGCCCTCTAGTTGCAACTCATTAACGGTTAACTTGACCGACTCGGCAAAGGGCTGAGAATCTACGATCCACAAACCAAATGACGCAGAATTCTCCCCATAGGCGATTCCGATCAGCGCAAAAGCAATAACGAGTATTTTCATGACCGAGAGCCCTACCGCCGGCGCGGCTGGTCCGTTGTTGGTTCGATTTTGTACTGCTGATGCCGGTCGGTAGCGGCGATTTGTTGGGTGTCTTTTCTATCTGAAGAGATCACTGTGGCTACCGGTACGCTCAAGATAAAGGCTATCACCATCAATTCTGTAAATCAGGAGCCAATCTGGCTCTACGTGGCAATCACGGGATCCGGTCCACTTGCCGCTCAGCGGATGATCATGGTATCGCGATTCCAGTGAATCTCCTTTCAAAATTGCATTGACCAAGCTCTGGAGCTTCTCGAGGTCCTTTCCCCGGCTCTTGACCTTCTTGAAGTCCTTCTTGAATTGGCTGGTCTGAAAGATGTTCTTCATGCATTCCAGCTGTCAAAAAGTCCTTCAACCGAATCGAACCGCTCTAGATTCCGACCGGCTCTTGAGTCCTCCAAGGCCTGGACCGTCTCTTCATTGGGAATGGCCACATCGAATGGCAAGCCGTTCCTCAGAGCGATTTGGGTGTAAAACATGCGTATCGCCTCGGTTGGGCTCAATCCCAGGCGACGTAGTATGGTTTCAGCCTGATCCTTGATCTCAGGCTGAATTCTGCTGTGAACGGCGGCGGTCTTCATGCGGGAATTGTGTGGCATTTGCAACACGTTGTCAAGCGGCAATTCTTCTTTCGGCTTCAATTCACCCAACGTGCGGGCCTGCCATCCGGCTACCGGGGGGCATCCTTCGACGTGGGGGTTGAGGGTTGATCTTTCACGGGAACCTTGTCTGCGGGCTGGGTAGCCGGTTGAGCAGGGCCCGGTTGTTGGGCTGATTTTCTCCAAGGTCCCGGCATGTTGAGCATTGGCCACGTGTCAGATTCTTCATGCCACTTCGTAAGCATCCTCGAAGCGGGGGAAGCCTGCTGCCAGATCAAGACTTTCACGTTATCCGGGTTCGTCAATCCAACCGACTCTCCGGATTTGGTCATTACCCATTCGTCGGAGTATAATTGCACTCCTTCGGGTGCTTTGAGCACAACCACTCCTTTGACAAGTTCCCACGTTCCAACAATTGGATATTTGGGTTCATCAGGCGATTTGAAATCGGATGTAGCCCAATATCTGAATTCATGTTCTTTGAACTCTATGGCCAATCCCATGTAACCGGACCATTGTTCAGAAAACGACCATTTGCCAATTATCTCCTTCGAGTCCTTGATTTCGTGGTAAGTCACATTGAAAGCAAATGCCTTTTCGGCGGCATGTGTTGTTCCAAAGCACAATGTGAACGCAATCACCGGTGGCGGGACATCCCCCGTTATGCTGACCGGGACGTGGATGGTGGCACCCGTTTGATCGGTGTCCCGGAGCGTCAGCGTGAGGTGGCCTGGCTTGTCCCAAGTGAGCCGCACGGTGGCCTTTCCATGACCATTGCCCCCCTTGCCATCCAGTGACCGCAGCCACGAGATGAGCGCGGGCCGGTGGGTTTCGGGGATGGTGGCGTCGGTCGCAAACTCCCGGGGGATCACCTGCCGGTAATTCGGATAGCTGCCCTCGATGGTCCTGGCGATGAGCGTGTGCGGCCCGGAGCGGAACTGGACGTGGGAGCTCTTACCGTCCTCGGGTTGTTGGATCGCGGCATCACGGGCGGTGAAGTCCGGGAAGCCAAGCACATGCACGGCGGCGCAGGGTAGGATGAATTCCCGCCCGGTAAAGCGCGCAGGGGCACCAGCCAACCGCCGGCCATCGGTGGCGATCAGGATGCCGCCGTCGTCCGGTGAGAACAACACGCCGTTGAGGACGTAGCGGGTGGCATCGGTGGAGGCACAGCCCGCCACCGTCTGGAGGGCGGCGAACGTTTGCTTGGGCACGGGTGTAATGTGACCTTGGACCGCGGGACGCACCGGAAAGTCAGCCGCGGGTTCGGGTTGATAAACGGATTCGACCGGCATCTTGCCACAGGTGACGGTGAGCTTGAGGACGGGCTTGTTTGGATCGGGCGGGCACTCGAATTGCACACTGCTGCCTTTGTCACCCCGTGCCGCGGCTGCGAGGGCTGCGGCGGGGATGAGGAAGCGCGTGATGTCTGGGAGGGTGCGGTCGATGGTGGCTGGCAGCCGGGTTTCCAGCCAGTGGTCGAGATCGGTGACTGCCAGGCTGAGCCCGGCGGCATCGATGGTGGCGAGCACATGGGTGAGAACCGGCAGCTTGAGCCGCTCGAAGTGGATCCGGGTGAGGAGCTTGCGGGCGGTTTGAATCGCGGAGACAGGGACGAGGAGCATGTTGAGTTATAGGTTAGATGTTATTGGTTATTGGGGTAGAAGACAGAAGCCGGAGGATGGGTGCTTAGACTCCTTCCTCCGGCTCATTTCAGCGTTTTAGCTTTCAGTTTTCAGTTTTACCTCTCGGGCTTGATGTAAGCGTTGAGGCCGACGATGACAGGCAGACCGTTGATTTTGACCTCGGTGGGCTGGTTGCCGTTGCTGCTGGCGACAGTGAGCGTCTTGCCGGAGGCGGAGGGACGCGGCGTGTGCAGCGGGATTTCAATGTGCAGGACGTTGTCCTTGATGGTTGTTTTCATGGATTGGATTGGATTAGGTTAAAGGTTAGATGTTATTGGTTATTGGTGGGAGATGGACGAGCTTGTCGGCCTCGATCCAGTCGATGGGGTAAATCAGCAACCCGGGGATGAATGTCCGGATGCTGACCCGCGTGGAATCGGCGGGTGCCTCGATGACGAGGCGCTCGTATGGATCGGCGCCCGGATCCTGCCACTCAGGCACGATCCGGACACGGTCGCCGATCTTGAGAGGGGCGGGGCTTTTGGATGGAATGGGATGCTTCACTGTGGTTGGTCGCTCCAGTGGAGGATGTCCACATCACCCGCGGCAACGCCGAGGCAGTGGACGGAAGCCATGGCCCACGGGCTTTCGCCGTCCTTGTACCCGCTGGACCAGTCGTCGATGCATCGCTGCTTGCCGGTGATGATGGCGGATTCCAGATCGGCGGCCTCATGGGTGTCGATGTGAATGGTACCACTGCCCCCGGCCTCCTGACAGAAGACGGTGAAGCGCGGGATGGACGGGATCGATGCCAGGGCGATGGCAGCACGGGCTCTGTCGATCAATGCATCGAGCCGGGCGGTGGTGCCGTGGTCTACGTCCTCAATGTCAGGCTCAGGGTCCTGACCGGATTGCCGGTCACTTGACCCGGACTCTCCCCGGCTTTGGCGTGTCCGCGATCTCTTGCAAGGCAGCGAACAACTCCGACGCGGCGGCATAGGGTCCGCGCAAGTCGATGGGGGTCGCGGTCAATTCAAGTGAATCGTCCTCGTTGTCGCAGAAGTAGAGGAAGACGAGGGAGGAAGCATCCGGCGGGGGTGGCTCGGCGGAGAACGCAGACCAGTGCGCACGGCACCAGTCTGCGACCCGGTCGATGAGGTCACATCCCTGGTGTCTGCCAATGGAACCGGTTCAAGCCCCGTCAATACCGCGGCGGCCCAAATCGCTGCCGCGCAGGCGGCCCAAGCGCAGGGATGAGCCTGGGCAGCATCGGCCTGGGTGAAAGACATGTGGCAGAAGAGACGAACACCACGGAGAGGTTGGAACTCCCCGTGGCGTGGCGTTGCTGCAGCACTGCGACTCGGTTCTGCTCAATCCGCCGGTGCGAGGAACAGCGCAGGGACTCCGCCACGGATGACATCCTCCTCGGTGTTGTTCAAACGATCGAAGTTGCCCTGACGGGATCTCCCCCGCCAGGGCTTTCACTCCGCCGGGACGGTTCCGAACGACTCCGGGGACGGTCAGCGCCCCCCCCTCTCGGCGTTCGGACATGGGTGCAACACGTCGACCACCATCCCGGCGGCGAGATTCAGTCCGGCCTGCTGATGCGGCGACCGTCGCGCGGCCCGGCGTTGGTGCGACTGGCGGCCTCGCGGGCGCGGCCCTTGGCCCAGTGGCGCAGCGCCGCAATCTCGCCGTCCATGAGCTGGGCCAGCGGCACGCAGCGGGTCATGGCTTCCAATATGTCCGTGGCCTTGGGCTCCCGGCCGTCGGAGTACGCCTCGTGCAGGGCGTCGATGAACACCGCCTCGATCTCGGCACCCGTGTACTGCTCGCAGGCGCGGGACAGCACCACGGTGTCATAGTTGGTCGGCGGACGGCCATAGCGCTTGATGATGATGTCCCAGATTTGCGCACGCTCCAGAGCATCGGGCAGATCGACGAAGAACATTTCATCGAACCTACCTTTCCGCAGGAATTCGGGCGGGAGCTTGGTCACATCGTTGGCGGTCGCCACCACGAACACCGGCTGGGTCTTTTCCTGCATCCAGCTCAGGAACGAGCCGAACACGCGGGAGGACGTGCCGCCGTCGGTGGAACCGCTGGACTTGCTGCCCGAAAACCCCTTTTCGATTTCATCGATCCACAACACACAGGGCGCGATGGCCTCGGCGGTCTGGATGACGGAGCGCAGGTTGGCCTCGCTCTGGCCGACGATACCGCCGAACACGCAGCCCATGTCGAGGCGCAGCAGTGGCAGGCCGAATGCCCCGGCCGTGGCCTTGGCGGTCAGGGACTTGCCGGTGCCGGGGATGCCGACAATCAGCAAGCCCTTGGGGGCCGGCAGACCATAGGCTTTGGCCGATGCGCCAAAAGCACTGCTGCGGCGTTCCAGCCATTCCTTCAACAAGCCCAGCCCACCGATGTCGGCGAGACTGGTGCTGGCGGCCACAACTTCAACCAGGCCGTTGCGCTTGAGCGTGCGGGCCTTTTCACGGGCAATGATCCGGTGGTCGATGCCGTTGGTTTCGACAACCGACAACGCGAATGCATTTTCGGCCTCGGTGGTGGTGAGGCCCAGCGCGCTTTGCAGGGCTGCTTCCCGCATGGCATCGTGGGGAGGCTTGAGCTTGGCGGATTTCAGGATGCCATCGAGCACCGTGCCAAGCTGGGTGGCGTCTGGCAGGCTGAAATCCACGAGGGTGATTTCATGTTCGAGTTCGGGCGGGAGTTTGAGACGGCAGCCCAGTAGGATGAGCGCGTGGCCGTTGGCCTTGGCAACGCGCAAAATGTCCTTGATGCGGCGGATCAGCATCGGGTCGGTCTGGTCGAGGTGTAGTTGGATATCGCGTAACAGCACGACGTGACGCGGGCCGTCGGTGGCGAAGAGTCGGTCGAGAAGCAGCAGGGCTTCAAGCGGATCCGGACATTGGGTGACGCGGCCTTCGTTCGTATCAACCAGACCCTCGGATGAGGACCAGGCGTGCAGGTGGCGTTTGACGGTGGTGCAGGCGGCGGCAATTTCCGCTTCCGCCCGCGCTTCCTCGGAACTGATGACGGCAAGGCCGGGATAGCCGGCCCGCAGATAGGTGGTGAGTTGAGTTTGCATGGTTTGGAGAGTTAGAGGTTATTGGTTATTGATTATTGGTGAAGAGCGGACGCAAGACTTGACGACACAAGAGCAGATGGCGATGTGCATAGGCTCGGTCTCAGGTCTCGCTCTTGCGCCCGGGCGGATCGGGAGTTGTGTGAATTATGGGCATCAGTGAGCGGAATGGGAGAAGTGTCTCCCAATAACCTTTAACTGATAACCAATAACCCTTCAGCCCCCGGCTGAAGGTTGGTGCGTTCCCAAGCGAGGCAGGCCTCGCGGGACGGATCGGTGAGCAGGAGTCTGCCCGTGGTGGCGCAGCGGACCTTCCATTGCTGGTCTTTATCACAGAAGTGCATCACCGTGGCCCGGACGACCTTGAGCCGTCCGAGCGCATGGAGGTCGATCGCTTCGGTGTAGAGGCAGTCGATGGTGCCGCCGGGACTGAAACGGAGGGTGTGGCTCACGGGGTGGAGCCTCCTTCCCCGAGTTGCTGGCGGTTCTGCTGGCGTTGTGCCTGCTGCCAATATTCGGATTTGCGGACGCGCTCTATCGATTTGCCGAGGGCCTCCTCAATCGCCTTGGTGGCGGCCTCGCAGCCTTTGCCTTGGAAACCTTGGGCCTCGACGATGATTTCCCCGTTCGGGGAAACGCGGACGTGGATGCGGCGGTTCATAGCGAACCTCCTTCCAGGGTCAGCAGGATGGAACCATCTGCTTCGATCCGACGGGTTGTGCGCAGCCCGCGCAGGTTGGCTTCGCGAATGGTCTTGTGGACGCCGTAGGCTTGGAGCAGGCGACCGTAGTTGGCACCGACCTCCCTGGCAACGTGACCGTCCCACCAGTCGGTGGTCAGGCCGTAGGTGCCGTCGTTGGCCGGCGAGGGATCCACGGCGATGTCGTAGGGGCCGCGGAGTTTGATGGCATACGCGGCCTGGCGGACAGTGCCCCCGTAGCCGCGGCAGGTGGAGTTCAGAACAAGCTTGAGGCCAAGCTCGTCGCAGGCGCATCCGAGGGCGTCGATGTCTTTGATCTGTGTCTGGATGGTGGCAAAGTGTGACATGGGGTTGGTCGGTTAGGTGTTGTTGGTTTATGACTCTCCGGTGCCGCTGGGGCTATGCCGGGATAGGATCGTCATCGGTTTCCGGTCTAGGCCGGAAGAGGGATGGGCCGCCATGGGGATCGGAATGCGATTCCCCATGGCGGCCCGGTGATGCCCCGACCGTGTGGCACTGGTGGAGCAGGCAACGCCTTGCCGGACGCAGCCGGCGGCGTGACCTAGCGGTATCACGTCGCCAGCCTGTGGTGTGATGGAAGCGGCCGGTCATGACGTGCCTCCTTTCAGGGCCGGCAGGATCGGGCCGCTGGTTTCGATCCGGCCCGTGGAGCCAAAGGCAGGTGTCTGGGCCTCGCGCATGCGGCGGGTCCTGTGGAAGTTGTAGGCTTCCAGCAGGCCACAGCAGTCGACACCTACCTCCCTGGCAACGTGGCCGTCACGCAAGTCGGCTGTCAGCACGTAGGTGCCGCCAGGCTCGTTCGGGAAGTCGACGGCGACGTCGTGGGGGCCGCGGAGTCGGACGACGAACGCAGCCTGGAGGACGCTTCCTTCATGGCCGCGACACCAGGCGTCGGGGACGAGGTTGAGGTTGAGTTCGACGCAGGCATAAACAAGGCTTGCAAGGTCCCGGATGGGGGTTTCAATCGAGGTGAAGTTCGTCATGTTTTTGATTTCGGATGTTGGTTGTTTTTGTTGGAGAGGTGAGTTCAAGGGGGATGGATGCGAAAAGGGCGGCCCGTTGGAACAGGCCTCCCTTTCTGCGTTGCGTGGGTGGAGTGATAGGTGTGGGAGTGGTAGTGGTGGAATCGAGTGATGGGACGGGTGGAAGAGTTAGAAGCGTTAGGATTGGTGGTTGAAAATCAGACTGAGGGGACGAAACAGGCGTGACGGGTGTTTATTGAATGACTTGTGTGGGAGATTGGATCCCGCGGCGCGGACACGAAAAAGCCCGCCGGGCTTGTGGCCGGGCGGGCTGAGGGGAGTCGGTTAGCAATGGTAACGTTGTTCCGGAATGCCGGAGAGCCTACCAGCTATGCACAAGGTCTGGCTTGATCAATGAGGAAATCGTTCGACGCATCGTCGAATCGAGCCAAGCGGGGCTATTGTGCCTCATCGAGTAATAACATTGCGGCTCGTCCCCTTCGTAAACTGCAATGGTGATGCACCGGGTATCGGTTGCCTGATCACGCGTGATGCCATTGCCCGCTTCCGATGAGTCCGACCAGAGAGCCTCGTGAGGAATACACTCTGCGGGATGCTGTTCGGGCATCGCAAGAGCCTCGCGGAGCATTTCCAGGATTTGACTCCTATCAGGTTTGACCGCGACCGGGCGGGTGCGTGCGGGTCGCCAGCCATATCCGGGGACAGGGCTCGTAATAAAGGCAACACAGCCGCCATCTTCGTGAAATCCGAACTGGCACCGCGGGATGGACTTCGCTGCTTCGCCTGGACTGAATATATCCAACCGTTTTCCAGGCGGGATGTCATTCGTGTTCCTGACGCCGGCGATTCGAATTTCCAGCAATTCAACATCGCAAGTGAGAACCGCGTTGGGGGGGATATATTCGCCCATGCCTTGCGCTCCGTATGCAAGATGGGGGCTGATGACCAATTTCCGTCTGCCACCGACGCGCATCCCCTCGATCCCGTATCGCAGCCCTGCAATGGTTTCGCGCTTGCTAAGATCAACAACGGTCCTCGGAACCTTTGGGTATTCTGCGGTTACCTCCTCGCCGCGTTTGAGAAAGATGCGGACATTGGCAACGACGGTCATGCCTCGCTCCGCCACCGTGCCAGTGCCGACTACTATTTCTTCGATCTTTACGCCTTTTGGCATGAGGTGACTTCTGTCAGGTTGCGAGACTATTCTAACCCACCCGTGGGCTTGACCCAAGACCAAAGTATCAGGAGAGGGAATCCTTCCGGGCATCCAGTGATGGACACCCGGAAGTCGTTTGCGCTTGCCTGTCAACTGGCCGCCGCCAGCTTGCGCGCGCCCAACTGGCCGAAGCGGGCCAGCACCTCGCGGGCATCACTACGGGCGAGTTGCACGGCGTTTTCACGCAGCCGCGCCAAGCCGTCGGTGAGACTGGACATGGCACTGCTGTCGTTGCGGTAGTCTTCGGCGCTGCGGGTCAGCAGGTCGCGGCGGAACTTTTCCAGAGTGCTCTCAAGTTGCTGGTCACCGGCGAAGTTCAGGCTACGGAAACTGTCGATGAACGTGGTGAGCCGGTTCAGCGTCCGCTGATGGACGCCGTTTTCCGATCCGTCGATGGTAGCCAGGACCTCGCTGGCGAGACGGGCCGTTTCCTCGCGCATGGACGCCACGCTGTCGCGGATGAACCCGTCGAGGTCGGCTTTCATCCGCCTGGACGCCTCCTCGGCGATGCGGCGGCGGGCCCCGCCCGCGAGCAGGATGAATCCCACCACGCGGATGGTTTTGAGGCGGCTCTTCTGAATTTTCATGTCTTCCTTGGCGACAGCAACCTGCGCCGCCACTTCCTTCTCAATCCTGGCTTGTTCGGCTTTGGATGGCGTAGCTTCGTCTTTGCCCGCCACCGAGCCAGGTGAAACACCTGCAGGGCCGCGTGAACGGCCTTGCCGAGGTGAAGCGCCACCGCGGTGCTTTTCCTGATGCGGGCGACCCGTTCGAAGTAGAACTGCAACGAGCAGCCCAGATACGACTTGGCCGCCGACGGACTGATGTAATCCGGCAGGGTGCCGGGCCGACGGGCCTGGTGCCGCTGATCGGCCAGGGTGGCGATCACGGCGACCTCCTTCCATTGTTGCCGCTATAGGCGGAGCTGTTGCTACGCCTGGCAACGCCCTGGTCTTTTTGGGAACGGCCGTGGGTGTCGAGCAATTCCTCGATGAGCCCGGAAGCCTCCATCTTGTTGAGCAGGCTGACGCCGTGGCCAAATCGTTCGGTGGCGAGGGCCTCAATGGCGTGTTTGTCGAGTTGGTGTTCCCCGACGAGTTTGAGGATCAGATCCCTTTGCTTATCGGAGCATTTCCATGCCGGTCCGGGTTGCCAATCGGCACCGTTGGCTGCGTTGCTGGCAGCTCCGTTGGGGGCCGGGTTGCTGCGGCTGTTGGGTGGAGGACCGGTAGATCCGTGGGCAGCTGCGATGGCAGCCGCGATGGCGGTCGCAAGGGCGGATGCGCCGGACGCTCCGTTGGGCGCAGGGGCGGCATCGTTGGATTCTCCGACCGGATCCATGCCATAGTCGTAAGGAGGCACAAAACCGACCGTCTTGATCTGCTCGTCCACGTTGGTTTGGAGCAGTTGATAGAGGCGTGCGGATTCGGCAGGCACATCGACGGTCGTCGCAAGCTCGATCTCCAGGGAGACGCTGAACATGTGGGACGAAAAGCCGGGAAGACCCAGCTTCTTGCTGTAGTTTGAAATCATTCTGATAGCCATGGTCGTGATAAGGGTTGGTTGTTGGTTTGTTGGCGGCTGGAGCACGCCAGGATCTGGCAGGACCGGACCTTCGTGGGTTCCATGCGTGGTCGCGCGAGCAATGCTCTAGGCGGCATCGTCGTCGCTGAGCGAAGGCTCCGCAGACTCCTCCTCACAGAGGTGGAGCACGGGAACGACTTCGGCAAGGCTGTCGAGCGAGTGCCGGAGCAGGTCATCGGCAAGCCGGGTCATGGGCATCCGGCGGCGTTGTCCCTCGCGGTATAGCGCGCGGACCACGTCGTCGGATAGACGCGGGGAATACAGAGTACGTGACATGATGGTAGTGATTGAGTTTTGATGCAGATGATCCTCTTGCATCAACTATATATAACCCACTCAGGCTATTTGTTTCACGTCTCCTGAGATGTGCAGATCGCACCGGATTTCAATCGGCCGGAAATGTTCCCATGGCCGGGAATCGGTCTTGAACAAACCGGTTATATATGCAAGTATTGCACCGCGCCGAAATCACTCTCTTCTCGAACGCCTACCTGACATCGTCATGATATACGAACCCTTTGACAAACTGTTTCGCTGGCTTCCCCGCAAGCCCAAATCGTCCGCGTCGTCACGGCGCCGTGCTGGTGACAATCCCATAGTGGATGATGACTACGTATCGAGGTACGACCATTACTACTCCAATCCCGCGTTCGGCTGGTTCGCCGTGAAGCGCCTGTGCGCGGCGGGGGGTGGATTCCCATTATTCCCGGAAGGTAAAATCAATTGGCTGTTTCGGGCGTGGCTGTGGCAGAACCATCCTGACAAATACCAGAATCACCGATCAATCATTCCTCTTCGCAACGCCCTTGAAATCCATGCCGATCCGTCAAGCCGAGCGACCCGGGCCATCCTCAACGCGGCGCTGATTTCCAGGGATGCGACCATCGAGGCGGTGGCAGCCGCGCTGGGCCTTCCCTGCGATGTTGTCGCGGCCTACGAGGCAGTGTTCTTCAACGTCCTCGATCGCCGGGATGACCAGACATATCTGGCGAACCTCGTCTATCCAAGCTCCCGGCTTGAGGAGCAGTTGGAGAACTACCTGCTGGAAACCGACCTGGATGTGCTGTTGCTGCGCATCGGCTACAACGGGCAACTCAAGGACGTGCTCTATGCGGCGGGCTTGCGCGACAATCCGACCGCCGGCATGACGGGTGCCGAGGCGGCGGCGCTGCTGGAGGGGGCGTTCCTGGCAACGGGCTGCGCACTGGCAACCAGCGGGTTTCTCAATCAGGCAAAAATGCATCCGGCCATCGCCGCGACCCTGGAATTGGTCAAGGCTTCGAGCTGCGCCGGACATCCATCGGGACCCGGCACAGACGGCGGCAACATGGGTGAGGTTTGCGCCAAAGCGATGAGGCCGGCATCCAGCGGAGCGAATTGACCTCGACTTGTGCGGCCGGGCGAACCTATCAAGTGGAATCACCGCTGCGGATGCAGCCACTGGCCGATGCTGCCCTGAGACTCAAGATTCGATCGATCGGGTTCAGAAAGCTGTTTCCACCTTACCGGAATGCCGTCGTGTTACGGCTGAACGGAATGTCCGGTGGATTGCGGTGGACTGCCCGGCAGGCCTGATTACGCTATGTCGCGCCAGCGCTGATGAAGCTGGCAGGTCGAACAAGTTCCGGTGAGCCACAACATTCCACGCTGATGATCTCAAAGAAGTACGTCGCCGATATCGAGCTGAAGCGGACCGAGGTCGGGTCGTTCGACTGCTATCCATTTTCACTCGCCGCCGTGCGCCCGCTGGAAAAGTTGGAGTTCCATCCGGCCGTCACGTTCTTCATCGGCGAGAACGGCTCCGGGAAATCCACGTTGCTGGAGGCGATTGCGGTGGCCTGCGGGTTCAACGCGGAGGGTGGATCGAAGAACTTCAGGTTCGGCACCCGGGACTCCCACTCGGAGCTGCATCGATTGGATATTGGCCATCAGGCGCTGGCCCTGATGAGTGCTGCGTCGATCTTAGCCCGACCTGGCCGGGATGAACAACGTCCGTGTGGGCAATCCGGCCTGTTTGGGCGCTACGCTAGACGCGGTTTGACATATCTCTGAAATGGGGGAAATGGATGCCCTGCGGAGGTTAAATGATCTTGATATGATAACAACTGCTACCCCGGAGGCTCCACCGGTCCAAACAGAGCGCAAAGTATTGCCCACTTCACCCATCGTGGCCCCATCGGCCTCAGCATTCCCCCGTGCGGGTTTGCGGGCCCGGGCCATAACCCTGATCGAGCGGCCCCAGCAATGGGTGACGGCGTCCTCGGATGCTGGTATAGTCCCGTACTGGCATCGGTGGGTCACCTATCTGCTGGTCACCCTGGTGGCCGGCATGGTGGGGCTTGGAGCGATGATGGTTATCGACTCCATAAATGATGCCAACGCCAAAAACATCGCCGCCCTCGAGCAGAGGGTGGTGGAAACCATGAAGGGCTGGGAGCGCACCAAGGCAGAGTTGGCCGCAGAGAAGCGGTCGCCCTGGTGGAAACCCCTGCTCCATTGGTGGTGAACACATTGATCTCCCGGGTGCGGCCGGGGTTCATGTCCCGGCCCGGCAGGCCGCATACCTGCCGGGCGCTTTATAGGTGAGACAACCCCACTTGCCGGGTTCGACGATCCTATAATGAAGGGCGCA
>CAIVSK010000385.1 GCA_903908495.1 Akkermansiaceae bacterium
CGGAAGGCTTGTTCCACCTGGCTGAGGCTCTTGTAGCGTGCCACCGCCTGCTCCTTGGTCATGGCCTCGGCTTTGACCGTGGTTTTGATCACGTAGCAGCCGTCAAGGGATTGGTCTGAGGCGATTTTGCCCTCGTCAAGACGCCAGTCGAGGATGCCGCCGGGTTGCATTTTCCAGATGATGTATTTGCCCATTCTGGTCTTGGCCAGGACCGTGCCGACCCGGGCGCCGATGAGTTCGTCGCTCGCCGGCTTTTTGGTTTGCTGGCTTTTGAGCGCGGTGGCGGCGATGCGTTGGAGTTCTTGGCGCGTGCGCTCAAGGAGTTCGCGGCGGGTGGTGGTTTCGCGGTTGGCGGTTTGCGGGTTGCGACAGAGGCAGTAGCGGCGGGAGGGGTCGTCCGGTTCGGTGATCTCGACGATCTTGGTTTGATCGAAGAGTTCGGGCTGGTTGCCGGAGCGCTCGAGCATTTGCACGATTTCTCGGTGGGTCAGGGCGCTGATGATTTTAATGTCATCTCCGGCGGGCAGGGCGCTGAGTTTGACTTCGTTGCTCGCGGTGATCATGCCGCGATCCCCGACAAAGACGATGTCTCCGATGCCATGGCGGGTACGCAGTTCGCGGACTTTTTCAACGACAGTGCTTGCATCCTGGGTGTTGCCGGGAAAGACCTCGACGCAAACGGGGCAGCCTTCGGCGTTGGTGATCAGACCGATGACGACTTGTTCGTGCCCGTCCTTGTGATCGCGGTCGTGGCCGAACATGACGAGGTCGCTGTCGGCGTATTCGCCTTCGAAATAGCTGCTGGTGATGTCGTAGAGGACCAGGGTGCCATTGGCCAGATGCTTGGCGACAAGGTGTTTTTCAATGGCGTGCTGGCGCTCCAGAAGCCGGTCCATGGGAGCGTAGCAGTGTTCGTTGACATCGATGGGCCCCTCGATTCCGCAGAGACTCCACAGGGCGGAGTAGGCGGTGCTCTGGGACAGGGAGAGCTTGCTGCCTTGATAGACGAGGCGCCCAACGATCATCGCGAGGCAGTCCCGCACCCAAGGTTCGTGGGGCCGAGAATAGAGGGCGATGTCGAGGCCGATGTCTTTGGCCAGGCGCAACAGGGCGGCGCTGGCACCGTATTCGAGCGAGGCGGTGAGGCGCAGGGCTTGTGGATCGGACTTGAGCATGACCTCGCCGCGCAGCGTCGCTTGGATCACGAGCAACTCGTCAAGGGCGAGTCCGGTGAGGCGGCCGTGGGTGGTGTGGCAGATGCGACCGGAGCCGGGGTCACGATAGGTGGTGCGCAGGATGCCGACCGGGGTGGTGTCCCGGCACTGGATTTCGAGGTGGATGGGGTGGGGCGTCTTGATGGCTATGATTAATAGCCTAAAAATGCCTCTAAGTAAAGCATTATCTCCACATATTTTTCATAAATGATGGCTACAAATGAAACTGAATTTCTCATGTAAGCCTACGGGGATAAGGATTTCACGTCATTTCACCTCAGAATGCCCGCC
>CAIVSK010000386.1 GCA_903908495.1 Akkermansiaceae bacterium
CGGCGACGATCATCCGGCATTTCCGGCTGGCTGCGCCGGTGGTGGACGCGCTGAACGGGCCGATTGCGGCGACGGCGGGGGCGAAGAAGAAGGTGCTTTTCGGGCTGGACTGAGGGGTTTGCTGGAGGGGTGCGGTGGGGCGATTTCGGTACGGACCGGGGACATTCCTGACAGATTGAACCGGGGACATGCCTGACACTGCACGGGCCGGGCAGGGGGTTTTACAACTCTGTCATGGCCTGGAAAACGAGCAGTGTGATGGATGAGAAGCTACGGTTTGTCTTTGAGTATGAGCGAGATGAGCAGACGATGGCGGAACTATGCACCCGCTTCGAGATCTCGCGTGAGACTGGCTACGTGTGGCTGCGCCGCTTTCGTCAGATGGGAGCGTCGGGGCTGGTGGAACTGAACCGGGCGCCGCACGGTCATCCCAACCAGACGGCGGAGGCGATCGAACGGGCCGTGCTGGCGCTGCGCCAGGCGCACATGCGCTGGGGGCCGCGCAAGCTGAAGCGGATTCTGGAGCGGGACCAGCCCAGCCAGCCATGGCCGGCCACCAGCACCATCGGCGAGATCGTGCGCCGCGCCGGGCTGGTGGTGCCACGCAAAAAGCGGCGTCGAACCGAGCCCTACACACAGCCGCTGGCCCATGCCAGCCAGTCCAACCGAGTCTGGTGCGCCGACTTCAAGGGCTGGTTCAAGAGCGGCGACGGAACGCGCATCGATCCTTTGACCATCACCGATGCCTGGAGCCGCTATCTTTTGCGCTGCCAGGCCGTGGAGAAGACCGATACCGAGCGGGTGCGGGCCATCTTCGAAGCGGCTTTCCGCCAGCACGGCTTGCCCGAGGCCATTCGCACCGACAACGGCGCGCCCTTTGCCAGCTCGGCCGTGGGCGGTTTGTCGCGCCTGGCGGTGTGGTGGATCAAGCTGGGCATTCAACCGGAGCGTATCCAGGCCGGTCATCCGGAGCAGAACGGACGCCATGAACGCATGCACCGGACCCTCAAGCAGGACGTGCCGAAAGCTGCGGACTGGCGTAGCCAGCAGCGCGAGCTGGACCGATTCTGCAACGACTTCAACCTGGTGCGTCCGCATGAGGCCCTCGCGATGCAAACCCCGGCCAGCGTCTATCAACCCTCGCCGCGGCCCTATCCGCCGCGCCAGCCCGAGATCGAGTATCCGGACACCATGCAGGTGCGAACCGTCAAAAGCCACGGACATTTCCAATGGAAGAAGAAAGAAATATTTCTCACCGAGGTGCTGTGGGGCGAGTCGATCGGACTGCTGCCTCTCAACAAGGATTTCTTCACCATCTACTTTGCCCAAATGCCCCTGGCAAGGCTTCACGCCACAACAGGTACACTGTTCCCGTTACGCCAACGGGACAAAAACAAAAACCTTCCTGATAAGGAAAAAACGTCAGGTATGTGCCCGGTCTAAAATGTCAGACTTGTCCCCGGCCGTTCATTCGGATTGCTCTCCCCGCCGCCGGTGCGGACAAGCCATCGCCTGTCAACTGCAAGCCATCGTCCCGGCGCTCTCCACGCCCCTCATTGCCACCCCCAATTTCAAGGTGTTAGCCTCTTCGTTGACGTCACGTGCAGAAGGGAACCCTCGAAAGCCATGCAGACCACCTACAACACAATCCTGATTACGGGGGGCGGCTCAGGCATTGGCCGCGGCCTGGCGGAAGCGTTCCACGCGCTGGGAAACCGTGTAATCGTCGCCGGCCGGCGCAAGCAGGCGCTCGACGAGACCACTGCCGCGAACCCGGGCATGGGCTCCCTGACGCTGGACATCGAAGACCCCGCAGGCATCCGCCCGTTCGCGGCTAAGTTGGCGGCGCGCTACCCCGAACTGAACG
>CAIVSK010000387.1 GCA_903908495.1 Akkermansiaceae bacterium
ACTCTTTCTTAATCCGTGCATTCCGTGAAATCGTTCGACTGAGCTCACGCCGAAGTCCGTGGTTTCTATTTTCCTATCTAGGTTGGAGACATTCACAGCGCCGCCGATCGTGCCGCCGGACCCGCCCAGGGTCGCGCCGCCAGCCACGGTGACCGCGCCGGTTCCGGTGCCGGACCCGCTGCTGTTGCTGACCAGCAAGGTGCCGGCATTTACGCTGGTGCCGCCGGTGTAGAGATTGGCACCGGTCACGGTCAGAGTGCCGCCGCCGCTCTTGGTGAGGGCGGTGCCGGAGATTGCTCCGCTCAGTTGGAGCGTGCCGGTGACCGCCACGTTGGTGCCGCTGGCCAAACTCAATCCTGCACTGATGACATTGCTGCCGCTCGCTGTGATCCCCGGGATCGTGCCTGCCATGGTCAGGCCGCCGCCACTGCCTTGGGCCAGGGTGTATGCACCGCTGCCGTTGAGGGTGAGCGCGTTGACGCTGGGGGCCGCGCCATCAAGCGCAACCGTGCCACCGGCACCGTTGAAGCTGGCGGTGTCCACGCCGCTGAAACCCGCGTCGATTCCCGGCGACCCTTGGTTGGCACCCCAATTCGTGCCAAAACCGCTGGCCAGCGTGCCCCATGAGCCACTGCCCCCGCTCCAACTGCTGTGGCCGGAATAGACCTGGCCGGTGGTGGTGATCGAGCCGCCGGCGAGTGTCGAATTGCTCAGTCCGTTCACGCCGTTCGCATTGCTCACGTAGCCGAGGGTCACGGTCGAGGCCAGCGATCCGGCGGTGGCGGTGCTTGCCGTTAGAGTGAGCGACCCGGTGGCTCCGGCGGCCTGCGCCGTGAAGCTGTTGCCGGATACTTTGAGGTTATTGGTCGAGGCACTGGCATTCAAACTGTCCTGATAGCTAGCGTTGCTGACCGTGGTGTTGGTGATGGACACGCTGCCGGTCGGCTGGGTCGCCCCGACGTGGACGTTGCCAAAGGCCACCGGTCCGGCGGTGTTCAAGGTCGGGCTTGCGTAGTCATCGCGACAAAACGTCAGGGAAATGGTGAAAAATGTACTTGCGCGGCGGCGGGCGGGCGGGCCTAGCAAT
Organism: Akkermansiaceae bacterium; assembly: GCA_903908495.1. Taxonomy (GTDB): domain Bacteria; phylum Verrucomicrobiota; class Verrucomicrobiia; order Verrucomicrobiales; family Akkermansiaceae; genus Luteolibacter. The sequence continues at coordinate 1,088 of CAIVSK010000387.1, forward strand.
CGGATGGCTGCCGGCCGTCACTACCTAAGATGAGCCGGGGGAAGGCAAACCACACAGCAAGGAGTCCTGGCTAAGGAGTGGAGGAAACGGCGGGCGGGGCGGCGGCGAGCACCCAGGCCAAATAGGCATCCGCCACCGCGCTCGGCTCGAGGGCGACGAGTTCGGGCAGCTCATAGGGATGGGCGGCGGCCACCGCCTCCGCCAGTGCCGGATAGAGGACGCTGGCGGTTTTAAAAATGGCCAGCACCTCGGTGGACTGCTCGACTTGGCCCTGCCAGCGATAGATGGATTGCACGCCTGGCAACAAATTCACGCATGCTGCGAGTTGCCTTTCGACCATAGCTGTGGCAATCTGTCGCGCCTGTTGAGCATCCGGGAACGTGCACAGCAGCAGAATCATCGTTTGCATGCCCAGACCCCTACCATTTTCACGCTAATTGGCCAGTCATTCCATGAAATCGGGCTTTCTTGAAAAACTCGTGACGCGTCTTGACCGCGTCGAGCCGGGGGAGGTCCAACAGATTCTCACGCGTCTGATCCGCGAGAAGGGGTTTCTCGAAAAAGTTTTTGAAGCCCTCCGCGAAGGCGTCATCATCCTTGACGCCCACGGCATCATCGGCTTCGTCAACCGGGCCGCGGCGCAATTTTTCGGGCTCGATCCGGAGCGCGCCGTCGGCGAGAAACTCGCCTCGCAAGTCCGCGGCCTGGATTGGGAGAGCCTCGCCAAGCCCGGGCGCTCGATCAGCCGGGACCTGGAGGTGTTCTATCCGGAAAACCGCTACCTCAATTTTTATCTGGCGCCGATCGATGACCACGAGCATGCGGCGGCAGCGCTTGGCTACGTGATGCTGGTGCGGGATCTGACGAGCACCCGCGCGGAGGCCGAGGAAACCTTGGAGTCCGAACGACTCAACGCGCTGACCCTGCTGGCGGCCGGGGTGGCACACGAAATCGGCAATCCGCTCAATTCGCTGGATATCCACCTGCAGCTGCTTGGCCGCAAATTCCGCAAACTGGCCCCCGGCGACCGCGCTCCGCTGGAGGAGAGCCTAGCCACCGCACGCGAGGAGATCCAGCGCCTCGACACGATTCTCAAGCAATTTCTGCATGCGGTGCGGCCGAGCACCCCGCGCCGCGAGCGCCACGACCTCCACTCCCTGCTGCGCGAAACCCTGCGCCTGCTCGAACCCGAACTCTCGTCCCGCCACATCGCGGTGGAACTCGACCTGGCAGCCGCGCTGCCGCCCGCCATGATCGACCCCGGCCAATTCCAACAGGTTTTTTACAATCTGATCCGCAATGCCTATCAGGCACTGCCACCGGCGGACGGCTGCATCACCCTACACACCCAGTGCAACGACTACGAATACCGCATTGCCATCGAGGACAATGGCAGCGGCATTTCGCCCGAACTCATGGGAGCCCTGTTCGAACCTTACCGCAGCACCAAAGCGTCCGGCTCGGGGTTGGGCCTGCTCATCGTCCGCCGCATCGTCCGCCAACACGGCGGCGAAATTGAAATCGACAGTGAAGAACACCGCGGCACCCGCGTCGTCATCCATCTCCCCCGCAGCGAACGCACCGTGCGACTCCTCGGCTCCCCCGCCATTGAACTATGACGAAGACGCAAAACTGCAAGACACAAGACGCAAGACAAGAAATCGGACCGATCGTCTTCCTCTTGGTTTAGAATTTCGTGCTTAAAATTTCATTCTTTCTTCCGCCCCATGCTGCCAACCCTGCTCATCGTCGACGACGAACGCGCCACCCGCGAAGGGCTGCGCAGTGCGTTGGAGGAGGAGTTCGATGTGTACACTGCGGCCGGCACCGCCGAGGCGATGAAGATCCTCAAGTCCGAGCCCATCGAACTGCTCCTCACCGACCTGCGGCTCGGCGCGGATTCGGGAATGGATTTATTGGCCTCGGTATTGGCCCTGCCCGAACCGCCGGTGGCCATCATGATGACAGCCTACGGCTCGGTCGATACCGCGGTGGAAGCCATGCGGCGCGGCGCCTGGCACTTTGTGACCAAGCCGCTCAACCTCGACGAGGTGGAGATGTTGCTCAAGCGGGCGTTGCGCAGCCGCAGCTTGGAGTCGGAAAACCGCCAACTCACCCGCCAGGTCCAACAGACCCACAAGATCGACCGAATCATCGGCAAATCCGCCGCCATGAACGAGGTGTCCGAGTTGATCCAGCAAGTCGCGCCGACCCGCGCCACGGTCCTCATTGAAGGCGAATCAGGCACCGGCAAGGAAGTCGTCGCCCACACGCTGCACCACTTGTCGGGCCGGCCTGCGGCCAAGCTCGTCATCGTCCACTGCGCCGCGCTCTCGCCCCAACTCCTTGAAAGCGAGCTCTTCGGCCACGAAAAAGGGGCCTTCACCGGGGCCGCCCAACGCCGCATCGGCCGCTTCGAACAGGCCGACGGCGGCAGCATTTTCCTCGATGAAGTCGGTGAGATCGATCCGTCCACCCAAGTCAAACTGCTGCGCATCCTCTCCGAGCGGACCCTGGAGCGGGTCGGCTCCAACACCCCGATCAAGATCGACGTGCGGGTCATCGCCGCCACCAACAAGAGCCTGCGCGGCCTGGTGGATGCCGGCAGCTTCCGCGAAGACTTGTTTTTCCGCCTCAACGTGGTGCGGATCCACATGCCGCCGTTGCGCGCCCGGCGCGAGGACATCGTCCTGCTGGCCAACAGTTTTCTGGAGGAATTCGCCAAGGAAAACCATCGCCCGCTCAAACCGCTCAGCGACGCGGCACTCCACCTGCTGCTCACCTATGACTGGCCCGGCAACGTCCGCGAACTGCGCACCGTCATCGAGCACGGCGTGGTCATGAGCAATGAGACGGTCATCGACATCCGCCATTTGCCGCAATTCTTGCTTGCCGCCCCCGCATCCGCCGAGGATTCCACCCCCCCGGCCAAGATCGCCCTTGAAAAACCGCCCGGTTTCAACTTGCATGCGCTTGAAGCCGATGCGATTCGTTGCGCCCTTGCCGCTGCCGGCGGCAACCGCACCCATGCTGCCGAGCTTCTGGGGCTCAGCCGCCGCACTCTCCAACGCAAATTAAAAGACCTCCACCCGTAATGTTCTCCCCCCTCCCCGCTCCCCGCCCATGAACGCCGCCCAATCCTCGGCCTTCGATGCGGGCGTCATCGTTCGCCGCAGCCTGTTTTTCCTCGTCATGATTGCCCTCACGCTTGGCAATCTGTTCACCCTTTTCCGTGGCCTGGACTCACCCCAAGCGATGGATCAGGCCCAAATCGGCCGCGAAATCGCCCGCGGCAACAGCTTCACCACCAAAGTGATCCGCCCGGCCGCCTACACCCAAGCCGAAAACGCCAAAAAATCCGCCGTTCCCCTCACCAAGTTCGAAGACACCTACCACTCGCCTCTCAACCCGCTGCTCATTGCCTCCGTTCTCAAGCTGGTCGGGGCAGCCGACGGGGTCAAATGGACCCAAATGAGTGAAAACGAACTCATTTTTCCGCTCGACCGGGTCATCGCCGCCCTCAGCACCGTGTTTTTCCTGATGGCCATCGGCGTGAATTACCTGCTCATTTCACGGGTGTTCGATACCAAAATTGCCGCCGTCTGCGCCATCCTGATGCTCTTCTGTGAGTCGTTTTGGAACTACGCGCTCAGTGGCCTGCCCCAGATGTTGATGCTGATGCTCTTCTCGTGTGCGATCTACTTCGTGTACCGGGCGATCGAAGCCTCCACCGAGGGCCGGGTGGCGATGACCCCCGCGCTCATTGCGGGGGTGTTTTTCACCCTGCTGGCGCTCACCCACTGGATGACGGTGTGGATCGCCTTGGGCTACATCATTTTTGCCGCCATTGCCTTCCGGCCGCGCGGCATAGTGGCTGCGGCCATCCTGGTGATGCTGCTCATTCCGGCCACCTACGTGATGATGCGCAACACCGGCATCAGCGGGACCCCGTTCGGCACCGCGTATCTGACCCTCTACAACGGCCTGGCCGGTTCCGAGGACGAAATCATGCGCACGGTCAACCTTCAGGACAACCTCAACCTCAACGGCTTGCTCTCCAAGATCATCCGCGTCGCGTTGCTCCAAACCGTCGACATCATCCCGTTCCTGGCCGGCATCATCGTCGCACCGCTGTTTTTCATCTCCCTGCTGCACCCGTTCAAGCGCAAGCCCATCGCCACTTTCCGCTGGGCCATCCTGCTGATGTGGTGCACCACCGCCGTCGGCCTCGCCTTCTTCGGGGTCACCCCCAAAGGCTTGGATCCCAACCAGCTCCACCTCGTGTTTGCCCCCATCATGACCGCCTATGGCCTGGCCTTCATCTCGATCCTGTGGGGCCGCCTCGAGTTTGTCGCCTCCACCCCGGCCCTCCGCAACGTCCACTACATCGTCATCGTCATCATCTGCTCGCTGCCACTACTGCTCTCACTGCCCCAGAAAGTCAGCGTCGGCATCCAAACCCGCGACAAAGGCGGCTTCCCGCACTGGCCACCCTACTGGGCACCCGCCCTCAACCTGCGGCTCAAGAACATCGTCCCGAACAACCAAGTGACCTTCTCCGACCAGCCGTGGGCCGTGGCTTGGTATGCCGACCGGATCAGCATCTGGCTGCCGCCGGATCGCGCCGGATTTGAAAAACTCGACAATATCGCCACCGATCTGGACACGGCGGCGGCCGGCATTTTGATCACCCCCTCGTCCTACGCATCCAGCAACATGCTGGAAATTCCGGGCAAGTACAGGGATTTTGCCTCCATGGTGATGGACGGGCAGGCGATGATTTCCACCGGCTCCACCTTGAGCTCGCTCTACGACAAGGACAAGAAAATGGAAACGGTGATCAAACGCTACCCGTACCGGGTGCCACTGATCGGTTACTACATGACCTTCTACAGTGCCAAACCGGTGAAAACCTCGGACAAACAGGAATGACCGCGATGCCACGCAAAAAAGACAACCTCGTCCCCTCCGCAGGCGCGTCCTTTGAAGACGCCCTGGCCGGGCTTGAAGCGATTGTAGAATCCATGGAGCACGAGCAACTGCCACTCGAAGAGCTGGTTGCCAGCTACGAAAAAGGCTCCGCCCTGCTCACTCACTGCGAATCGATTCTCAAGACCGCCCGCGGGCGGATTGAACTCATCACCCTTCGCAATCAAAACGAAAGCGCACTGGAAGCCGATGCCTCAAGCGCCCCAGCTCCCGCCCGTCCGCCGGCCCCGGCCGAGGATCCCAACGACGATGACGACATCCGCCTGTTCTGACCCCCCCGCGCTCGGTCCCCTGCTTTCGGCCATTGCCTCACCCGACGACGTCAAGAAACTCGCCGATGAAGAGTTGGTCAAGCTGGCGGCCGAAATCCGCCACTCGCTCATCACCTCGCTGTCAAGAACCGGCGGCCACCTCGGCCCCAACCTCGGCGTCGTCGAGCTGACCATTGCCCTCCACCGGGTGTTCTCCACCCCCGACGACGCCTTGGTGTTCGACGTGGCGCATCAGGGGTATGTCCACAAAATGCTCACCGGGCGGGCCTCGCGCATCCACACCATCCGCACCTATCAAGGCCTCAACGGGTTCCTGCTGCGCAGCGAATCCAAGCACGACGCCTATGGTGCGGGCCACGCCGGCACCGCCCTGTCGGCCGCGCTGGGGATTGCCGCGGCGCGGGATCTGGCCGGCGAGAACCATCATGTGGTGGCCGTCGCCGGCGATGCCGCATTCACCTGCGGCCCCACTCTCGAAGCACTCAACAACATCGCCGAAACCACCCGCAACTTCATCGTCGTGCTCAACGACAATGAGTGGTCCATCGACAAGAACGTCGGCGCCATCGCCCGCTATTTCAACGCCCTCCAGACCCACGCGACCTACGCCGCGGTGCGCAGCAAGGCCGCCGAATTTGTCGAGAAAGTGGCCGGCAAGGCGGCCCGCAGTCTGGCCCACAAGGTGGAGGAGAGTGCCAAGAACCTGCTATTTCCCAACGTGCTGTTTGAGAAATTCGGGCTGCGCTATTTTGGCCCCATCGACGGCCACGACCTGCCCCTGCTGATCCGCACCTTCGAGCACCTCAAGACGCTCCACGAACCCGTCGTCCTCCACATCATCACCGAAAAAGGCCGCGGCTATCAACCTGCCCTCGATGACCCCGGCAAATTCCACGGCCTGGGCGCCTACAAGCTCGAGGACGGGTCCACCAGCGCCACCAACACGCCCACCTGTGCGGAGATTTTCGGCCGCACACTCACCGACATCGCCAAGACCGATCCGAAGATCGTGGCCATCACCGCCGCCATGCCCGGCGGCACCAAGCTGGACATTTTCCGCAACGAGGTGCCGGGGCGTTATTTTGACGTGGGCATCGCCGAGGAACACGCCGCGCTGTTCGCTGCCGGCCTCGCCTCCAAGGGGTTCCGGCCGTTCCTGGCCATTTACTCCACTTTCATGCAGCGCGCCTATGACATGATCATCCACGACATCGCGCTGCAGGGCCTGCCGGTGCGCCTGTGCATGGACCGCGGCGGCCTTTCCGGCGATGACGGGCCCACCCACCACGGCCTCTTCGACATCGGATTTCTGAGGCTCATCCCCGGCATCATCCACATGCAGCCCAAGGATGAGGATGAATTTGTCGACATGCTTCACACCATGGCCGCCTACGATGCCGGCCCCACCGCAATCCGTTACCCGCGCGGCCCCATCAAGGGCACGCCGATCAAAGCCATCCCCAAAATCCTCGAAATCGGCAAGGCCGAAGTCGTTGCCGACGGCACCGACGTCGCCCTCATCGGTCTTGGCTCCTTGTTTGAAATGGCCGAACACACCAAGACCCTGCTCGAAGCCAAGGGCCTCTCCGTCGCCCTCATCAACCCGCGCTTCATCAAACCACTGGATACCGCCGTGCTCGAATCCTACGCCGCAAAGTGCCGCGTCCTGTGTACCTTCGAGGACCACGTCCTCACCAACGGCTTCGGCACCGCCGTCATCGAGCACCTCCACAGCGTCGGTATCCACACCCCCGTCGAACGCATCGGCTGGCCCGATGAATTCATCCAGCATGGCAAACCCGAAACCCTCCGCGAACTCCACGGCCTGACCGCCGCCAACGCCGTGGATAAAGTGGCCCGCTTTTTCTAATGAAACTCGGCTTCGGTCTCTACCGCCACCAACTCGACGCGGACCACTTCCGCTTTGCCCGCCAGTGCGGCGCAACCCACCTCGTCGTGCACATGGTGGACTATTTCCGCGCGGCGCGCGGCAACCAACCCGGCGACCAACCCGTCGGCGACGACGCCGGTTGGGGCGAGGCCGGCGATCCCGACCGGCTGTGGTCGTTTGAGGAACTCGCCGCCGTGCAAACCGAAGCCAACGCCCACGGCCTGCAAATCGAGGCAATCGAAAATTTTGATCCGGCGCACTGGTACGATGTGTTGTTGGATGGGCCAAAAAAACACGACCAACTCAACAACCTCAAGACCCTCGTGCGCAACATCGGGCGCGCCGGCATCCCGATCATCGGCTACAATTTCTCCCTCGCCGGAGTCGCCGGACGGGTCAAGGGCCCATGGGGCCGCGGCGGCGCGGAGGTCGTCGGCATGGACGGCCCGTACGACCCGCCCATCCCCAACGGCATGGTCTGGAACATGGTCTATGACCGCCACGCCCCGCCCGGCCACCTCGCCACCATTTCAACCGAAGAATTGTGGCGGCGTCACGGCGAATTTCTCGATGCGCTGCTGCCAGTGGCCGAGACCGCCGGGGTCACCCTCGCCGCTCATCCGGACGACCCCCCGCTGCCCAGCGTCCGCTGCCAGCCACGCCTCGTCAACCAGCCACACCTCTATCAACAACTGCTGGACCGCCACCCGAGCCCCGCCAACGCGCTCGAATTCTGCCTCGGCACGCTCGCCGAAATGACCGACGGCGACCTCTACGCCGCAGTGGAAACCTACAGCCGCCAACAGAAAATCGCCTACGTCCATTTCCGCAACGTGCGCGGCCAAGTCCCGCAGTATTTGGAGACCTTCGTCGACGAGGGCGATATCGACCTGCTGCGCGTGCTGCGCATTCTCAAGCGCAATGGCTTCACCGGCGTGCTCATTCCCGACCACGCGCCGGCCATGACCTGTGCCGCGCCCTGGCACGCGGGCATGGCCTACGCCTGCGGCTGGATGAAAGCAGCGCTGCAGATCGTCGCGGCGGAGGGCTGAAGTCCTGCTGCCGGTAAGGACACGGCCCCGCCACAGCTTCGCTAATTGAACAATCATTTCGCGAAACGGCGAATGCGGGATTCTTACCGCCATGCTAGCGTCGCTGTTTGGAAGGCTGGCGACTTGCCGGGCAAGTGGTGTGCCGCCGTGCCAACCACCCACCCACCCAATTGCCAAACCCATGATCAATCCCAGAGTGATGCGAGCAGTGGCCGCCGGAGTGCTGCTTGCAGGGGACGCCGCCTGCGCCCAGACCTACCTCGACAACAATTCGATCTATTCCAACCAGGATCCCAATACCGAGACCCGCCGTTCTGATCACTTCCGGCTGAACTTCGGCCACTTCAACCGCGATACCGGCACACCCATGACCGAGCAATTGGCCCAGGGCAACCTCCAGATGTATGAGCAAATGTGGAACCGCTGGGTCGTCGAGATGGGCTTGCACGACATCAACGAGTCCGCCACCACTCCCGATGGCAACAAGTATCGCACCAACTTCAATTTCCTCATGACCTGGAATGACGGCGGCGGCGGCGGCGCCTATTCCAGCATGGACGCCGGCGGCTTTTTCTATGCCATGTCCAACACCGGCAACTGCCGCTACGATCCACCCTCAGGTGCCACCCCGCATGAGATGGGCCACGTCTGGGAAGGCACCTGCGCGGGATTCAATGGCACGGATAGTTCGGGCATGTGGTGGGAGTGCAGCGCTAACTGGATGCTCCTGCAATTCCTTAACTCCTACCCGCAGGCCGGCGGATATCTCTATAACAGCGTGTTCTATCCAGCCCACGGCCGCGATTACTACGACTCATGGATGATCTATGAAGCCGCCAAGGACGACCCACGCTACGGCGCCGCCTGGGTCAACGAACTCTGGACCAACGCCACCCCCGACCAGCAGGCCCATGAGTATATCCTCGACCGCATGATCCGGCTCGACGCCTCGGGCTCCGCCGACAAGGCAGGTGCCATGAAAGACTTGTGGGGCGACATGGCCAAAAAAATGGTCACCTGGGATTTCTCGCGCCAACGCTGGCTGGCCCAGGCCAACACCCCGTGGAACGGCGATACCTGGGAATGGTACACCCGCTGCCGCGCACCCTTGGTCAAACTCCCCGGCTCCCCGGGCTGGTACCGCCCGGCCCGCGAACATATCCCCCAACAGTTCGGCTTCCATTTCGTCCCGCTGGCGGCCACCGCCGGCTCCACCGTAAGCTGCAATTTCCAACCACTCAGCGATTTCGTCAGGCAAAGCGACTGGCGCGCCTGCCTGGTGGCCGTCAACAGCCATGGCGAAGCCAGCTACTCGTCCCTGTGGAATATCGGCAACAACTCGATCACCCTGTCGGCAGACCAAAGCCAGCTCTATCTGATGGTCATCGCGGTGCCCAAGCCGATGAAAATCGGCGACCCGTCGTGGGCCGAATACACCCGCGATTCCGGCCTGCAATTCCCCTACACCGTCTCATTCACCAACGCCAGCCCGAGCAATGTCATCTATCCGGTGCAAAGCCACAGCGGCATGGTCCAGCACGCCAATGGCGGCGGCTGGAAGTCCAGCGCCGCCACCGTCGATGCCAGCGCCTACATCGGCCCCAACGCGCAGGTGCTGGATAACGCCCAGGTCCGGGGCAATGCCCGGATCGAGGAGTACGGAGTTGTTAGAAACAGCGCGCAAGTGAGGGACAGCGCGGTGGTGTCCGGCCACGGCATGGTGTATGAGAGCGCGCAGGTCTATGGCAATGCCAAGGTAAGGGATTGGGCGATGGTGTTCGGCTCCACCGAGTTGTCTGAAAATGCCAGGGCCATCGAGCATGCCGGCTGTGGCGGCGGCGATGCCACCAACCACAACAAGGTATCCGGCAGCGTCGTGCTCAAGGGCGTCACCTCGGTCTACAGCCCGTCAACCTTCAGTGGCAGCCTCATCACCGATGGCGATACCGCCAACGGCGGCACCGGCGACCACGGCGTCCACTTCGGTTGGCAATGGGGCCAGAATCCGGCGATATTCCCCGCCCTAACAAACAACAACTACCAATACAGCGGGCTCACCTTCGAGCGCGACAACCCGGTGTTTGCCTGCGACGAACTGGGCATCAACCACGGCTACCTGATGAACAACTGCCGCACCGCCATAGACGCCGGAACGTCGCTGCGCGGCGGCCGCGTGCTGCCCCTCGACGGCCTCAGCCAATACGTCGAGCTCCACAATTCAGTCAACGACTTCAAGGACTGCGCGCTGAGCCTGTGGTTCAAGCAAAGCGGCGGCGTGGCCGACCAGCGTTTGTGGTCGCTGGGCGACGGCACCAACAAGGTGATGTATCTAACGCCTAACGCCGCCGCCGGCGGGGCCCTGCGTTTCGTCATCAGCGACGGCACCACCACCCAGACGCTCGATGGGCCGGCGATTCCGGCCAACACTTGGAAGCACGTCGCGGTGGTATTCTCCGGCAACACCTGCGCGCTTTACCTCGACGGCGCCCTGGCGGCGAGCAACACGGCGATGGCGCTTCTGCCAGACAGCCTCAACGCGCCGTTGATGGAGAATGCGAACTATCTGGGCCGCGGCAATGCCGGCAACTATTTCCAAGGCAGCCTCGACGACTTCAGGGTTTACAACAAGGCCCTGAGCGCGGCCGAGGTGACCAACCTGTTCACCACCGCCGCCCCCGCTCCCATCACCATTGCCGCGGACAACACGCCGCCCACGCCCAACTCCGCCACGTGGCTGGTTGCACCGATGTCTAACGGCGACAGCAGCGCCACCATGAGCGCCACTCCCGGCACCGACGCCAGCGGTTGGGTCGAGTACTACTTCACCTGTGTCTCCGGCGGCGGCCATGATTCCGGCTGGGTCTCGTTCAACAAATACACCGATGTCGGCCTAACCCCTGGCAGCTCGCCTGCCTACTCGGTCAGGATGCGCGACCGCGCGGGCAACACCACAGGCGTGTCCGCCAGCGCCACCGCCACGCTTGCCACATCCACCGCCGGCAGCGCCAGCTTCAGCTTCGGCCCAACCGGCATCGCCGACGGCCAGATCACCATGACCGCCACCCCAGGCAGCAGCCCCAGCGGCAAGGTCGAATACAAGTTCGACCGCACCCTGCCCAGCGCTGCGAGCAGCGGTTGGCAGTCGTCGCCGACCTGGACCCAGACCGGCCTAACCACCGGAACGAGTTATACGTACACCGTCACCCTGCGTGACGGCCGGGGCAACACCAGCGCGCCATCCGCCCCGGCCTCCGCCCTTGCCCGAGACGACGCCGGACCGGCCTTGCCGACCCTGACGGCGGCCCACTGGCAAATGCAGCCCTACGCCACCATTGACAACAAGGTATCGATGACCGCGATGGATGCCAGCGACCCGAGCGGAGTGCAGTATTTGTTCCATTGCGTCAGCGGCGGCGGCCCGGACAGTGGTTGGCAGAGCAGCGCCACCTTCGTCACCCCGGCTCTCGCCGACGGCAGCTATGTCTATCAATACAAAGTCCGCGACGGATCCGCCCGCAACAATGAGTCCGTGTATTCCACCACTTACCCCGCAAAAATCAACCCAACCACCGGCTACCACAGCGCCAACTTCGCCCAATTGACCAGCTTGCCGGACGACAATCTCGTCACCTTCAACGGTGTGGTCATGCAGGCGTTTGCAGACCATTATGTGGTCAAGGACGTGGCCAGCAACGCCACCATCACCGTTAGAACCGATCAATCCGCCCAGGCAACCGATCCGGCCAGAATGCTCAAACTCTGTCAGATCAAGGGCCACTTGTGGACCTTCGGCGCAACCCGCGTGGTGACCTATGCCGCGGTCACCCAGGTGATGGATCCGCCGGCATTCGCAGTCTCCGGAAAAATCAGCGATGCCACCTCCGGCGCGGGCCTGGCCGGGGCCACCATCTCGTTTGCGACCCAACCGGGAGCCACGGCCAATGCCATCTTGACGGCCACTACCGACGCCAACGGCAATTATTCCCAGCCGCTTCCCAACGGCGCATGGTATGTGGCAGCCGCGGCAGCCGACCATTTCCCGTCGCCCGAGCAGACGCTGACGGTCAATGGCACGCCTCTACCCAGCGTCAACTTCAGTCTCAGCGGGGCCGCCACCATCACGGCGAGTGGCGGCGCGGGCGGTTCGATCACCCCGTCTGGCACGGTGCTGCTGACTGATGGCAGCAATCAATCCTTCACCATCACGCCGAATGGCGGCCAGAGCATCGCCAGCGTCCTCATCGACGGGGTTGAGCAGGGGTCCATCACGAGTTATGCATTTGCCAACGTGACTAGCAACCATTCGCTCGCCGTGATTTTCACCGCCAACACCACCCACATCCCGCAGACCGCCGGACTGATCGACTCCGCCCTGGCGGAAACCTTGCCAGCCAGCGGGCTGACCGGCAATTGGACCAGCTTCCTGCCTGCGGGCAAGACCTACACGGCGATGGCAACCCCCATGGCGGACACGGCCAACAACGCAAGATGGGCGCTGAACCTGCGCGCCGACGGTGACGGCTTCGACTGCGGCGATCACGGGACGACCGCCATCCCGTGCAATGGCGCGAGTATCGTCGCGGTCATCAAACCCCTGCGCAATTCCACCAGTGACGGTTGGAACTCGATCGTGGATCTGTTTTACGACCGATTTGTGTTAGGAATATCCAACAGCAGCGGCCAGATCATCGTCAGGCGCAATGGAAACCAGTACAACACCGGCGCAGTCATTCCCAACGGCCAAGTCACGGTGCTCAGCCTGGTGTGCCAGGCGGGCGGCCAGTTCAAGGTGTTCGCCAACGGCGTGCAGGTGTATTCGAGCAGCGCGACGAGTGCGATGACGTCACTGGTGCCGGGAGTCGCCGGTGCCTATGCCACCCACATCAACGTCGGCCGCAACAACCCTGACGGCTGGAGCGTCTTCAACGGCGATATCGGCGATTTCTTCATCTACAACCTCGCCTTGAGCGATGCGGACCGCCAAACGCTCGAGACTGACATGTCCACCAAGTTCGGCATCGCCGCAGCGCGCACCATCACCGCATCCGCCGGCACCGGCGGCAGCCTCAGCCCGACCGGCACCGTCAACGTCGCCAATGGCGGCAGCGCCACCTTCGTCGCCCGGTCCGCGGTGGGTTTTGCGGTTGCACAACTCACGGTGGACGGCGTGAGCCTCGGCGCGATAGGCAGTTACACGTTCAGCGACGTAGCCGCCAATCACACCATCGCAGCCGCCTTCACCAGCGTGCCGACGTATACGCTCAGCGCCAGCGCCGGACCCAATGGCTCGATCGACCCATCCGGCGCGCTGGGGGTCAATGCTGGAGCCAACCAGACGTTCGACCTGACCCCCAACACCGGCTATCAGGTGGCGGACGTGGTGGTGGATGGGGTATCCCAGGGAGCACTAGCCAGTTATACATTCACCAACGTTCAGGCAGCGCACACCGTCGCGGCCAGCTTTGCACTGCGGGTCTGCACCATCAGCGCGTCCGCCGCCGCCGGTGGCTCCATCAGCCCGACCGGCAGCACGAATGTCAGTTTTGGTGCCAATCAGACCTTCAGCATCACTCCCAACACGAACTACGCCATTTCCAGCGTGCTGGTGGACGGCACCGATGTCGGAGCGTCGGCAAGCTATACCTTCAACTCGGTGATTGCCAACCACACGATTGCAGTGGTGTTCATTGCCGGCGCGCGCAAAATCCCGGCGGCCGACCAGTTGTTCATGGCAGTGGATACCAAGGACATCGCCGGCACCACCTCGATCACGTCCTGGCCGTGGCTGTGGCCGACGGGTAGAAATCTGACCAATATCGCCTCCCCCACCCTGCAGACCCTCAACAGCGTGAAGTGGGAATGGAATATGCGGACCGATAGCGATGGCTTCCGGGTTGGCCAGTACACCACATCCATCCCGGTCACCGGCAGCACCATCGTCTGCGCCATCAAACCCACCCGCAACACCACTGCGGATAGCTGGAACTCGGTGGTGGACGTGATGTATGGCGAAATGGTGTTAGGCGTGGGAAATGCCACCGGCCTGCCGCAACTCAGGCTCAAAAAGGCGATGGTGACGGGCAGCACGGCGATTCCCGACGGGCAGAAAACCATCCTCACGCTGGTGGTCCAACCCACCGGGGCCTACAGCGTCTACGCCAACGGCGTGCTGGTGATGACCGGCAGCGGCGCGGCCATGAGCGAGTGGCTGCCCGGCAACACCACCGGCAATCCCACTTCATTCGACTCATACATCGACATCGGGCGCAGCGACCCGGACGGCTGGTCCGCGTTCAACGGCAACATCGGCGATGTCTTCCTTTACAAGACCGCTCTAACTGATACCCAGCGCCAGCGCCTGGAGGCGGACATGATGAGCAAATTCGGCATCAGCGGAGGCAGCGGAGGCACCTACACGCTCACCGCGTCCGCCGGCAGCGGTGGCTCCATCAGCCCGGCGGGCGCAACGGTGCTCGCCTCCGCCGCCAGCCAAGCATATACCATCACGGCCAATGGCGGCTATTCCATTGCCGACGTGCAGATTGATGGCATTTCCGTGGGCGTGGCAGGCAGTTACACGTTTTCCAATGTGCTAGCCAACCACGCGATCAGCGCGACGTTTGCCGCGGCAACGTCCTTCACGATCGCCGCGTCCGCTGGCAGCGGCGGCTCGATCACTCCCGGCGGAGCGGTCGTGGTCAACTCCGGTGCCAACCAATCCTTCACCATCGCGCCGGATCCGGGCTATGCCATTGCCCAGGTCACGGCCGACACCACCCCGTTAGGATCACCCGCCAGCTACACATTCACCAACGTCATTACCAACCACTCTATCAGCGCCACCTTCGCTGCCCTGCCGGTGCCCACTCTCACGCTGGCCCGCCACACCGGCACCACCAGCGCCTCGGCCTACGGCGATGCCTTGAGCTTCGACGTCAGCGTCAGCGGAACCCCAAGCGGCAGCGTGAGCCTCATGGACGGCGGTGCCAACGGAACAATTGTTGGGGGAGCCACCCTCAGCGGCGGCACCTGCGTCATTACCACCACAGCACTGACGGCCGGCAGCCATCCCAACATCGTCGCGGTCTATGGCGGCGATAGCAATTTCGCCCCGGGCACTTCCAGCGCCTTGAACAGCCAATCGGTGAGTCCAAAGGCGTTGTCGGTGTCCGGGGCGGCCGTCACCAGCAAGCCGTATGACGGCAGCGTTGCCGCCGCCATCAGCGGTGCGGGTTTGATCGGCTTGGTGGGCAGTGACGCGGTGTCCCTCGACAACGCCACCGCCGGCACTTTCAATACCAAAGACACCGGCACCGGCAAATCCGTGGGCACGGCGATGACCCTCTCCGGCACGGCCGCGGCCAACTACACGCTGGCACAGCCGCTACTAACAGGAACCATCACGCCCAAGGCACTCACGGTCACCGCCACGCTGGTTGCCAGCAAGCCATACGACGGCACCCCCGCCGCCACGCTGACCGGTGGGACCCTCAGCGGCGTGGTCGGCGGGGACGCGGTGACCCTGCTGCCAAGCGGTACATTTAATACCAAAGATGTCGGCACGGCCAAGGCGGTCACCTCGACCTCGACTCTATCAGGCACGCAGGCGGCCGATTATTCGCTCACCCAACCCACCGGCCTGACCGGCACCATCACCGCCAGAGTGGTGAGCTTGACCGGGACCCGGACCTATGACGCAACCACCAGCGTGGCGGCCGCCAACCTGGCCATTTCCAACACGATGGATGCGCCGAATCTCAGCCTGACCGGGAGCGCCAATCTAGCAGGAAAGGATGCGGGGCCACAGGCCATTGTCACCACCTACGTCACCCCGGCTCGCGTCGGCAGCGCCGCCACCGGCAGCACGGGTGCCGCCGCCGCGAGTTCGCTTGCAGTCGCCGTCGCCGCGCCCACTGTTGGCAACACGCTCATCGCGGTGATCGCGACGCGCAGTTCGAGCGCCAGCGCGGTCGCCGGCATTACCAACGGCGGCACGACCTTGAGCTGGACTCGCGCGGTGCAAACCACACCCTCCACCACCACCACCACCGAAATTTGGTATGCGCCGGTGCTTGCAGGTGCGGCCACCCCCGTCACCATCAGCCTGTCCGCCTCGGTCTTTGCCGCCGCCGTGGTGACCGAGTACTCCGGCGTGCTAACTGCCAACCCGCTGGATGTGACGGCTAACAATAGCAACGGATCCAATAGTGCTGCGGCGAGCACCGGCACCACCGCTGCCACCACCCAGGCCAGCGCGTTGGCGGTCGGTGGCATCGGCCTCAGGTCCAGCGCTTACTCGTTGGGCACGCCCACCAATTCGTTTGTCGCAATCGCCAACTCCGCCTCCAGCGGATCCGCCACCTCCAATGCCAAAGTCTATGCCTTTGATAAAATTCTAACATCAATTGGCACGCTCACTTCCGGCGGCACCGTCAGCACCTCCTCTCGCTGGTCCGGCGCCCTCGCCATCTTCCGGGCTGCCAGCTCAGCGAACCTGGCGCTGGCCGGCCCGGCAGCCAATAACTACACGCTGGCCGGAGCCGGCGGCACGGTGACGGTCACCCCCAAACCACTGGTTGTCACCGGCCTGGCCACCACCGCCCGCACCTACAACGGCGGACCCGCCGCTGTACTAACAGGAACAGCGGCGTTGCTGGCGCAGGAAGCCGCCGGAGCCGGAACCAGCAACGATGGCAGGCCCCACACCGGCGACGGGCTCACCCTTGCCGGCATCCCCAGCGGCGCGTTTGGCGACAAGCACATCGGCAACAACAAACCGGTCGCGGTCACCGGCGTCACTCTCGGTGGCAGCCAGGCGGCAAACTATTCCCTCATCCAGCAAAGCTCCCTAACTGCAAACATCGCCCCGCTCCCGGTCACGGTGACAGCGGTGCCCACCACCAAGCCCTATGACGCCATGACCACCGCAGCGGGCACCCCGGCGCTCACGCCGTCGCTCGCCGCCGGCGACACCACAACACTGCTGTCACAGGCATTCCAAGACAGCAACGCCGGCGAGGCCAACAAGGTGCTCGTCCCCAGCATCACCATCAACGATGGCAATAGCGGCAACAACTATGCGCTGAGCCTCGCAAACTGCAATACCGGCACCATCACCAAGGCCACCGCCACCATCACCCTCGCCGCTCTATCACAAACCTACGACGGCATGCCGAAACCCGCGACGGCGACGACCCAACCGGCGGCCCTGGCGGTCACCCTCACCTATGACGGCGCAACCGCCGCGCCTAGTGACGCAGGCACTTATGCGGTGGCGGCGAGCATCAACGAGATGAACTACACCGGATCGGCCGTCGGCTCCCTGGTGATTGCCGCCGACGCGCTCGCCGCTTGGCGCAACGTCCATTTCACTGCCGCGGAAATCGCCGCAGGCCTGGCCGCAGATGCCGCCGATCCCGACGGCGACGGCCTCACCAACCTCACCGAATTTCTCCTCGGCACCGACCCGCGCAGTTTCACGCCCCAATTGTTAACCCTAACACCCGCCGCCGGCTCCGCCTTCACCCTGACATTCCTGGCACGCAGCGCCACCGGTCCCGGCTACGCGGCAGGCCTGACCCGCCATTACGTGCTGGAAGCCGCATCCTCGCTCGCCCCTCCCGCCTCGTGGCAGGCCGTGCCCGGCTATGCGGACATCGTTGGCAGCGACCAGAGCGTCGTTGTCACCCAGCCCGCCGCCGGACCCAACCAATTCTATCGACTCAACGTCCGCGTCGAATAGCGCCGCCTCCGAGGCAATGGCATGACCCCAAGTGCAATAATGGCACAACGGGGCAGTGGCCCGGCGCTACTTTTGCTGATAGACATGGCCTAGATCCGTGAGTTTCTTGCCGCCATCGTTCGTTTTCCACAAGCCGCCGGGTTGGCCATCGGGGCAGGTGAAATACGAGTATCGCTCGACCTTGCTGTCGTGCTCGAGGATCTTGAACGCCTGCTCGGCAAACTTGTCCTTGTCGCCGCCGGCGTAATAGGCATTGAACTCGGTGACCCAGATCGGGCGGTGCCATTTCTTGGCGAGACCGTCGATCCATTGCCCGAACTCGCTCGCATTGGCGCTCCGATACCAGTGGACCGCGATGAAATCAACCCGCAGCTTGTTCTTCTTGGCCCCTTCCATGAACTGCTCCAACCACGCCATGCCCTTGCCGTCGGAGGAGGGTGCGGGACTGCCCAGCCGCAGGCCGGTGGCCTCCAACTGCGGCCACAACGCGAGGGCATCGGCCACGCTCAAATTGCCTTGGTCGGCCCGTTCCGGCTCGTTGAATCCTAACAAAACCTTGGCGCCGCTGGCCTTGATTCTGGCGAGAGTCTCGGGGTTGACGTGCTGCCTGCCCTTGACCATGGGAACGAATTCGAGCTCCGCAGTGGAACTGCCATCCGGCCCCCAGTTGTAATACCAGGCCGCCTTGAGTTCGGCAGCAGTGTCAGCCCCTCCGCACCAACCCTTCTTTGAGGGGGCCTTGTCCTTGGCCACGGCGGGTGACAGCAACATCAGCGCGAGCAGCAGATGCCGCCACAGGATCGGGAAACAACGCGGGGTTTTCATAACGGCTCAAAGCGTGACGGCAGGTCGACACCCCGGCAAGCCCAATTCCTCCGGCGCTCAATGCCAATCTTCGAGCACCAGTCCGTCGATGCGTCGGAAGTCTTTGGTATTGTTGGTCACCACACACCAACCGTGACGCAGCCCGGTTGCGGCGATAAACACGTCGGTGATGCTCACTGGCGTTCCCCGGCTGAGGAGCGAGGCATTGATGCGGGCGGCGGTTCTAGCGCATTCGGAATCAAACGACAGAAGTTGCAGCGCCGCCACCAAGCGCGCAACTTTGGCGCGCTCGTCGTTGCGATAATCCACCGGTGCCCGCTCAGCACCCTGAAAAAGTTCG
Source organism: Akkermansiaceae bacterium (assembly GCA_903908495.1). Lineage (GTDB taxonomy): Bacteria > Verrucomicrobiota > Verrucomicrobiia > Verrucomicrobiales > Akkermansiaceae > Luteolibacter. The sequence goes on from CAIVSK010000387.1 coordinate 20,199, forward strand.
AACTCGGTGACGACCGAAATGAAACACTCCCTGGGCGAGCATGAGGCAAGGTGTTCGACGACCTTTTTGCGCCCACGCAGAACGTCAATGCAAACGTTGGTATCGAGCACCCGGTTCACAGCACTTTCTCCTGGTAGGTTGGAGCGTCCCGGCCGAAGTTCTTACGGGAAATGCACACGCTCTCAAAGAATCCCTCGGGCCAACCGGTCTCCGACACCTCTTCGATCACCAGTTTGCGTCCATCGCGACGGATCGAGACCCGACCGCATGGCAGTTCCAATTCCTTTGGGAGCCTTACCGCCAGCGAGTTTCCGTTCTTGAATACCCTCGTGTCCATGGCGGTATGTATACACATGGAAGGATGTACAGTCAAGGGCAATGTGCAAGCTGATTTTGGCCAATGTTTTCAGCTGTGGGATTTTTTCATGGGCGCGGGGCGGCGGGACCGCCTAGGCTCTGCGGCGTGCCCCTGATCTTGGCCATCGAATCTTCCTGTGATGAAACCGCCGTGGCCATTGTCCGCGGCGAGCCGGGCTGTGCCGCCGCGGTGCTGGCCTCGGTGGTCGCCTCCCAAATCGAACTGCACCGCGAATTCGGCGGCGTGGTGCCCGAACTCGCCTCGCGCAATCATTCGCTGCATTTGCGCGCCCTCGTCGAACAAGCCTTGCGCGAGGCCGCCGTGACGGTGGGTGCCATCGATGCCTTCGCCGCGACCACCGGCCCGGGCTTGGCGTCGTCACTGTTGATCGGCAGCACCGCAGCCAAGGCGCTGGCCTGCGCGACACGGCGGCCGTTTCTGGGCATCAATCACTTGGAGGGACACCTGCTCTCCCCTTTTGTCGGAGAGACGCAAGTGCCCCCGCATGTGGCTTTGATCGTCTCCGGCGGCCATACTTTGTTGTTAGACGTGAGCGGCGCGGGTACCTATCAAAAACTCGGCGGCACGCGCGACGATGCGGCGGGTGAGGCGTTTGACAAGGTGGGCAAAATGTTGGGTTTGCCGTATCCGGGCGGTCCTGAGATTGAGCGACGGGCCCGTGACGGCAACCCGACGGCCTATGCCTTGCCCCGCTCGATGTTGCACGACGCGCATTTGGACTTTTCCTTTTCCGGGTTGAAAACCGCGGTGTTGTACACCTTGCAGCGGGAGGCCGGCCAGGTGTCCGTTGCCGATGTGGCGGCCTCATTCCAACAGGCGGTCATTGAAATCCTGGTCGGCAAGACCCTCAAGGCGGCCCAGCGCAGCGGTCGCCGCAAAGTGGCCCTGTCCGGCGGGGTGAGCCTCAACCAGGCCTTGCGCGGGGCGTTTGCGCAGGCCTGCGCGGGGGCAGGGTTGGAGTTGCTGCTGGCCGCGCCGTGGCTGTGCACGGACAACGCTGCGATGATCGGTTTTGCCGCGCTGTTGCGCCACATTGCCGGCGAGAGTTCGCCACTGGACGGAGACATCCATCCGCATCTGCCGCTGGTTTGAGCTCACACGCTTACACGGATAAGTTGGTTCTGATCTATCAAGTCACAGGCTCACTCAATTGGTGAATGTCAGCAAATTTGCAACTCTTTCTTCATCCGTGCATTCCGTGCATTCCGTGAAATCCGTGGTTTTCTTTTTCCTATCCAGGGTAAACGCAGAGGCCCTGAGTGCGCAGAGGAAGCGGAAGATTGATGTGGCTTGGAGCTTAGTTTGCGGGCACCCCGGACAACAACCACTTGCTCACCGTAGCCGCCAAGGCCTCGGGCGAGACCGGCTTTGTGATAAAGTCATTCATGCCTGCCGCCATGCAGCGATCCCGATCGTCGCTCATCGCGTGAGCGGTCATGGCGACGATCGGCACGTCGCGATACGCGGCGACGGACTCCGGGCTGCGAATCCGGCGGGTGGTCTCAAGACCGTCCATCACCGGCATTTCCACGTCCATGAGCACCAAATCATACGCCACTGCAGCCGTGGCCGTCAAGACCTCCGCGCCGTTGCCCACAGCGTCCGCGAGCAGTCCGAGCTTTCTCAATAGTCCCAGGGCAACCTTGCGACTGGTGGCGTCGTCTTCGGCCACCAGAATCCGCAGATCGCGTCCACTCGGCAGTTTGAGCGCCTCGCGGGCCATCGCGCAGCTGTCTACGACCGGCGGCAGAGGCCCGCTGCAGGTCTTGCCGAGGCTGGCGGTGAACCAGAATTCCGCGCCCTTGCCTTCGGCACTGCTGACGCCGATTTGGCCCCCCATCAATTCGGCGAGTTGCTTGGAAATGGCCAGACCCAAGCCGCTGCCGCCGAAGCGGCGGCAGACCGATGCGTCGCTCTGGGTGAACATGTCGAACAGCAGACCGAGTTGTGTCGCTGGAATGCCCGGGCCGGTGTCGCGCACCGTAAAGCGCAGCAGGACGTCCTGCTCGCTCATTGCCACCAGCGAGACGCTGATTCGAACCTCCCCGGCGGAAGTGAACTTAATGGCGTTCCCCCCCAAATTCGTCAGAATTTGCCGCAGGCGGCCGGCGTCGCCCCGCAACAGCGCCGGCACATCCAGGTCCGTCGTGCAGCGCAGGTCCAGCCCTTTGTCGTGGGCATGCTTGGCCAGAATCGAGGTGATATCCTCCAGCAGCGTCGACAACGCGAAATCAAGCGACTCCAATTCGAGTTTGTTCGCCTCGATCCTGGACAAATCCAGAATATTGTTAATCAGGCCGAGCATCGCGCTACCACTGCTGCGCACGGCCTCGGCGTATTCGCGCTGCTCGGGGCTTAGCTCGGTGTCCAGCAGCAATGTGATCATGCCGATGACCCCACTCATCGGAGTGCGGATCTCGTGGCTCATTTTCGCCAGAAACTCGCTCTTGGCGGCGTTGCAACTTTCCGCCTCGGCGGAAAATTGCGTCGCAAGTTGGGTCGCTTCCTTAAGTTGGCGGTTGGAAGCGAGAAGTTCCGCCTGGCTTTGTTTGAGCTCGCTGATATCGGTCAGCACCGCGCTGCAGAGGGGGACGCCGGCCCCGTCATGCCTGAGCGTTTCGGTCAGCAGGATCCAGCAGGGAGATTCATCCTTGTCCACCATCCGCAACTCGCTGACCACCGGTGAGCCGCTGGCAAAAAGACGCGAGTGGTACAGGGAAAACAGCGGGCGGTGCTCGCTGGAAATGTGGCGGGTGAGCGGCTGCCGGATCATGTCGTCACGGTGCATGCCCAGCAAGGCGGCCGCAGCGAGATTGGCATCCAGGATCAGCCCCGCCTCACTGAGGGTGATGTATCCCACCGGCGCCAGATCGTAAAGGTCGAAGTATCGCTCCTGGGCGGCCGCCAGTTGCGTCTGGGTCCGGCGCAATTCCTCATTCTGCGCCTCCAATTGGATTTGGTGCACCTCCAGATTGTGGAGCACCGCGCGGATGGCCTCGGGCGAGAGCGCCGCAACATCTCCCCACGCCCGGGACCTGGCTTCCAGCGCCAGCACTTCCCTATTTTGGGGGTTGCCGACTGCCGGCTTGATCTCGGTTTCAGGAGGGCTGGGGAGCAGGGTCATGTCGGTCGGCGGTTTTGGGGGCCATTCGCTCGCCATCCGTCGAATTCCCTTCGCCCGTTGGTCGACTTGGTCGCAGTGGCATCGGTTAATTGAACCCACAAGGACTAGGTGAAAGGGTATGCAGACTGGTTGGAAATGCGTAGAGATACCTTGGTATATTCCGCTTTCCGCTGAATCCACTCGATGGTGGTTCGGATTTGACAAAGGAGCGGGCACCGGTCCACTCTCGCGCCATGCCGGACACCCCATTGCCACCGAAGGAGAAGGACAACGCCGATGCATCAGCGCAGGAAAGCCATCAACCCTCGCCGAGCGCCAAGACGAGCGTGGTCACACCGGTAATGGCCATGGCGCTTGTCATCGTGGCACTGCTGGTGGTGCTCATCGCGATGAAACTGAAGCCCTCCGCGGCCGATCCACGCTTACCGGCGCTGCTGCAACAACTCGAGGAGTTGAAGCGCCAGAGCGGGTCACTGGGGCTGCCCACGCTGGGTGGCGGCGAGCAGATCGAGGACGTCGCCGAGCGCATGAAAAAGGATGCGGACAGCATGGTGCTGCTGGCCGGCCGCTACAAGCAGTTGATCGACGAGACCAACGCCAGCCTGGTGAAGAAAAACGCCGACCTGCTGCGCTCCGAGCAATACCGGCAAATGGTCAGCAACGATCTCGACCGCGTCAAAAGCGAATTGCAGCAGGCGAAATCCGGCGGCTATGAGGCGGAGTCGTTGCGCCGTGAGGTGGACAAGCTCAAGTCCTTGCGTGATGCCCAGGCCACGGAGTTGGCCACTATGAAGCAGCAGCTCGGAGCCGTCGGCGAGCAAGCGTCCAAGGCGGATCTCGATGCGCTCCAGCGCCGCCTCGAGGAGACCCTTCGCGCCAAGGAGTTCTTCGAATCCCGCGCCAAGGAACTCGAGGGAGAGCTCGGCAAGGCCCGCCTGTTTGCCCGCTCCGAAAACGAATTGCTGCCCGCCGCCGTCAAATTGTTCCAAACTCTGCGCAAACTGGAAAACCAGTCGCAGGCGGATATCAAAAATGCCTACGCCCAGATCGAGACCGAGCTCAATGCCAACGTGGTCCAAACCCTCACCTTCCCCACCGGCTCCGCCAAAATGGCCGTCGCGGACGAGGCGCCAGTCAAACACCTGGTCGACAACGTGCCGGACGGCGATATGCTGTTAGTCATCGGCTACGCCTCGGAAACCGGCAATGTCGATGGCAATCGCACCCTCTCGTCCGATCGGGCCACCGCCGTGGCCGAGGCGCTCAGCAGCGTCAAGCACCCGGGCCAGCAGGTGCAGGCGGTCTATCTGGGCCAGACCGACCGCTTCGGCAGCCGCACCCCGGAAAGCAACCAGCTATGTGAGATCTGGCAGATCCACAAGTGAAGCGGGGCACGGGCGAGGGCCTGTCGCCTCACTCACTCCTGCGGCTTGATGCCGATGAGCAGCGCGTTCTCGCCGCCTAGATATTTCTTGGCCAGCGCGTTGATCTCTTTCACGGTGATGGATGCGTAGTCGGCGTCGCGCTCACGCACCAGATCGAGGCGCTTGGGGTCGAGCTGGCACTCGCTGAGGGCGGTGTTGAGCCAGTACTTGTTGTCGCGCAGCGATACCTTGAGCATGCTGAGGATGGGCTTGAGGGCACGGTCGAGCTCATCGGCGGTGGTGCCCTTGGTGGCCAGCGTGTCGGCCAGGCTGCGCATGGTGGTGAGCAGCAGCGGCACATCGGGCGACTTGCCGACGCTCTGGCCGAGGATGAAGCCAAAGTCGTCAAGCGCGTCGGAGCCGGAGGCGGCACCCTCCGGGCTGTAGGAGGCACCGAGTTTCTGGCGGATTTCCTCGCGCAGGCGGTCCTGATAGATTTCGGCGAGGATGTTGAGGCGGCGGAATTCTTTCTGGTTGTTGCGCAGGCCCTTGGTTTTCCAAATGGCGGTGGCCACTGCCTGCGGAATCTTCGACTCATAGGTGAAGGATTTTTCCGCAGGGGCGTTGGGGAAGACCACTTGCCGGGCCTCGGCCAGCTCCGGCTTGCTGCGGTCGCGCTTGGGCAACGCGCCAAAACTGGCCAGCAACTCGGGCAGGATCGCCTCGACTTGAAAATCCCCGACGATGGAGAGCTCGAGGTAGCCTTTGGTGAGCTCGGGGGTCAGCCATTTCTTCGCGTCTTCAAGGGTGTAGGACGCGAGCTTTTCCATCGGCGCCGGCGCGAAGCGCGAATCCCCGCCGTGCAACCAGCCTTGCATCTGCTGCTCCGGCCCCGCGGGGGTGTGGTTGAGTTGTTGATAGATCGTGGGGATCGCCTTCTGGAACTGCCACAGGCCCTCCTTGCGGTAACCCGGATCGGTGAGACAGGCGCACATCAGCCGCACTTGCAGGCCGAAATCCGCCGGCGTGGTGCTGCCGCCGAGGGTGAACGCGTCTTCAGTGATGCCCAGGGTGGCGCCGACGTTCTTGCCGGCGAGGATTTGTTGCAGTTCATCCACCGTGTGCTTGCCGAGACCGCCGCCTTCAAACACCGCCGTGGCAAACGTGTCGAGCATCGGCTTGTCGGCCGGCTCGCTCAGCTGGCCCGAACCGATGCGCGCCAGCATCAGGATGCGGCCTTTCTCGAAATCGGTGGGCTTGAGGTTGATGCGGATGCTGTTAGATAGAACCAACTGGGTGATCCCGAGGTCGGCCACTTCCTTGCGGCTGCTGATGGTGCCGGGCTTGCCGAAACCGGTGTAGGCAAACTTCTGGCTGGTGCCGGCGGCGGGCGCTGCGACCGGGGTGCCGGTGGACTCCTGATAGAGCGCGGCCAGATTCTTCTCTGCGTTGTCGGGCTTGTCCTTGGTTGTGAGGATCAAGTGCATGCCGGGGGCATCCCAGAATTTCTTCAATGCGGCGTGGCAGGCTGCTGCGTCAATCGAGTCCAGGCCCTTGCGCACGACTTCCAAATTGGTTTCCGGGGTCGAGAACACCTCTTCGTCGTTGAGGGTCTTGACCAGGGCAGTGGCGATGTTCTCGGACTTGCGGGTGGCTTCCTGTTTGACCGCTTGCTCGTAGGTGTTGAGAATATTCGCCTTGGCTTCGGCCAGTTCCGCAGCGGTGAATCCATGCTCCAACGCGCGGCGGAATTCCTGCTCGAGCACCGGCACCGCCTCCTGCCAACGGTCATCGGCGGCGATCACATCCACCGAGCCAATCTCCGCATAGTTGAAGGCATCCTCGTTGGAGGCCGCCCCGCCCGCAATGGGTGAATTTTCCTTCTGCGCCAGGCGTTCGAGGCGGCGGCTCAACATCGCGTCGGCAATGTCCAGCGCCAGCAGCGAGATGCGGGTGGCAGCGCTGTCCGGCTTTTTCTGATAGGGCCGCACCAGGGTCAGCGACAGATTGCTGGATTTCACCTCCTTGTCCGCAAACACCGCGGTGATGAGTCCCTCGGGGAGCTTGATCGGGCCCAAATCGGGGCTGCGGCCCGGCTCGGCGGGATTGACCATCGAGCTGAAGGCCGCTTCAATCTGCTTGCTCATAGCCACCGGATTGACGTCGCCGACGACGATGAACGTCATCCTCGCCGGGGTGTAGAAGCGGTTGTAAAAGTCCGCGAAGCGCTCGCGAGGGGCGGATTTGATGATGTCTTCGAGGCCGATGGGAAACCGCTTGGACACCAGTGAGTCCGGCAGCAGCGCATTGAATTGCTGTTCCATCAGGCGCTGGTCGACCGTGTCGCGGCTGATTTTCTCGGACAGGATGACGCCGCGCTCGCGGTCGATTTCCTCCGGTTGGAGCAAGGCCCCGTCGCCGAAATCGCGCATCACGGTGAAACCGAGCTTGAGGGTGGCCTCGGCCAGATCGGGCAGATCGAGCATGTAGACGGTTTCATCAAACGACGTGTAGGCATTGACGTGGGCACCGAAGCCGATGCCGAGGCGCTGCATTTGGGGCACGAGTTCCTTGCCGGAGTAATGTTTCGTGCCATTGAAGACCATGTGCTCAAGGAAATGCGCAACTCCTTGTTGGGTGTCCGCCTCCATCAGCGAGCCGGCGGCGATGTGCAGGCGCAGCGACACGCGCTTGGGCGGCTCGCTGTTAGGATAGATGATATAGCGCAGCCCGTTGTCGAGACTTCCGAAGGTGCCGGCCTTGTCCGCCGCTATGTCGGAAGTGGCTTGCGGCCAAGGCCGGAGCGCGATTTTCGCGGGCACCGGCTCGCTCACGGCCGCCGCCGCTGGCAACTTGGGCATTTTCTGCGACGTCTGCGGCGCGGCAGGCGCTGCTGCCGACGCGGCCGTCGGTACCGGCGGCGCGGCGACCTGCGGTTTGGGCCGCAGGGACAGCAACATCGCCGTCGCGACAAGGGCGAGGGCGAGGACGAGAGGAGTGGCCTTTTGCATGCCCGGAGACTGCCCCGGCAGGGCCTGCGCGTCAAGTCTAGGGTTCTGCTTCCGATTGTTGACGGCCACTCCCATTCCGAAGACACGCTGCCCTCAGGCTGGCATCGCCAATTTGCGAATTTTTTCAAATTCGGTGTTGCCATCCCTGAGCCAAGCTGTTCTCATTCGCGTCCCGGCTTGCCGGGACTCAGTGCGCGCGTGGCGGAATTGGTAGACGCGCTAGATTCAGGTTCTAGTATTCGCAAGGATGTGGAGGTTCGAGTCCTCTCGCGCGCACCATCTTCATAATCAATGGGTTATGAATGATCCACCGGGGGCAGGTTGACGCCATTTCCAACGTCATGGAATCAGCGCGGGCACCAACGGCTCGGGGTTAGGGACACCAAGGCCGGTGACCAAATCGTAACCGCTGCGGCAGGAATAGGCCGCCACTCTAGCATTGGCGGCGTCACTTCCGGGCGTTGAGATGGGCCAACAGCAGAGTGAAGAACACCAGGACAAGATTCTGGAGTGGCAACTGCAGCGGCGTGGGCAGTGCGTAGATGATCGCCACGGCAGTAGTCCACACCCCAACATTGGCGAGCAGCGTCGGCAGTACGCGGCGGACGTACCAGCCGGGAGTTCGGAAATCAGCCACCACTGCGCGGAGGCGGATCTCCGGCGCAATCAACTGGTAGACCACCACTGTCAGCGGAATGGCAAGAATCGGACAATAGACGGCCTGGTCCAGTAGCGACTTGATCACGATGGTGACTGCGTCATGCCCTGTACCGACCACGTGCGCGAGGAGACGATACCAGAGTTCGACCTCCAGGCCTTTGTAGCTCCAGAACGCCGTCAATAACAGCCCCTGCCGCCAAGCGTACGGGCAGATACCAGCGGCAATGAACCGCAAGTACAGGAACGGCAGGAGGCCGCCGAAAATGCCGGTGGTGACCATGCCGAAGGAAAACCCCGCGTGCGCCCGAAAGGCCGTGAGTTGTTCGAATGCCATCCGGCTCGGAGCGTGATGGTAGTACGCCAGAACGACGATCAAGGCGGTGAGCTGAAGTATCAGGCCAGGCAGCAGATTGGCACGGGCTCCACGCAAGCCGGCCTTCCAAGGGGGTTCGCGGGAGGTGGTTGTGGCAGCCATGAAGAAGGCGGAGGGTTTCACAATATGGGGTGCCGGGCTAGCGCAAAGTGACGTCCCGCCGAATCCGCTCTCATGGGGAGGGATCCAAAGAGGCTCCTTGCCATGCGGCCGTTAGCAAGCCATCTTGCGGACATCACCACTTACAGCATCGCTTCGACGGACGATGTCCCGGATCGTGATCCGTCGGCCTGGCGGTTGGAAGGATCGCAGGATGGCAGCCATTGGACGCTGCTCGACGAGCGCAAGGACTTGCCGGTTTGCCAGCGTGTTTCAAGATGACAGGAAGATCAGTGCTTGTCCCAACCCTGCGATTTGACAATGCCGTCGAGTTCGGTCCAAGCCGCCGCAGACGGGTCAATGATCTTGAAATTGGCGAGGAACTTCATGGCGCTCCAGACGCGCTTGGTCTCATCTTTCTTCGATTCGACTTTGTCGGCCGGAAGCTTTTTGACGTTCGCCGCGGTCTTCGCGGCGAGAGCCATGACGGATTTGGCGACCGCTTCGTCCTTTGCATAAACGAGCGATTCGGCCAGTCGCAGTGACTGGTCGAGTGAGCCGGCAGGCAACTTCGCGGCGGCGGCGCGAATCGTCGCGGCGATTTCTTTGCGCTTGGCGGC
>CAIVSK010000388.1 GCA_903908495.1 Akkermansiaceae bacterium
CATGTCAGTCTGGTGCCTTTCCATCGAAGGCCTGCTTGACCTGGTGGATTTCATCGCGGTAACGGGCGGCATCCTCGTAGCGCTCGGCCTTGATCGCCTGGTCGAGTTCACCTTGGAGCTGGGTGAGCCGGTCGTAGAGGGACTTTCGCTCCAAGGCGCGCTGCGGCACCTTGCCGATGTGGGTGGTGCCTTTGTGCATGTTGCCCAGCATCGGCGCGAGCACCTCCTTGAACGCCTCGTAGCAGGCCGGGCAGCCGAAGCGGCCGTGCTTTTTGAAATCAGCCTGGGTGAAACCGCACTGTTCGCAGCGCACGCCTTCGGCCGTCGGCTCCGGGTTGAGCGACGTTTTCAGCAGCAGGTCCGCCAGGGAAAAGCCGCTTGGATCAGTGACCCCCTTGGCCTGCGCGCACCCCTCGCAGAGGTCAACCTTGTGAACCTTGTTGTTGACGATCTGCGTGAGATGGACGGTCGCGGGCTTGCCGCAGAGGTCGCATTTCAGAGGAGTGGTCATGGCGCTAATATAACACGTTGCAGGGAAACGGCGATGTGCACCCCACAAAAGTGTGACACACAGGCGCCTTTCCTTGATTCACCTGCACCTATCATGCCATCGGCACGCCCGGTGGCAAGGATGAGCGTACGAGGAAAAACCGCCCCGAGGGCCGCCCCCCGTGTCCGAAGCGCGAGGCCATGCAGTTGAACGACAAACTCACTCGCGACGTTTGTCACCGTCCACTTGTAGGGCCTGCCCTTGGTCAGGCCGCGTTGTGAAGCCTGAACGGCCACGAGCAAGCTCGGGCCCTACAGATTCAACTGCATCAATCCGGCGCAGCCGGCGGCTCCCGACAGGCAGGAGTGTCAGATTCGCGTACCCTCGATGAGCACCCGCCGGCGGAATTCCGCCAGCACCCGGTTGGTGATCGGGCCGGGCTTGCCGGTGCCGATCTCCCGGCCGTCAAGCTTCACCACGGCAATGACCTCGGCGCCGGTGCCGGTGAGGAAGCACTCGTCGGCGTTCCAGAGGTCGTAACGGGTCAGGTCGTGCTCCTCCAGGGGCAGACCGAGGCTTCCGGCGATCTCCATGATCGTCTCGCGGGTGATGCCCTTCAGCGCGCCCTGCTGCGCGGCGGGGGTGAACAGGCGGCCCTTGTGGACGATGAACACGTTGTCGCCCGTGCACTCGGCCACGAACCCCTCCTCGTTGAGCATGATGGCCTCGAGCGCGCCGGATTGCCGGGCATCGAGCTTGGCCAGGATGTTGTTGAGATAATTGAGCGACTTGATCGCGGGCGTCAGCGCCGCCGGGCCCACCCGGCGCGTCGGCACCGTGACGATCGTCAGCCCGGTGGCATAGTATTCCGGCGGATAAAGGGCGATCTTGTCGGCGATGACGATGACCGACGGCTTGGGGCACAGCCACGGTGAGAGGCCGAGGTCGCCCACGCCGCGTGTGACGACGAGGCGGATGTAACCGTCGCGCAGCCCGTTCCGGCGGCAGGTTTCGCACACAACTTCCGCCATTTCCTTCCGCGAAATCGGGATGTCCAGGAGGATGGACTTGGCCGAATACCACAAGCGCTCCATGTGCGCCTCGAGCCGGAAGACGTTGCCCTGATAAAGGCGGATGCCCTCGAAGATCCCGTCACCATAAAGCAGCCCGTGGTCGAACACGGAGATTTTCGCGTCGGCTTGGTCAACGTATTTTCCGTCCAGATAGATTTTCATGCGAGACGAGGACACTAAAAACGGAGCGCCGCCTTTGTCGAGCTTGGTGGAGAATTTCCCCTTGTGTTCGCCCATAAACAGCGGCAACTGTGCCGCCATCCCCCTCCCCCTATGCATGCGCATGTCCGCCGCGGCATCCGCGGCTTCACGTTAGTCGAATTGCTGACCGTCATCGCCATCATCGGCATCCTGGCGGCCATTATCATCCCGACCGTGGGCAAGGTTCGCGAGACCGCCCAGCGCACGGTCGACGCCAGCAACCTCCGTGAGATTGGCAAGGCGGCCATGATCTATGCCGCCGACAACAACGACCGCCTGCCCGATCCG
>CAIVSK010000389.1 GCA_903908495.1 Akkermansiaceae bacterium
ACCGCCAACTTGCTTGCGGAAGTGGTGACGCGGGAAACCCGCGCGGACCACCCGGCCGACGGCCTGCGCGCGGCCTTCGAGGGGGCGCACTCCCGCCACCTCGAGGCGCGGATTTTCGAGCATTTGAAGCGCCACATCGGCATCGACGCCTATTTGACCGACGCGCAGGGGCGGGTGGTTTTCGATTCGGACGGAGGTCGGCGCGAGGGACGGGATTTTTCCACCATGCGGGACGTGAAGCTGACGATGGACGGCAGGTACGGCGCTCGCAGCAGTCGGGAAAACGAGAAGGATGCGATGTCGTCGATTCTTTACGTGGCCGCAGCGGTGGGGGATCCGCGCAAGCCGAGTGGGGTGCTGACGGTGTACAAGGCGCAGGCGGATGTCCTGCCGCTGGTGCGCGAGCGGCAGCGGGTCATCTATGAGGCGTGCGGAATGATCAGCAGCGGGATCTTGTGTCTCATCGCGGCGGTTTTTCTCTGGCTGTTCCGGCCGATCGGCAGGATCACCGAATACGCCCGTGCCATCGAGCGTGGCGAGCGCCCGGATAAGCCGAAAATCGGCATCGGGCGTGAGGTCAATACCCTGGCCCGGGCGCTTGACTCAATGCGCGATGCGCTCGAGGGCCGGCGCTACGCCGAGCGCTACATCCAGACCCTGACGCATGAGATGAAAAGCCCGCTGGCAGCGATCCGGGGAGCCGCCGAGTTGTTGGATGAAGAGATGCCGTTGGCGACACGCAAGCGGTTTTTGGAGAATATCCGGGCCGAAAGCGCCCGCAGCGAACGGCTCATCAACCGCTTGCTCGAACTCTCCGCGATTGAAAGCCGCACCCATCTGGAGCGGGCGGAGGATGTGGATTTTCGCGGCATTGTGGCTCTGGCCATCGACCACGCCAAGCCGTTGGCGGAGGCGGCGGGCGTGGTTCTGGCGCATCAGGCCCCTGAATCAGCGATCATGCTGCGCGGCGACGCGTTTATTCTGCGCGCAGCCGTGACCAATCTGTTGGAAAATGCGGTCGATTTCTCACCCCGCGGCGGGTCGGTGGAAATCGCGTTGCGGGCGTGGGCCGGGCTTGCTGAGTTGGTAATCCGCGACCATGGGGCGGGCATTCCCGCTTACGCCCGCGAGCGGGTTTTCGAGCGGTTCTACTCGTTGCGCCACCACTCGGCCGGCCGCAAAGGCACCGGGCTGGGGCTCACCCTGGTCCGCGAGGCGGCAGAACTCCACCGTGGCCACATCACCTTGGCGGCCGCGCCAGGCGGGGGGACCCTGGCCGAATTTTCCCTGCCGCTGGCGTGAGCCACGCAAGTTGCTTTTCCTCTCGCCATCTGCCATTTCAGCCGCTAGGTTGCGGGCGGCTGACCGACTGGGCAATCCAGTCGGAAAATTGGCACGCCGTTTGCTTTTTATCAATCCACACACCCACACCATGAAAAAAATCGAAGCCATTATCAAACCGTTCAAGTTGGAAGAAGTGAAGGAAGCCCTGGCGGAAGCTGGAATCCAAGGGATGACCGTCACCGAGGTCAAAGGCTTCGGGCGCCAAAAGGGGCACACCGAAATCTATCGAGGCTCGGAATACACCGTGGACTTTCTGCCCAAGGTGAAAATCGAGGTGGTGGTGGATGACGCCGCAGCCGACCGGGTGGCGCAAGTGATGGTCAAGAGTGCCAACACGGGCAAAGTGGGAGACGGCAAGGTGTTCGTCTCCAACGTGGAGCAAGCGATCCGCATCCGCACCGGAGAGACCGGTTCGTCTGCCGTGGTGGGAGCCTGAGTGCTTGGCCAGGGCCGGGGGGGGCAGCCGGGTGGCTGCGCCCCGGCTTGAATTGGAAATTGGGAATGTTCGAGATTGAACCTGCCGGTGCAGTGGGCATACTGCCGTTCCGCCCGCCGGGCGGGACAACATCCCGATTCATTGCACCATGGTTCCACCCTCCGCATCCAGCCGCAAGCCCGCCAAGCGCAAAGTCGCCAAGGCGTGGTCGCCCGAACAATCCGCCGAGCTCTACGGGGTGGAGCAATGGGGCCATGGGTTTTTCGGAGTCAATAGAAAGGGCCACGTCACGGTGCGTCTGGCTGATGACGACGACGCGGCCGAGGTGGCGCTGTTTGAGGTGATCGAGGGGTTGCGGGATCGAGGCACGCATCTGCCGGTGTTGCTGCGGTTCCGCGATTTGCTGCACTCGCGCATCACCGAAATCAATCTGTCGTTTCGCAAGGCGATCCGGGAACACGGGTACACCGGGGAATACCGCGGAGTTTACCCTATCAAGGTAAACCAACAGCGCCAGGTCATCGAGGAAATCTCGGAGTTCGGCAAAAAGTATCATTACGGGCTGGAGGCCGGGTCCAAGCCGGAGTTGATAGCCGCGTTGGCGCACATGCACGATCCGGAGGCTTACATCATTTGCAATGGCTACAAGGACGAGGAGTTCATTGATCTGGCGCTGCATGCGAAAAAGATGGGCCTCAAAGTGATGCTGGTGCTGGAGATGCCCTCGGAACTGGAGTTGATTTTGGAAAGAAGCCGGCAAATCGGCGTGGAGCCGAATTTGGGCATCCGCGTGCGTCTATCCACCCGCGGGTCGGGCCATTGGCAGGACAGTGCCGGTGACAAGTCGGTGTTCGGGCTCAATGCCTCGCAAGTCATCGATGTGGTGGATCGGCTCAAGAGTGCGGAGCGGTTGGATTGTTTGAAGATGCTGCACTATCACCAGGGGTCGCAGATTCCCAACATTGCGGCGATCCGCGAAGGGGCGACCGAGGCGGTGCGCATGTATTGTGATTTGGTCAAGGAGGGAGCGCCGATGGGGGTGCTGGATATCGGCGGCGGCATGGCGGTGGATTACGATGGATCCCACACCAATTTCCATTCGTCCTGCAACTACTCGATTCCGGAGTATTGCATGGATATTGTGGAGGTCATCTCACAAGTCTGTGACAAGGCTGGAGTGGCGCATCCCACCCTGGTGTCGGAAAGCGGGCGGGCGGTGGTGGCCTACTACTCGGTGTTGGTGTTCAACATTCTGGATGTGACCAGCGCGCAAAGCAGTGACAAGGCACCGGTGGTGCCCGAGCACGCGCCGCAGAGTTTGCTCAATCTCATCGATGTGAACAAGGTCGTCTCCAAGAAGAACCTGCAAGAGTGCTTCAACGACGCCGCCTACTACCGGGACCAAATGCGCGCCCAGTTTTTCTATGGCAGTGCCACCCTCCGCGAGCGGGGCTTGGCGGAAGCCTGGTTTTGGCATATCATCACGCGCATTTCCAAGCTCATTGCCGAACTCGAGGACATTCCCGAGGACTTGCGCGAGCTGTCGTCGACGCTGGTGGACTTTTACTACGGCAACTTCAGCTTGTTCCAATCGCTGCCGGATTCGTGGGCGATTGACCAGATTTTTCCGGTGATGCCGATTCACCGGTTGGACGAGAAGCCGAAGAATCGCGCGGTGCTGGCAGACATCACCTGCGATTGTGACGGCAAGATCGACCACTTCATTGACAAGGAGGACGTGGCGAAGGTGCTGCCATTGCACGGTCTCAAGCCGGACGAGCCGTACTATGTGGCGGTGTTTCTGGTCGGGGCCTATCAGGAGACGCTGGGCGATCTGCACAATTTGTTGGGTGATACCAACGTGGTCGGCGTGCACTTGGAAAAGGGCAAGCCGGTCTACACCCATGAAGTGGAGGGGGACACGGTGGCCGACGTGCTCTCGTACGTGGAGTTCGATCCGAAGGAGCTCGTCACGCGCTTTCGCTCGTTTGCGGAGCAAGCAGTGGCCGATGGGCTCATCTCGCCGAAGGAGCGCCGCGAGATACTCGACATGTATCGCGCCGGGCTCGCCGGCTACACGTATTTTGAGAGTTGATGCCGGCTGAAACTGCGCGGCAGCGGGCGGGCAGCGGCCAGCCCGGGGAATTTTCCACCGCGCGTTCAGAAATGTTTGATCAATCGCAGCGAGTTGCTACAGTGGATGGCATGAGCCGCCAGCCGGAGGACGGATTGAGAGGTGCGAACGAGCTGGGTGCGCTCGAGCGGCAGGTCGTCGACTTTTTCGTGGATGGGGTCAGGGTGCTGGGTCTGCCGCGCTCGGTGGGCGAGATTTACGGCTTGTTGTTCATCTCGCCGGAGCCGCTGGCGCTGGATGATTTGGTGTTGCGCTTGGGCATCAGCAAGGGGTCAGCGAGCCAGGGATTGCGCGCCTTGAAGGGGCTCGGTGCGGTGCGAGAGGCGGCCGGAAGCGAGGAACGCCGCACCTATTACGAGCCGGCGGTGGAGCTCAAACGCCTCGTCGGCGGCTTCATCCGCGAGCAAATCCGCCCGCATCTGGACAGCGGCAAGGTGAAAATCGGCCGCCTGGGCGACGCCGTGCGGGTGGAGGAGGATTCCGATCGCAAACAATTTCTAACTGAACGGCTGGGCCGCATCGAGCATTGGATGCGGAGTGGCGGGAGGGTGCTTCCGGTGCTACAAAAACTTTTTGGAGAATGAACGAAATCGAATTCAGTGAGCCGGCGTGGTTTTGTGTGCGCACCCAGACGAAGCGCGAGCACATTGCTGCGGGGTATCTGCGCGAGTTGGAGGGCATCGAGGTGTTTTGCCCGCGGCTGCGCTATCGCAAGGCGACCCGGCGTGGCACGGTGTGGTGGCTGGAGCCGTTGTTTCCGGGCTACGTGCTGGCCAAGTTCAATCTGATGGAATTCGAGCGGGCGGTGACGTTTTGCCAGGGCGTGCGCGGGTTGGTGCGGTTTGGGTCGGAGATTCCCTCGGTCCCGGAGTCGTTCGTCCAAGTCCTGCGTGATGAAATCCGCGGTCACGTCAATCCGGACAATGAAATTCTCACCGTGGTGCCGGCGCTCGAATGCGGCGATGAGGTGGAGGTGGCCAGCGGCCCGTTGGCAGGCATGCACGGGGTGGTGGTGTCGATTGCGCCGGCGGCGGAACGGGTGAAAATCCTGCTGGATTTTCTCGGCCAGCCGCAGGCCATCGACATGGATTTGTTTTCGATCCTGCTGCCCCGGCGCCCGATTCCCTGAGGCGATTGCGCATTTTTGCCTAGCCCGGGGCGGGCGCGATGCGTGAATAGTTGTTGTTGAATGTACGGGGGCGGTGAACTATTCTGCGCAGGGGAGGACTGCGACAATGGAGCTTACCCAAATCATTCCGGGTTCAAGTGATAGGTTTCCTCCAAGCCATTGGAGGATCGACCAAGGGCGGCAGCGTGTTGGCCGTTGAGTGGACCCCAACCCGGGCCGGCGGGAGGGGGCGGGGATTCAGCCAAACGCGCGGATGCAAGCCGAAGCACAGACCGATTTTCTGATCATTGGCGCGGGCTTTGCCGGCTGCGTCATCGCCGAGCGGCTCGCTGCGGCGGGATGGAAATGCGTGGTGGTGGATCGGCGGGCGCATGTGGGTGGCAATGCCTACGATGAAACCGATGCCGCCGGGGTGTTGGTTCACCGCTACGGGCCGCATTATTTCCGGACCAATTCGCAGCGCATCGTCGCCTATCTATCGCGGTTTACCGATTGGCATGCGGTGGCCTACACGATCAAGAGTTTTGCACGCGGGAGGTATTGGAGCTTTCCGATCAATCTCAACACGTTTGAGGAGTACCTCGGGCGGCCGTCGGGCGAGGCGGAATTCGCCGGTTGGTTAGACGCGCAGCGCGTGCCCATCGACCATCCGCGGAATTCGGAGGAGGTGGTTATCTCGCAGGTCGGCAGGGAGTTGTACGAGCTGTTTTTCGAGGGCTATACGCTCAAGCAGTGGCAGCGGCACCCGCGCGACCTGGATGCCGCGGTGTGCGGGCGCATTCCGCTGCGGATGAACCGCGACGAGCGTTATCTAACTGAAGAATTCCAGGCCTTGCCGGAGCGCGGTTACACGGCGCTGTTCGGGCGCATGTTGGAGGCGTCGGCCGGGGTGGAGGTGCATTTGGGCGTGGATTTTGCGGAGGCACGCAAGCGCTGGCGTTGCCGGCATCTGGTGTTCAGCGGGGCGGTGGATGAATATTTCGACTATCGATTCGGGCCCCTGCCTTATCGCTCGCTGCGCTTCGAGGCGGAGTCATTTTCCGCCGGGCAACTCGCACAGCGCGCCGCGGTGGCGGGCAAGCCCGGGTTTTGGCAACCGGCGATGCAGGTGAACTACCCGGAACTGGCGGTGCCATTCACGCGGATTGTCGAGATCAAGCATGCCACCGGCCAGCAGGTGGACGCCACCACCATCGTGCGGGAATTCCCCAAGGAATGGCAGCGCGGCGAGGAACCCTACTACCCGATTCCCGCGCCCGACGCCCACGCCGCATTCCAGCGCTATGCCACCCTCGCGAGCACCGAGTCACAGGTGAGCTTCGTGGGCCGGCTCGCCACCTATCGCTATTATAATATGGACCAAGTCATCGGCATGGCCCTGGCCGAAGCCGAACGCCTGCTGCGGCGCTACGGCTCACAAGCAACCTGAAAATTCCGACCCACACCCCACCCGCCCCATGCCCGTACCCCTACTCGACGTCAATGCCCAGAACCACCCGCTGGAAGCGGAACTAACTGCTGCTTTCACCAGCGTGCTGCGCTCGGGGCGCTTCATCCTCGGGGAGGAAGTCGAGGCGTTTGAAGGCGAGTGTGCGGCGTTTATCGGCGCGGCGCATGCCGTGTCGATGTCCTCCGGCACCGACGCGTTGCTGGCTGCCTTCATGGCGGCGGGCATCGGGCCGGGTGACGAGGTGTTGTGCCCGGCATTCACGTTTTTCGCGACCGCGGGTTGCATTGCCAGAACCGGGGCGACCCCGGTGTTTTGCGATGTGTGCCCGGTGACGTTCAACATCGATGTGACCAGCGCCGCAGAGCGCTTGACTTCCCGGACCAAGGCGATTGTGCCGGTGCACCTTTTCGGCCAGGCGGCGGAGATGGATGCCATCGGCACCTTTGCCGCGGCTAACAACCTACAGGTCATTGAGGACGTCGCCCAATCGATCGGTGCCAGCTACCACGGCCGCGGCTGCGGCACACTCGGCGAGATGGGATGTTTCAGTTTCTTCCCGTCGAAAAACCTCGGCGGTTTCGGCGATGGCGGACTGGTGACCACCGGCGACCCGGAATTGGCGGAAAAGCTCCGGCGGATCCGCAACCACGGGATGCACCCGCGCTACTATCATGCAACAGTGGGGGCGAATTTCCGCATGGATGCGCTCCAGTGCGCACTGCTGCGGGTCAAGCTGCGGCACTTGGGCGAGTACACGGCCGGCCGCGTGGCCAACGCCAATGATTACATCGAGCGCCTTTCCGCCCTGCCGGGCATCACCGCGGTTGGCGCTGGCGACGGCGGTCTAACAGCCCGCATCGTGGTCCCGCGGGCCGCTGCCCACATGGGTCACGTCTGGAACCAGTTCACCCTCCGAGTCCCCGCCGCAGGCGACCGCGACGCTCTCAAGAAACACCTCACATCCCGCGGTATCGGCTGCGAAATCTACTACCCGGTGGCCCTCCATCAACAGGAATGCTTCAGGCATCTGCCGCCTCACGCGATCGGGGCTTGCCCAGTATCCGAGGCTCTCACCGGCGAGGTGCTGAGCATCCCGGTCTATCCGGAATTGCGCGCGCCGCAACGCGACGAGGTCGTCGCCGCCATCGCGGAATGGCTGGAAATTTGAAATCAATCATGAAAAAAACCATATTCATCGCCGGGCACCGCGGAATGGTCGGTTCCGCGCTTGTTAGGGAAGCCGCCCGGCGCGGCGGGTTCGACGTTCTAACCGCCACTCACGCGGAGTTGGACCTGTGTGATCAGGCGGCGGTTTTCGCCTATCTGGAGGCAACGCGGCCGCAGGTGGTCATCATCGCCGCGGCGAAGGTCGGCGGCATTCACGCCAATGCGGCCTATCCGGCGGAGTTTATCTATCAAAATCTGGCGATTGCCGCCAACCTGGTCGAAGGTTGTCGCCGCGCCGGGATCGGGCGCGTGTTGTTTCTCGGGTCGTCGTGTATCTATCCGCAGCGGGCGCCGCAGCCGATGGCCGAGGATTGCCTGCTAACAAGCCCGCTGGAACCCAGCAATGAAGCCTACGCCATCGCCAAGATAGCCGGTCTGAAGCTCTGCCAGCACTACCGGGCGCAATACGGGCTGATCTATCACAGCGCCATGCCCACCAACCTGTACGGCCCCGGCGACAACTACCATCCGGAGAACTCGCACGTCATCCCGGGGATGCTGCGGCGCTTCCACGAGGCCGCCCGGCGCGGCGATGCGGCGGTGACCATCTGGGGCACCGGCACGCCGCGGCGTGAATTCTTGCACGTGGACGATCTGGCCACGGCCTGCTTCCACCTGTTGGCCTTGGACAACCCGCCGGACTGGGTGAATATCGGCGTCGGCAACGATTTGACCATCCTGGAACTCGCCGGCTGCGTCGCCCGCGCCACCGGCTTTAACGGCGCGATTCTGACCGATCCGGGCAAGCCGGACGGCACCCCGCGCAAGTTGCTGGATGTTACCAGAATCATGGCCACCGGCTGGGCACCGCAAGTGCGGTTTGAGACCGGTCTGGCGGCCGCTTATGAGGACTTCAAGGCCGCCATCGCCAGCGGCGAGGCCAGGCTCTAACACCCTACAGGATTTTCACCCTTATGAAACGCGCACTTATCACCGGGATAACCGGGCAAGACGGCTCCTATCTGGCGGAATTGCTCCTCCAGAAAGGCTACGAGGTTCACGGCATCAAGCGCCGGGCATCACTCTTCAACACCCAGCGGGTGGACCACATCTACGAGGATCCGCACGTGGAGAACTCGCGCTTCCGCCTGCATTACGGCGATCTAACGGACAGCTCGAACCTCACCCGCATCATCAGCGAGGTCAGGCCGGACGAGGTGTACAATCTCGGCGCGCAATCGCACGTGGCGGTGTCCTTCGAGGCACCGGAATACACCGCGGACGTTGACGCGATGGGCACCTTGCGCCTGCTGGAAGCCATCCGGTTTCTGGGGCTTGAGAAGCAGACCCGATTCTATCAGGCATCGACTTCCGAGTTATATGGATTGGTGCAGGAGACACCCCAGAAGGAGACCACGCCGTTCTATCCGCGCTCGCCCTATGCGGTGGCCAAGATGTATGCCTACTGGATCACGGTGAACTACCGGGAGGCCTACGGGATGTACGCCTGCAACGGGATATTGTTCAATCACGAGTCGCCGCGCCGTGGCGAGACGTTTGTCACGCGCAAGATCACCCGGGCCTTCGCCAACATCGCCCACGGCATTGAGAGTTGCCTGTTTTTGGGCAACATGGATTCGCTGCGGGACTGGGGCCACGCCAAGGATTACGTGAGAATGCAATGGATGATGCTCCAGCAGGAGCAGGCCGAGGACTTTGTCATCGCCACCGGGCGGCAGATATCGGTGCGCGAATTCGTCCGCATGGCGGCGCGGGAGGCGGGCATGGAGCTGGTGTTTTCGGGCAGCGGGGCCGATGAGATCGGCACCGTCAGCGCGGTGGACGCGCAGACCGCGCCAGGCGCGCGGGTTGGCGAGGTGATTGTGAAAATCGATCCGCGCTACTACCGACCGGCGGAGGTGGAGACGTTGCTGGGCGATGCGAGCAAGGCGCGGCAGAAGTTAGGCTGGACCCCGGAAATCACCGTCGAGGAGATGTGCGCCGAGATGGTGGCCTCGGACCTCGAAGAGGCCAAGCGCCACGCCCTCCTCAAATCCCACGGCCATCACGTCGCGATGGCCAAGGAGTAATTCCTCATGAAAAAAGTATTTGTTTCGGGATGCTACGACATCCTGCATGCCGGCCACCTGCAGTTTTTCGAGGAGGCGCGGGCGCTCGGGGACTATCTGATCGTTTCGTTTGCCTCCGCCGAGGTGTTGTGGCACCACAAGCGGCGCAAGCCGTCGATTCCCGATGATCACAAGCGCGCCTTGCTGCAAGGGCTGCGCATGATCGATGAGGTGGTGGTCACCCAAGGGCAGCGGGAAGGTCTGGACTTCGAGGATGATTTCCTGCGGCTCCGCCCGGACATTCTCATCGTCACCGAGGACGACAAGTACGGTCAGGTCAAGCGCGAGCTTTGCGCCCGGGTCGGTGCCGAATACACGGTGTTGCCCAAGACACCGCCGCAGTTTGCTCCCGTTTCCACCAGCTCGATCGTGCGCTGGGTGCAGGCTCCCACCGAAGCACCGCTGCGGGTGGATTTCGCCGGCGGTTGGCTGGACGTGCCGCGGTTTTCACGGCCTGGCGAGTTTATCGTCAATTGCTCGATTTCGCCGCTCGTGTCGCTGCGCGAATGGCCGTATGAAAAACAGGCGGGCCTGGGTGGCAGCGGAGCGTGGGCGTTGCTCAACGGCCGCGACGGGGTTGATTCTGAAATCGACCTCGGGGTCGGTTGGCAGGACCCGGCGGTGATCCGCGAAACCGGCCTGTGCGTGTGGCGATCGGGCGTGACCCCGGTGCTGGATTTCAAGCGCAACGGGGATTTTCTAACGGGTTGCATGGCGGTGCTGTGGACCGGCTCAAGCCATGACACGCCCGGGGTGGTCAACCATCCGCGGGATTATGACCGGATTGCCGCGTCGGCGCGCCTGGCGCGGGACGGTGCCCTGCACGCGGACCCGCTGCGGCTGGCGGAAGGGATCGCGGACTATCATCAAACCCAGTTGGCGGAAGGGATGGATGCCTTGCCGACGCTGGCCGGGGCGCTGGCCCACAAATACTGCGGGGGCGGCTATGGCGGCTACGCGCTCTATCTTTTTGGCGGGCCTCAGGAGCGGGACCGCGCGCTGGCGACTACCGCGGATCTCCGCGCGGTCGAGCCGTTTTGCCGGGTGTGATGCGGTGTTCTGCAGCGGTCTGTGACCGGGCAGGCCGGGCAGGCAGGGACCGTTTTCCAAACGGTCCGGCGAGTGAGGTGCGGCGGAGAACTGCGGCCTCGCCCCCGCCGGACGCCCCGGAGGTGCGTCCCTGCCCGGCATCGGCGCCACTTCGGCCCTCATCTGGTATGGGTAGGTGCTGAGAAATCCGGTCGAAGTCGGGTGTTCTGATGCTGTTCATTGGCTGCGACGCCCATGGAGACGCCGCTACAATTTTGCACTTTGAAAAACATCTCCGTCATAGGCTTGCCGATTGCCGCGACTGACTATGCCGGGGCGGTGGCGTGGGTGGTGGAGCGTGCCGCAGGCGGCGAGCGCGCATACGCGGTGGCGGCGGCCAATACCCATGTGGCAGCGCTGGCCCGCACGGATGCGGCGTTTGGCGAAGCCATGGGGCGGTTTGATCTGATCTGCCCGGACGGCATGCCCCTGCTGTGGGCCGTCAACTCGCAGCTGGCCCCGGCGCAGAAACTCAGTGACCGGGTTTATGGTCCCACCCTGATGCTGGAAGTGCTCAAGGCCAGTACCGGGGTGGGGGAATTGCGGCATTTCTTGTTAGGCGGAAAGGAAACGACGCTGGCCAAACTTACGGCGTCCTTTGCGCAGCGATTTCCCGGCTGCATCATTGCGGGCACCCACTCGCCGCCCTTTGGCGAGTGGCCGGCCGACGAGTTCGAGCGGATCTCCCAACAGATCCGCGCGGCGGGTGCCAATCTGATTTGGGTGGGGCTGGGATGCCCGCGCCAGGAGCAATGGATTGCCGCCCACAAGGACCGGCTGCCGCCCGGAGTTTACTTCGGGATTGGGGCGGCCTTCGCGTTTCACGCGGGTGAGGTCCGGCAGGCACCGGCCGCCGTCCAGCGCTTGGGGCTCGAGTGGCTCTACCGCGTCTGCATGGAACCGCGGCGCTTGTTCCGGCGCTACTTAACCTATAATTTTTTATTTCTCTACCATGTGACCCGTGATATGTTGAGCCATCGGGGAGGTCACAAGGCGCGCAACGTCTGATCCTCCACACGCCAAGCTCCAACCCATCCGCTTTGCAGGCCCAGCGTCTTGAAGCATTCTGTTTTTTCCCATGAACATTCATCCCGAATTCCACCGCTTCCTCAATCGTCACGACAAGCAGGTGCAGCTGCGCCAACGCGGGATGGTGGTTTGGCTGTGCGGGCTTTCCGGCGCCGGCAAATCCACCATCGCCAATGCCGCCGAGCGAGTCTTGCACCAGCAAGGCCGTGTCACCGTCATCCTGGATGGCGACAACCTGCGCAGCGGCCTGAACTCAAATCTCGGCTTCAGTGACGAGGACCGCCTCGAAAACGTGCGCCGGATTGCCGAAACCGCGAAGTTGTTCGTCTCGCAGGGGATCATCACCTTCGTCTCGGCCATCACGCCTCGCGGCGAACTGCGCGATCTGGTCCGCGGTCTGCTCGGCGATGATTTGCTCGAGGTCTACGTCGAAGCCAGCTACGCCACTTGTGAGAAACGCGACGTCAAAGGCCTCTATGCCAAGGCCGCCCGCGGGGAAATCGCGCATTTCACCGGCAAGGACGGGTCGTTCGAGCCGCCACAAGATCCCGGCCTCGTCCTCAATACCGAGACGTCCTCGGTGGAGGACGCTGCATTCGAACTCCTCGAAGCCATCAGCGAGCGGATTGCCTTCAATCCTTGATCGCAACTCGTTTGATACGAGTATACTACAGGAAATCACTCTACAAACTAATTATTTATTGACCGGAGTCCGGTCGTGCCCTATCTTGGGCGGCGCCGTGGTTTGCTGACTGTGGTGTTTGACAGTCCATCTCACGTTGCCCCATGCCCAATTACCAGTTCAGTCACCTCGACCAACTCGAAGCCGAAGCGATTTACGTGTTGCGGGAAACCGCCGCCCAGTTTGAGAATCCGGCGCTGCTGTTTTCCGGCGGCAAGGATTCGATTGTGATGGCGTGGCTGGCGCGCAAGGCGTTCTGGCCGGCCCGCATGCCCTTTCCGCTGGTTCACGTCGATACCGGGCATAATTTTCCGGAGACGATGGTGTACCGTGATGAATTCGTGAGTCAGATCGCTGCGCGCCTGATTGTTGGGTCGGTGCAGGAGTCCATCGACTCCGGGCGGGTGGTGGAAGAAAAGGGAGCCACGGCGTCGCGCAACAAGTTGCAGACCGTCACGTTGCTGGACACCATCGAGAAACACCAATACGACGCCTGCCTGGGTGGCGGGCGGCGCGACGAGGAGAAGGCGCGCGCCAAGGAGCGGTTTTTCTCCCACCGCGATGACTTCGGGCAATGGGATCCGAAGAATCAGCGGCCGGAACTGTGGAACCTGTTCAATGGCCGCAAAAATCCCGGCGAACACTTCCGCGTCTTTCCGCTTTCAAATTTCACCGAGATGGATGTCTGGATGTACTTGCAACGCGAAAACATCCCGCTGCCATCGATCTACTTTGCCCACCAACGCGAGGTCTTCGAGCGCAACGGCATGCTGCTTGCCGTCACCGATTTTCTCAAACCCCAGAATCACGAACGGGCCACCTCGCGGCTCGTGCGCTTCCGCACCATCGGCGACGCCACCTGCACCGGCGCGGTCGAAAGCGCCGCCGCCACCCTCGACGAGGTCATCGCCGAGGTGGCCGCCGCCCGCCAAACCGAACGCGGCACCCGCTCCGACGACAAACGCTCCGAAACCGCGATGGAAGATCGCAAAAAGGAGGGCTACTTCTGATGGGCATCAGGAGCTTGCAGCCCAGCGACCGAGTTTCAACGCAAGCGAGGATTTTTCCCATGGATCTTCCATCCCCCCTGCAGATTGCGGCTTGGAAAAGGATGTCTCTGACTGAAAAATATCAGCTCCTCGCCGTGACTGTCCGCAACGCGCGGGAACTCAAACGCACGGGTCTGCGCTTGCGTTTCCCGCAAGACACGCCCGCTCAGATCGAAACCAAACTAGCCCGCGTCTGGCTTCATGCAAGACCCTGACCTCATCGCAATCTTTGTGGCTCCTCTCGAGGCCGCTGGCATTCCTTACCTCGTGTCAGGGGCCGTCGCCACTGCTATCTACGGGGAACCCCGCAATACGCTCGATATCGATCTGGCGGTTTTCCCGGCCCCCTCACAAATCGAGATTTTCCCGCAGTTGTTTCCAGCAGCGGATTTCTATTTGCCTCCCACCGACATCATCGCCGGGGTGATCAACCAATCCCCACTGGACCTTGCCCTTCTCGCCACCGCGACTGCCACCCTCCGCCTCGAGCAGGAATGGCAAGCGGCCCTCGCTCTGGCGGCGTCTTGAAAGCCCTGTCCGCTGGCTCCTCCTTTATCAAACAATCAACAACCCGCTTCTTGCATGGATCTCCTCCGTTTCACCACTGCCGGTTCCGTCGATGACGGCAAATCCACCCTCATCGGACGCCTGTTGTACGATTCCAAATCCATCTTCGAGGACCAACTCGAAGCGATGGAGGAATCGTCCCGCCGCCGCGGCGACGCCAACGTCAACCTGGCGCTGCTCACCGACGGGCTCAAGGCCGAGCGCGAACAGGGAATCACCATCGACGTTGCCTATCGCTACTTTGCCACGCCGAAGCGCAAGTTCATCATCGCCGACACGCCGGGCCACATTCAATACACCCGCAACATGGTCACCGGTGCGTCCACGGCCAACCTTGCCATCATCCTCATCGATGCCCGCAAAGGCGTCATCGAGCAGACCAAACGCCATTGCTTCGTCGCCAACCTGCTGCGCATCCAGCACCTGGTCGTCGCCGTCAACAAGATGGACCTCGTCGGCTTCAGCGAGGAGGTCTACAACCAGATCGTCGAGTCGTTCCGCGAGTTTGTGTCGCGGCTCGACAATATCGTCGAAATCACCTTCATCCCGATTTCCGCCCTCAACGGTGACAACATCGTGGACAAATCGGTCAACATGCCGTGGTTTTCCGGCCCCACCTTGCTCTATCACTTGGAGAACGTCTACGTGGCGGGCGAGGAAAACCACGTCGAGGCGCGCTTCCCCGTCCAGTGGGTGATCCGCCCGATGAGCGATGAGTGGCACGACTTCCGCGGCTACGCCGGCCGCGTGGCGGGTGGGGTTTTCAAGCCCGGCGATGCCGTCACGGTGCTGCCGTCCGGCTTCACCACCCGCATCAAAGCCATCCACAGCCCGACCGGTGAACTCAGCGAAGCCTTCGCGCCCCAATCCGTCTGCCTGACCCTCACCGAGGAAATCGATATTTCCCGCGGCGACATGCTCGTCAAGGCCAATAATCCGCCGCAGGTCGGCCAGGACATCGAGGCAATGGTGTGCTGGTTTTCGTCGCGTGCCATGCCGCCGCGCGCCAAGCTCGTCCTCCGCCACACCACCCAGGAAACCAAGGTGGTCGTGCAGCACGTCAAGTATCACGTCGATATCAACACGCTGCACAAGATCGAGGGGGTCGAGGGTTTTGCCATGAACGACATCGGCCGCATCAGCTTGCGCACCGCCGTGCCGCTGTTCTTCGATTCCTACCGCAGCAACCGCCAAACCGGCTCGTTCATCCTCATCGACCCCGGTACCAACGAAACCGTCGCCGCCGGCATGATCGTCTGAGGCGCGCCAGCGACGAATCCCCTCAGACCCGCCGAGTCAACTTCACAAGGAGCGGCGGACTCCGATCCGCCGTGGCCCATGGTGAGCCAATTGAGGGAGCGTATCCGCTTCCCATTGACCCCTCATGGTCTTGGGCGATTCGGAGATCGCCCCTCCCTGGCTTCCGCTGAGGTCCCGCTTCCGGGGAGGGGCCGCGTTACTGTTCATTTTTTATTGAACAAACCGGATTTGGTGTCACCTTGGCGCGGCAACCATCCAGATGGGCGGGGCGAGACCGAATTTTCCGATTGGGCCGGCAGGTTTTGCGCCAGGAATGGTGCGAGCGACCAAGGGCGGTAGCGTCCCAGGCCCTCTCGGGTGAGCGGGTGAGAGCCGTTTTAGGGGGGAACTTTGAATTTCACAGGCATTATGTCACCGGTTGCGCCATTGCCCAAACTCACGCCGAGCCAGAAGCTGCGGATTGCCTCGCGGCTCTATGCCACTGCACGCAAGGTCAAACTTGCCGGGCTTCGCCATCGGCATAAGGACTGGCCGGAAGAACGCTTGCTGCGCGAATTAAACCTCAGGTTTTTCCTCCTGCATGATTGAGTTGCTCGACGTCTTCGTCGACCCGTTGGAACGGCACGGCTTTCATTATCTGGTCACCGGTTCGATTGGGGCCATGGCCTATGGCGAACCGAGACTGACCAACGATATTGATCTGATCCTTGAAATTCAAAGTGAGGATGTAGCACCTCTGTTCAGTGCATTCCCGGAATCAGATTTTCACCTCCCGCCGTCTGAGGTGATCCAATCCGAGCGGATTCGCATGCAGCGCGGGCATTTCAACATCGTTCATGTCCAATACATCTGACACAGCAAACACATCCCCCATCCTCCCGGCATCGTCCGTCATCGGCGTTGTGGGTCTCGGCTACGTCGGGCTTCCGCTCATGCTGGCCTACGCTGACAAGGGGTTTGCGGTGATCGGCTTCGATATCGATCAGACGAAAATCGTCCAGCTGCACGCCGGGACAAGTTATATCAAGCACATCCCGAGCGAGCCGATTGCAGCGGCGCGCGCATCCGGCAAACTCGATGCCACCAGCGAATTTTCCCGCATCAAGGAATGCGACGCGATCATCCTGTGTGTGCCCACTCCGCTGGATGAACACCTCGAGCCGGATCTGAGTTTCGTCACCGACACCCTCGATGCGGTGGTTCCCCACCTGCGGGCCGGGCAGGTCCTCAGCTTGGAAAGCACCACCTATCCGGGCACCACCGAGGAGGAAGTCGTCACCCGCGTGGAAGCAGCCGGCTTTACCGTGGGCGAATCCGTTTTCGTCGTGTATTCGCCAGAGCGCGAGGACCCCGGCAATCCGTCGTTTGCCGCGACCAACATTCCCAAAGTCGTCGGCGGCCACACCGCCGCTTGTCTGGAAGCCGGCTGCGCCCTGTATGGCGCGGCCTTCGACCAAGTTGTGCCGGTCTCCTCCACCCGCGTCGCCGAGTTGTCCAAACTCCTCGAGAATATCTATCGATCCGTCAATATCGGCCTCATCAATGAGCTTAAAATCGCCGCCGACCGCATGGATATTGACATTTGGGAGGTCATCCGTGCTGCCTCTACCAAGCCGTTCGGCTTCACCCCGTTCTATCCAGGGCCGGGTCTCGGCGGCCATTGCATCCCCATCGATCCGTTCTATCTAACGTGGAAAGCCCGCGAGTTCGGCGTCCACACCCGCTTCATCGAACTGGCCGGACAAATCAACCGTGGCATGCCCGAATATGTCGTCCAGCGCAGCATGGAGGCCCTCAACTCGCGTGGCAAGGCCGTCAATGGCAGCCGCGTCCTGCTGCTGGGCCTGGCCTACAAGGCGAACGTCGATGACATGCGCGAATCACCCACCTTTGATCTGCTAGACCGCTTCAGCCAGCTCGGCGCGCAGGTCACCTATCACGACCCGCATGTGCCGGTGGTCGGCCCCACCCGCGAGCATCAAAACTGGGCTGGCACCCGCTCGGTGGCGTTCACTCCGGCCACCCTGGCCGAGTCCGATTGCGTGGTCATTGCCACCCATCACGCCGCCTTTGACCTGCAGCTGCTCGCCGCCCATGCCTCCCTCATCATCGATACCCGCAACGCCATGGCCGGCGTCGCCACCCGCCCCGGCCAAGTGGTCAAAGCCTGAGCCTGCCCTCGACCACCGGATGTCAAAACTGCCTCCTCTTTCCGCATTTTAGTTTTCTCATGCTCAATTCGTTGTCCCTCAAGGCCCGTTGGTGCCTGGTCCTCACGCTCGCTTGCGCATGCATTGCCGGCGC
This sequence comes from Akkermansiaceae bacterium, assembly GCA_903908495.1. Classification (GTDB taxonomy): domain Bacteria; phylum Verrucomicrobiota; class Verrucomicrobiia; order Verrucomicrobiales; family Akkermansiaceae; genus Luteolibacter. The sequence goes on from CAIVSK010000389.1 coordinate 17,770, forward strand.
CGTGTGGCTGGCCCGCGGGCCTGATTTTGTGAGTGCCATTTGGCATGCCAAAGACCAGCTCATTGGCTGGTGCCGGGCCTATCCGGTGGTGTTGTTTGTGGCGCTGGTGTTATTGCCCGGCTTCGGGTTTCCAGCGAGTGCCTTGCTCGTGTTGGCGGGCGCCACTTGGGGGAGCAATTTGACCGGTTGCGCGGTGGCCTTGTTTGCCACCTTCCTGAACATGACGTGGACCTACGTGGTGGCGGCAGGCCCCGCGAGCAAGCTGGTGGCCCGCCTGTTAGGCGCGCGCTGGGACCGCTGGCGCTGCCTCGGCCAAAAAGACAGGATCCGGCTTGCGGTGCTGCTGCGGGTGACTCCCGGCGTGCCGCTTTTCGTGCAGAATTACGTCCTCGGTCTGCTTGCCGTGCCATTTCTGCCGTACATCCTCATTTCGGTGCCGCTCAACGGCGTGTTCGTCATCGGCTTCGTGCTTACCAGCGGTGCCATCTTCGAGGGC
>CAIVSK010000390.1 GCA_903908495.1 Akkermansiaceae bacterium
TGCCCGACAGCGTCAGCAACCCGACCACCAGCAACGTCAGCAGCACCATCAGCGCAAGGGTGATGACCAAGGCGAAGCCACGGAATTTCAAACGCCGTCGGATATCAACAGGCGGTATAATATTAAAAGGCTTGATATTCATGAGAACGCCTAAAAATATATGAAATATCGGGTCAGAGAGATCATCGAATTCGAATGTTGACGCGGGTCCACCCGGATTGCCCTGCCGCCAGTGACAACGTAGCGGGTCAGCGAAACTATCAAATTTCCCCTAACTGCCGGGAGCTGGCGCAGCAGGGATGCGGATTGCCGACGGTGCGAGTGTGGTTTCAGCCCGCCGCGAAGACGTCTTTGACGGCGACGCCCTTGCCGTCCAGGGTGGCAAAAAACGGCCGCTGTTCGACCTCAAACATCGTTTTCGGGCTGATGCCCATGGCGGTGTAAATCGTGGCGTGCAGATCGGAGATGGACACCGGATGGGTGGTGGCGATGAGCGGCCGTTCATCGGCGGTGGCACCATACACAAAGCCGCGCTTCATCCCGCCACCGAACATCACCACCGACGTGCCACCCGTGAAATGGCGGTGCAGCCCGTAGTGCTTGGGCTCCTCCAGGGTGTCGGACTTCGCGTTGGACTGGTCCTGCGCGTTGGAGCCGGGGACCCCTTCGATCAAGGCATCGCGACTGAACTCGGAGGCGATGACGACCAAAGTCCTATCTAACAATCCTCGCTGTTCGAGATCCAGGATCAACCGCGCGATGGGCGAATCGACCTCGCGGTGCATCCGCTCGGCCACCGAATGGCCGTCGGCGTGGGTGTCCCAATGCAGGAACGGCACATACTCGGTGGTGACCTCGACGAAGCGGGCGCCATGCTCGACGAGGTTTCTGGCTAACAGACAACCCTGGCCGAAGCGGGTGTTGCCATACGCGTCGCGGGTCTCCTTGCTTTCCAGCCCCAGATCAAACACCTTCGCCTCGGGCGACGACAGCAGACGGTGGGCACTATCCAACGAGCGCAGCATCGACTGCTGCTGGTGATCGGACATCAAATCGCGGTGCGGGCTGCGATCCACGAGTTTTTGAAAAAACGCGCGGCGATTGGCGAAGCGCCCGGGATCCATGGACTTGGGCGGACGCACGGCGAGCATGGCTTCCTCCGGAAACGGCAGGTTCATCGGGCCGAATTCCGAGCCGAAAAAACCGCCGGTGGTGAAGGCCTTGAGTTCCTCAGACTCGCCGATGCCTTCGAGCCGCTGGCCGATGTTGATGAAGGCCGGAATGACCGGATTGCGCGGCCCTAACACCTTAGCCAGCCACGCGCCGAGGTGCGGTGCGGCGACCGTCTGCGGCGGCACGTAGCCGGTGTGCCAGTGGTATTGGTGGCGCGAGTGCAGGATCGTGCCGAGGTCCGGCTGGACCGCCGAGCGGATCAAGGTCGCGCGGTCCATCACCTTGGCGATGTTTTCCAGGCCCTGGCAGATTTTGATCGAGTCCACCGCGGTATCGATCGCCGGAAAGGTGGACAACATCTTGGCGACCGGGGCACCCTTCGTGTACGGCTGATAGGCCTTGGGATCGAAGGTCTCCGGTGCCGCCATGCCGCCGGCCATCCACAGCAGGATGCAGGAGTCGGCCGTGGCCGCGGGATGTTGGATGGTGTCGGCGGCGGCGGCGCGCGGCGCACGGGCCATCAACGCCGCGAGGGAGGCGGCGGAGAGCTTTTTCAAGAAATCCCGGCGCGGTGCGGCGGGATCGAGGGCGAGGGGTTGCATGACAGGTGTTAGATATGACTGTTCAACGAATGATCTGGAACTCGGGCAGCATCAGCACGCCCCACAACAAATCCTGGGTGGCGGCGGCCTGCGGGGGTTCACCTAACAATCCGACCGCTGCCTGCAGTTCCTCAGCGGTGGGGTCGCGCGAGAGGGCGGCCTGCCACACATAGGTGGCCAGCGCGGCGGGCGAGGCGAACTTGCGCGCCACCAGCGCTTGCGCGCCCTCGGCCAGGCGGCCGTCGAGGATGGCGCCGTTGTTGAGGTCCATCGCCTCCAGGGTCGTTAGATCAAGCGGCCGGGTGGTGACGATCTGCTCGCGGTTGGGGCGGCCGAGCGTGCGCATGAGCAAATCGCATTGCAACAGGGCGGCCCGCACCATCGGCGGCTTGGCGGCCGCGCCCTCACCACCGGCGTCGCGGCTGACGGGCGCATCGAACTTGGCGGGCGCGGTACCGCAAATCTGCCAGATCGCGTCGGTGAGCTCCTCGGCCGTTAGACGCTTTGGCCGCGGCCCCTGATAGACATAGCTGCTCTCCTGCGGTTGCCCGGCGAGCGACTCCGTCTTCGATTGATAGGCCTGCGACAGGCAGATCAGGCGCAAGGTCTGCTTCAGGTCGTGATGATTAGCCGCCAGATGGGTCCCGAGGTAGTCCAACAAATCCTCACTCCACGGTGCCGACTGCATCGCATCGACCGGATGGACGATGCCGCGGCCCATCAAGCGCTGCCAAAGCCGGTTGGTGATGGTGCGCGGGGTGCGGCCGTTTTGTGGATCGGTGATCAAGGCGGCCAGCTGCTTGAGCCGCTCGGCCCTGGGCAGGCTGGCATCGACACTGCCGAGTTCGGGAAACAACCAGCCGGGGACGGCGGTCTTGCCGGTCGGCTTGTCGCAGCGGAAAATTTCCAGTGGCACATCGGAGAAAATGGCGGCCAGGCCGTACGACTCGCTGAGTTTCCAGCGGTCCACGAACGAATCGTGGCAGGACGCGCACTTGAGGTTGATGCCCAGAAACGCCTGTCCCACCGACTGCGCATATTGCATCGGCGGGATCTGCGCGGCGGAGATGCTGCCGCGCCATTTGATGCCGTTGGCGAAGCCTTCGGTGGCGGGACTGGGCGCCACCAACTCGCGCACGAACTGGTCGTAGGGCATGTTGTCGCGCAGCGCCTGATAGAGCCAGCCGCTGATCTGCTTGCGGCCGCCGTCGATGTAGCCGGTGCCGGCGTAATCATTGCGCAGCAGGTCATTCCAGAAACTCAGCCAGTGTTCGGCATAGGCGGTTTTGTTAGCCAGGAGACCGTCCACCACGCGGGCCCGCTTGTCCGCCGCGGCGTCGGCGAGGAAGCGGTGCAATTCCTCCACGTCCGGCAGCAACCCGACGAGGTCGAGATGGACGCGGCGGAGAAAGGCGACATCGTCCAACGGCGCGGGGCCGGGCGATTTTTTTTCCGCTAGATAGTGGTCGGTAATGCGGTCGAGCGGATTGGAGCGCTCGCCGACGGCCATGGGCAGGGCCGGATCGCGCGGCCGCAGCGGTGGCTCGTAGGCCGGCTTTTTGAAGGCGAACCCGGGCTCCCATTTTGCCCCGCCGAGCACCCACGCCCTGACGATTTCAATTTCCTTCGCGTCAAGCCCCTTGCCCTTCGGAGGCATGCGTTCGTCCTCATCATCGCTGGCGATGAGTTTGAGGAGCAGGCTTTTTTCGGGATGTTCTGCATCGATGATCGGGCCGTTCTTGGACCCCTTGCGGAACGACTCCTCGGTATTGAACGAGAGCCCGCCTTTCTGTTTGCTGTCGGCGTGACATTCGGCGCAGTGCTGCTTGAGAATCGGCACCACTTCATGCACGAAATCCACGGCCGCCGCCAGCGGCGTGATGAGCGCAAGGCCGAGAAAAAACCGGGGCAAGAGCACGAAGTGCGGAGTGGGGCGGGATCGTATCATGGTTAGATGGCAGTGGGTTGGACAAGTCGCAGCAACTCAGGGGCACCGGAGCGGACGCTCCCAAACGCTGCGTGGCGCAGCCATCTTACATCACTTGAACAACTCCGCGAAAAACGCAAGCGCCGCCGCCCAGGAGCGGCGGTCAGCGGCCTCGTTGTAGGCGGCACCCTTGCTGTTGTCATTGCCCGCTTCCTTCTGCGTGAAGGCGTGGACGGCACCACTGTAGAGCACCAACTGCCAATCCGCCTTCGCCGCAGTGAACTCCTTCTCGAACGCCGCGACCTGTTCCGCCGGCGCGTAGGGGTCGTCCGCACCGTGCAACACCAGCACCTTGGCCTTGACCTTGCCCGGCTGCGCCAAAAATCCCGGCGCCGCATCCAACGCACCGTGAAACGAAACCACGCCCGCCACGGCCGCCCCGGAGCGCGCCAATTCCAGCACGCCGGTGCCGCCGAAGCAGTACCCGATCGCCGCGATTTTCTTTACCTCGGTGCGTTCGTCGGCCTTGAGCCAATCCAGCCCCGCCATGAGTCGCGCCCGAAAGAGCACGCGGTCACCCTTGAATTTCCCGGCTTCGGTGCCCGCTTCCGGCGGCTGGGGCCGGATGCCTTTGCCATAAATATCCGCCGCGAAGACATTGAAACCGAGTTGCGCCAGCGCGCGGCTGCGGCCCTTCTCATGGTCCGTCAGGCCGGTCCACTGGTGGACGACCAGAATCGCCGGGCGCTTGCCGGCCACCGCGTCATCGTAAACGTGGTAACCTTCCAAGGTCGCGCCGCCTTGGTGATAGATGACGGCTTTTTCCACCAGCGCCGCATGGGCACCGGTGACGAGCGAGAGGGCAAGGAGCAGGGGGCTGAGGGATTTCACGGCCCAATCTAGCACACGGGAACACCCCGTCAAACCGATCGCGGCCGACAGCGGCCGACAGCGGCCGACAGCGGCCGACAGCGGCCGACAGCGGCCGACAGCGGCCGACAGCGGCCGACAGCGGCCGACAGCGGCCGACAGCGGCCGACAGCCCGATTTTTGAAAGCGTGTGACAGACTATTTAGATGTCGTGACAATGGCGGGCCGAGGTTGTTGGCAGCCGCCAGGGCTTCGGCTGACTTTGAGTTCATGACGACGACCTCGATTCTGCCTGCCGCGGCCCAGTTGCTGGCCTGGATGCTGCCCGGCCTCGCGGCGCAAGCAGCTGACCCGGTAGTGCCGGCCCGCACCCGCGTGCTGGTGGTGAGTGGGGGCCACGGCTTCGAGCGCGAGTCGTTTCTGCAACGCTTCAAGGACAAGCCGGGCATCACCTTCACCGCCGTCGAACATCCGCGGCTGCGCTAACCGCGGGTAGCGGTTGCAACTGGCTGAGGTCCGGTGATAGTACCGCCGCGCCGCTCCCGTATCAATCCGGCCTCTACTTCTCATGCTTTTGCCTCCAGCCCTGCTCTCCCTGTTGCCGCCCGCCCTCGCGGCCGCCGCCCATTCCCGATCAGTGACCGGTGCCGCCGGTTTTCCCCACCCTGCCACCCAACGAGGAAATTCTCAACGATGAATGTCATGAGCCCGCCAAGCCTGGCCAAGGCGCGCACGGAAGCGACTCATCCTCATGAGCCGCTTGGCAAAATCGACGTCTCCCGCCGCTTGGTCCACCTCGAAAACATCACCAAAACCTACCACCTCGGCGAAGTCGATGTGCCGGTCCTGAAAAACGTTTCCCTCAGCATCAACCGCGGCGAAATGGTCGCCCTGATGGGCGCTTCGGGCTCCGGCAAAACCACCCTGATGAATATTCTCGGCTGCCTCGACCGCCCAAGCTCGGGCAGCTTTTGGTTCGACGGCCAGGAAATGAGCGGCCTCTCGCCGGATGAACGGGCCTTGGTGCGCACCAGCAAACTCGGATTCGTGTTCCAAAGTTTCAACCTGCTGCCCCGCACCTCGGCCCTCCACAACGTGCTCATGCCGCTGGACTACGCCGTCCACCGGCAAGCCCGCGCCGGTGCCAGCGAGCTGGCCAAGTCGCTGCTCAAACAGGTCGGCCTGGCCGATCGCATGCACCATGAGTCGTCACAAATGTCCGGCGGCCAGCAACAACGCGTCGCCATCGCCCGCGCCCTGGTCAACCGTCCCACCCTGCTGCTCGCCGACGAGCCCACCGGCAACCTTGATTCGCGCGTCGGAGACGAAATTCTGCGGATGTTCCAGCGCCTGCACGCCGAGGGTATCACCGTCATCCTGGTGACGCACGACCCCAAGGTGGCCAGTTACGCCGACCGGACCATCCGGATGGCCGACGGGATGATCGAGGAAGACAGCCCCGGCCCGGCCCGCAGCGGGTCAGGCGCTCGGACCAGCACGTCTTATCCCCTGCCACTGCCCCTGCCACTGCCGCTGCCGCAAAATCACCGGCCCCCGGCTTTACTCGCATTCGACGCCGGTACCGGAGCCCTGACCGCCAGCAACAAAACATCGCTTCAAACGCCTGCTCCACCACCACTCCCGCCCTCGCTGGGCCCCTCGCCGGGCCCCTCCACAGCGCCCGGAGATGATCCGCCCGGTTCTACCGATCCCCAGCCAGCCAGCCAATTTTCACTGACATTCGGCTCCCTGATGCCGCCAACCTTGCGGACCGCCCTGGGCAATTTGCGGCGGCACAAGATGCGCTCGACCCTCACCGTCCTGGGCGTGATCATCGGGGTGGCGGCCGTCATCGCCATGCGTGAAATCGGCCAAGGGTCCAAGGCGGCCATTGGAAAAACCATCGCCAGCATGGGTGCCAGCAAAATACCCATCTTCCCCGCCGCTGTCAAAAATGGCGGCGTGAGCCAGGGCGCCGGATCGTTTCAGACGCTCAAACCCGGCGACGTTGACGCCATCGTCCGCCTTTGCCCGGCCGTCACCGTGGTGTCGCCCTTGGTCTGGGCCCAGGCCCAAGCCGTTTACGGCAAACGCAACTGGTCACCGCAACGCCTGACGGGCAGCGCGCCGGAGTACCTGGCCACGCGGGATTGGGACCTTGAGGCGGGCGAGTGCTTCACCTCCGCGGACGTCGCTTCCAGAAACGCCACCTGCGTGATCGGCACCACCGTACAGCGCGAGTTGTTTGAAGAGGAATCTCCCATCGGCAAGATCGTCAGAATCCGCAATATCCCCTTCCGCGTGGTCGGGATCCTCGCCGGCCGCGGTGCCGACATGATGGGCCAGGACCAGGACGATGTCATCATCACTCCCTGGACCACGATGAAGTTCCGCGTCAACGGCCAGAGCGCCGCCCCACCCAAGGCCGATGCCACCGCCGGAGCACGCTCGACGCACAATCTCTACCCCGGCGCCCATGGGCTCTATCCGTCGGCGTCGGCGGCGCAATTGGTCAACCGGCCGCCACCGGTGGGCCAGACCAATATCGACATGATTCAGGCCAAGGCGGCCACCCCGGAGCAGGTGCCCGAGGCCATCAAGCAAATCACCGCCGTCTTGCGCGAGCGGCATCACCTCGGCGACGACGACGACAACGACTTCAACGTGCTGGACATGACTGAAATCGCCCGCGCCTCGTCGCGCACCGCTGAATTGATGGGCACGCTGCTGCTCGTTGTAGCCACCATCTCGCTGGCCGTGGGAGGCGTCGGCATCATGAACATCATGCTCGTTTCGGTCACCGAGCGCACCCGTGAGATCGGCCTGCGGATGGCTGTCGGCGCCCGCCGCCACCACATTTTACGGCAATTCCTCCTGGAAGCCTTCCTGCTGTGCCTGGCCGGCGGCGCGCTGGGCATCATCTTCGGTCGCGGCACCTCCATCCTGGTCCGCGAATTCCAACATTGGACCACCGAAATCTCGGTGTCCGCCATTGTCATCTCGGTCCTGGTCGCCGCCGGCGTTGGCATTGTTTTCGGGTTCTACCCAGCATGGAAAGCCTCGCGCCTCGATCCAATCGAGGCGCTCCGCCACGAGTAGCCCCGGGCACCCTGATCTCCTGCCAAACTGACGGCACGGGGCAGCACGCCCGTACCGCCACGGTCCGGACGCCCCGCCCAGACTCCAAGTTACCCACCGAATGCCCCCAAGCAGAACGCCCTTGCGACTGGGGGCAGGACACCCAGGCCTACCGGTCAGGCCGGCTGCACGACGCGGGCGGGCAATTTGCCGAGGATGCCTTCGAGAACGTTGCGTCGCTCGCGGAGCATCTGTCTGAACTCGCCGTGGTGGGTGTGGTCGATTTCATGGATCAAACCCGCCACGCACTGTTTCAGGACCTGCACCAGGATATCCTCTTCGATTTGATTGAGGTTGAGTGCTTTCATACGAACCTTTCTGTTGACCCTCCAAGCTAGGCCAGAATCAACCAAACGCAACCCTCTGAGCTCCCAGCCCGTCATCATTGGGTCGTGGGGCGAAGGGTGGCGCGACAGCGCTTCAGCGGGTGACGGCGATCCTGAAAGAAGACGGCAATTCAAAGGCACCACGAAATCCTGGACGTATTCCTTGACGGGAGGCCCTCCGGTTGCTTTCCTCGTGAGCGGTTTACTGGATCGTTGCGGTTCGACTCGGCAATCAAGACCGGTGGTCAACGGTCGTTAGGAAATCCCGTAAATCCCCGTAATTCCAATATTTTGCCGGCTTAGCTCAGTGGTAGAGCAGCTGATTTGTAATCAGCAGGTCGTCGGTTCAAGCCCGACAGCCGGCTCCAGCTTAAAGCCCTAATCATCAACAGATTAGGGCTTTTTAATTTTGATAGAGTTTCCCCCGTGTGCCCATATCATGCCCGTATTTTCGGGGGACGACGGCAATAGCGGCTGTCAGTGGTCACCCAAAGTGCACCACCTAATGGTCACTTGTTAGGATTCAAAGTGCACCACTTACGGATGTGAAAACAGCTTCCTTCCAGGCATCGCAGAGCTGCATGGAGGCGAGGCATGGCCAACATCCTCAAAGTGCCCCACCAACAGACCATTCAAACCCTGACCGCCAACGGCTGGTCAGTCCGCCGCATTGCCAGCACGCTGTCCGAACTGCCATGAAAACGACCGTCGCCCCGACTTGCTTCATCCCGGCCTGCCCCGCCGATTTCGTGGGCCACGCCGCCAAGGTGGCCGAACTGCTCTTGCGGAAGGCGACACGCCTGCGGGATGCGCCCGACCAGCCGTTGAAAATCCTGATCTCCGGCTCGCCCGGGATCGGCAAAACGTCCATTGTGAACCTGATCGCCAAGACCCTCGCCGATCATCCCTCAGCGATTGAGGATGTGAACGGCCGGGATCTGTCGCTCGACATGGCCCGCGAGTGGACGCGCAACCTTGCCTACGGATCGCACTTCGGAACGTGGCAGGTCAAGGTCGTCAATGAGCTCGACCGTTGTTCCAAGGACGTTCAGGACGTGCTGCTCACCA
>CAIVSK010000391.1 GCA_903908495.1 Akkermansiaceae bacterium
TCGGCGGCGGGGGCTTCGGCGGCGGGGGCTTCGGCGGCGGGTGCCTCGGCGGCGGGTGCTTCGGCGGCGGGCGCTTCGGCGGCGGGGGCTTCGGCGACGGGGGCTTCGGCGACGGGGGCTTCGGCGACGGGCGCTTGGGCGTCGGTCGGTGCGTCTGAGGACTGCCCGCCGGTTAGTTCGTCCGCCGCTGTTTGAGAGTCGGGAGCATCCCCGGTTGGGGCGGCAAGGTCTGACTGCGCCGGCTTGGGACTCTTGGGCTTTTTGGCGGCTTTCGGCGGGGTTGCCTCGCGGGGCTCCTGCATGGCGAGCTTGTCATCGGCGTAGAGCAAGATGTGGCCCTGATGAAGGAGCCAGAACAAATCGGCGGCGTATTCCGGCGTCGGTTCGGTGAGGCCCTCGGGCAGAACCGCCTGCCACAGGCCGGCGAGTTTGGCGGGGCTGTTGTTGCGGATCCATTCGACCATGGCAGCAGGGCGCGCGGCGAGAATGATGTCGGGGTCGAGCGCATGGGGGCGGGCCGGGCCGGTGTGGAGTTTGCCGAGGCGTTTAAAGACGGGCAGGTGCTCGGTTTCGAGCGCTCGGCACACGGCGGGAATCAGGATGGCCGGATGTTGGCGGGCGTGACCGCCAACCATGCGCAGCGAGGTGAGCAGGGCCGGGGAAATGTTGTCAGGCAGGATGGCACCGGATACTTCCGCGCTCCGCAACTCGGCGTACACCGTCTCGAAACAACGCGTCGCCACCGCCCGTTCCGCTTCCGCACGGTCCTCGATCCAGGCATTTTCGTCACCGCCCTTGATGCGCCAGCGGACCTTTTGTTTCATGGTCTCAAGCCAGGCGGCAACGGCTTCCTCGCTGCGTTCAGTGCGGACTTTCGAGGCATAGACCTCGAAGGGCATGTTGGCGAAACGCTCGCGGTGCAGGCGGCGCAGGTTTGTTTGGTAGGAATGGTGGTTAGGCGGCCCCAGCCAGACGCCGGACAGCCCGCAGCGGGCGACGGCCTGGAAGCGGCCGCTCGGCGGATCCACTTCGATGGTTTCCTCTTCGATCAATTGCTGGCTCAAATCCGAGCCCCACAGGTGGCGAATGGCTTCGTCACGGGTTAAAAACAACGATTCATCGAGCTTGCCGCAGAACAAAGGGGCGTGGTCGGGGGCGACCTCAAACAGCGCGCGGCAACGCCCGCGTTCGGCGAGGAGAATGCGCGCAATATCGAAAAGCGCGTAAACCCGGGCCACTTGGTGGACTTCACGGCCGATCAAATGGATCGCTTGGGGGTCCGGATTCAAGGAGACGCGGACACCCTCGGCCGGTCCGGATTCCTCGGGTTGCTGGGGGACGGTGCGGCGCTCGGAGTAGGGTTCCCGGCGGCCCTGGGGCGGGCGGCGCTCGTCGCGATCGCGAAATCCACGATCTTGCTCACCCCGCCGCGGCTCGCGCTCGTTGCTTCTGCCTGCATCGGGGGCGGCTCTGGGTTTGAGGGTTTGCGGGCTGCTGCCGGCACGTGCCCAAGCCGGACCGAGGGCAAATTCTGATAATAGCCCGCGCATTGAATCGTTTTCGGAATCGCTCACAGCGGCAAGTTTAGCGACTTAATCGGAAATTACAAACCCCGCGTGAAAGAATTCATCGCAGGGGAAAACCGCACGGGGCCCGCGGAATGCGGGGCTGCGGGATGCCGAGCCGGACGGGTCGTCCTGCATGCCGCGGTGACGGGCAGGCGGAGCGCGGCGGAACGACAGCGGCCATGTGGCGTGAGACGAAGTGAGCGGGAGGGGCGCGGAAAGGAATCACCAATAGAGACTGCGAGTGATGTGCGGCAGAGAACTGCGACCTCGCCACCGCCGGACGCCCCGGGAGGTGCGTCCCTGCCCAGCGCAGTGCGACCGCGTGGCAGGGACCGCTTCCCAAAAGGACCGGCTGGGGGCGAGTTGCCCACCTGCGATCTCGACCCAACTTCCTGCCCGGCGAACCGCAATACGGAGCGCAACGCCGCTTGAGGCATTCCTACGATTTGGAGAACATTTCCTGCGTGTCACGCATAGTCACGCTGGGGGCGTGCACCACGTCGACAGTGGAATCAGCGACACCTACAACTCGGAGATCCGTTCAATTGATAGACCGGTGGCCTGGGCAATGGCCTGCGGTTCAATGCCGAGCGCCTTCATGCCCGCCGCCGCCTTAAGCAAGCCCAGAGCCTCGCCCTCTGAGCGCCCCATGGCGAGGCCGCGAGTCTCGCCCTCGACGCGGCCCTCAGCGCGGCCCTCAGCGCGGCCCTCAGCGCGGCCCTCAGCGATGCCCTCGTTGTATTTGGCGCTCATCAGTGTGCGTTCGCGGCTCACCGCGTCCCAGAACGAGTCATAGCGCTCCAACTGCGCCGGGCTGAAACCGCATTCCTCGGCGATGGTCAATGCTTGGCGCAGCGGTTCGGTGATGCCCACCTCTTCGCGGAACTCTTCCACCGTGGCGTGGCCCTGGGTGCCTGCATTGCCGGCCTCCTGCAAAAACTTCAGCCAGGCCCATCGCAGCTTGCGAGCTTCCTTCGGGCGGCTCTCGCGGTATTTCGGCAGTTCGATGAACACCAACCGCAGGCCCTCCAACACCCGCTCCGGCTTGCCCGACTCCACGATCCGGTAATCGTGATAATAAGTGTCCGGATCGGGATCATAGGTATCGTCCAGAATGCTCAGGCCATAGACCGGGCAGAGCATTTCGTAGCGCTCGCCTTTTTCCAATTGACGCACGTAGGCCTTGCTGGTGTTGAAAAGCACGCGTTGGAGAAACGCGTTGGTCCATGCCATTTGCATTTCCACGATGAATTGGCGGCCGGAGGCATCCTTGCATCGGACGTCCACGATACTGTTTTTGATCAGCGGGATGTCCGGCACCTGCTCGCCGGGAAGGTATTCGAGTGAGACGATGAACTCGCTTTCGCTCTCGAAGGGCAGAACCCCGTTGAGAAACTCCCGCAGAATCTCCGGGTGTTCACCGAAAATCCGCTTGAACACAATGTCGCTGCGGGGATCAAGAAAGCGTGTCATGCGGCCGCAAGATAGCCATCCGCAGATCACCTGTCAATGCAGCCGAAGGCCCACTGCCACTAGAGCGTTTGTGGACGCATTCTCGCGAATGGCCTCCGCCGCTTCAGCCAGCGGCAGCGCGCAGCAGCAACCGGGAACCATGCAATGGAGCGAACGCCAAGTCATGCTGACAATTGGAATTCGGAATTTCCTCACTCCGTCAGATAGAGGCCGCTCGGCTGCTGGACGCGGCCTGGCGGCCGCACGCCCGGGCCAGGCTTCCTCACGCCGAGGTCGGCATCCATGGCAGCCACGAGTTTTTGCAGGCGCTCGATCACCTCGGGGTGTTCAGCCGCGACGTCGTGTTGCTCACCGATATCAGTGTCAAGGTTGTAGAGGGTCGGGGTGAATTCAGTCCCCGGCGTGCCGGACGTATTCCGGCCAGCCTCCAAGTTTTCAGATTGGCGTACGATCGCCAGCTTCCACGGGCCGCTGCGGACGGCCTCGAGACGGTTAGAATTGAAATAATAATGAGCTTCGCGGGGTGATTGTTGTGACTTCCCCAACAGAACCTGGGTCAAATCCCTGCCGTCGAGCTTGACGCCTTCCGGCAAACCCGCGCCACCCAGCGCGGCAAATGTCGGCAACAGATCGATGTTGCCGGCCACCGCATCGCAGGAACTCGCGGCAGGCACTTGGCCAGGCCACCAAGCAATCGTGGGTTCACGCATGCCGCCCTCGAAGGTGCCACCCTTGCCGCCACGCAGCGGGCCGGCGGACCCGCCGTTTTTCCCCTGGGTGAGCCACGGGCCGTTGTCGCTGGTGAAGATAACGAGCGTGTGATCGGCCAGTTTGAGTTGGTGGAGGGTGTCGAGGATTTTACCGACGCTCCAATCGACTTCCTCGACCCAATCGCCATACGAACCATTGCTTGAGTGGCCTTTGAATTTATCACCCGGATGAATCGGCACGTGCACGGCGGTGTGCGGCAAATACAGGAAGAATGGCTTGGCCTGGTGGTCGGTGATGAACTTGACCGCCTCGTCCGTGTACCGTTCGGTTAGACGGTCTTGTGCGGGTGGCGGGACGGTTTCAATGACCTTGTCGTCGCGCACCAAGGGCAGCGGCGGTGATCCCTTGCGCGTGGCACCGGCAGGCGCTGGACCGGTTTCGCTGCCGCCCATATCGTTGGAGTAGGGCAGGCCGAAATAGTGGTCGAAACCATGCCTGGTGGGCAGGAACTCCGCCTGGTCGCCAACGTGCCATTTGCCGATGCACATTGTCGCGTAGCCCGCGTCCTTGAGCAACTCGGCCACGCTGCGTTCCTTCGCACTGATGCCGATGGGACAGGCCGGAAAGATCACGTCGGGCAGCGACACCCGTTTGGCATAGCAACCGGTGAGCACCTGCGCCCTCGACGGCGTGCATACCGGCGCGGCGTAGAATGAGGTAAGCTTCATGCCTTCACGGGCCATCCGGTCAATGTTAGGCGTGTGATTCCTCGTCGAGCCAAACGCTCCTACGTCTCCATAGCCCATGTCATCAATGAGGATGAGGATCACGTTAGGTTTGGTGTCCGCAGCCGGTAATGCGGCGGGCAAGGCGAACAGAAAAGCGGTGAAGATACGGCGCAGGTATTTCATGATTTGGAGAGTAACGACTCACGAGGGTCCGGCATGGCCCCTGACGGCGAGGATAGGCGGCAAATCCGCAAACACCATGAGAAAACACTTCACGAGAATCGATTCCGGGGCCCTGCGATACGCACGCTTCACAAGGATCTGACAATCCTCAGTAAACCGGCTCGGACACAGTGCTTTTAGGGCTTGCCAAAGGTGCCAGGAGGGTTGAGAAACGGGCTTTCCCTGCTCTCGAAAATCCCATGAATTTCTTCCGGCACCTGCTTGTATTGCTCACTGTGGTGGTTGCCTGGGGCCACGACGCCGGAAGCCCAAAATGAATCCTCGTGATCCCATGAAATACCGCCCAGCCACCGCCACCAGTGCTTGCACCCCCAATTCCGCTAGAACCCGAGCCATCGTCTCCGCGGTTTCACCCGCCCGGATTGCGGGTTGGGGTGCCGTGTTCGCCATGACCTGCATGCACGGAGTTGTTGCCGCCACGATCCACGCCGACGCGGAGCTCGTGAGAAATCAAACCTCGCCGATGATCTACGGTGCGTGCATCGAGGATGTGAATCACGAAATCTACGGTGGCCTCTACGGGCAACTCCTGGCTGGCGAAAGTTTCGAAGAGGCTGCGCCCGCCGCGACTCTAACTGACTGGGCGACATGGGGCGGCGAGTGGAAGCCGTCCGGATCCGGAGCTGCATCAGAGGCGGTGAACGTGACCGCGGAGCAGGGGGCCAAGATTGTCAAAGCGCAGCAGGCGTTTACCGATGGCACGATTGACTGCGACCTTCGTTTTGCCGGAAACCACGGCGAGAGGACCAATGCGGGAGTGATCATACGCGTCAATCATGCCGCGGCCGGCGCGGACGCGTTTGACGGTTATGAGATCAGCCTGGCTGCGGATGGAAAAAGCATCGTGCTCGGCAAGCATCGGCAAAACTGGCAGGAACTGCACACGGCGGCCGTTGCCGTCGATCCATCCCAATGGCAGCATCTCAAGGTGACGACGCGGGGCCCTCAAATTCTCATCTATCTGAATAGCGAGTCGAAGCCTGTGATCGATTTCACCGATGCCCAACCGCTGCCAGCCGGCAGCATCGGACTGCGGACATGGGGTGCCAACGCCGGATTCAGGAACGTTGAAACCCACATCGCCGGGCGCTTGGTGCGTCATTCGTTCACATCGACGCCCGCCACCGATGTCAGCGCTTGCTGGGATCCTTTTCTAACTGACAGCGCAGGCGCGGGTTTCCTGACGGATTCCACACAAGCGTATAACACCCGGTGCTCGCAACGCGTGGAGTTCAAGAGCGGCCGCGGATCCGTCGGCGTGGCTAACCGCGGGCTCAACCGATGGGGAATCGCCGTGGAAAAAGACGGCCGTTTTTCCGGCCGTGTCTATCTGCGCGGCGAGCAATTGAAGGGCAATGTCACCGTAAGCCTGCAGAATCTAGCGGGTTCGCGCGTTTACGCCAGCCAAACCATCTCGGGCATCACCGGTTCGTGGACGAAATCCCCGTTTTCGCTAACCGCCAATGCGAGCGATCCCGCCGCCCGCTTCGTCATCTCCATCGACGCCCCGGGAATGCTGTGGATCGATCAAGCGGTGTTGATGAAGCCCGCAAGCGGCCGCTTCAAGGGGCTCCCTGTACGCGAAGATATTGCAAATGCCATGGTGAAAGGGAATCTGAGTTTCCTGCGCTACGGCGGCACGGCGGTCAACGAGCCCGGGTATCGTTGGAAAAAGATGGTCGGTGATCCCGATCTGCGTCCCCAGTACCATGGTCATTGGCATCCTGATACGAGCAATGGCTTCGGCATCATCGAGTTTGTCGCCTTCTGCGAACGGGCCGGAATCGAGGCCGCCTTCGCCATCAACGTCGAGGAATCTCCTCAGGACATGGCCGACATGGTCGAATATTTCAACGGCGATGTTTCCACCCTGTGGGGCAAGGCCCGCGCTGCGGACGGCCATCCTAACCCCTACCGGGTGAAATACATCGAGATCGGCAACGAGGAAGTGATTTGGGGCGATATTGCAGCCGACTACGACCATTACATCGAGCGCTTCAAGCTGCTTGCCGCCGCGATGAGGACCAAGGATGCGGGACTCCAATTCATCAACGCGGCATGGTGGCGCGGCAATAACCCGAACTGCGAAAAGGTGCTCAAGCAACTTGAGGGCAATGCCACCTATTGGGATTTCCACCCGTGGGCAGACGATGCCAACTCCGGTCAGGCCGTCGACTCGATGCTCAGCGAGGCGAGGCAATTGTTCGAAAAATGGGTGCCCGCGACGAAAACCAAAGGGGTCATCTTCGAGGAAAACGGCAATCTCCACAACCAGCAGCGCGCGCTCGGCCATGCCACCACATTGAATGCCGTACGCCGCCACGGTGACTTCGTCGTGATCGACTGCGAGGCTAACGGCTTGCAGCCATGGCGACAAAACGACAACGGCTGGGACCAGGGCCATGTCTTTTTCACCCCGGGCCAGGTCTGGGGCATGCCGCCCTATTTCGCCCAACAAATGGCCTCCGGCAATCACCTGCCCCTGGTCATCGCCAGCACCATCGAGGGTAACCCCCAGCTCGACGTGACCGCGACGAAAAGCGAGGACGGCACGACCGTCTGTCTCCATGTGGTGAACCTCGCCCTAACTGAAGCCACTACCACCATCAA
>CAIVSK010000392.1 GCA_903908495.1 Akkermansiaceae bacterium
CATCATCGCCGCGCCAAACAATCCACCGACGATCTCGTGGAACTCGACCCCCGGTATCGTGGCCAGCGGCCAGGGCTACACGGTCTCGGCGCACGGCCACGACCAGGACGGCAACCTGACCCAGGTGAATGTCTGGAAGAACGGCCAGCCCTTCGCCTTTGGCGGCAGGGGCAATGGCACGGACGCCGATTCCGGCAATCCCACGAGCGACACCGGTCCGCAAACCATCACCTTTACCGCGCAGGCGGTGGACGCCACGGGTGCCACGTCGGGAACTATCTCGCAGACAGTGGCCATCGCCGCTCCGCCGCCTCCGCAATACACACTCAGCACGACCGCGGGCGCAGGCGGCAGCGTCTCAGCCGGCGGCACGTTCATCGCGGGCACCGTGGTGGCCGTGAACGCGTTCCCGGATGCGGCGCATGATTTCGCGGGGTGGAGCGGAGATGCCGCCAGCACGGCCAATCCCGTGAGCGTCACGGTTGACCGCAACAAGTCGGTGCAGGCCAACTTCACCCCAAAGATCTATCTTCTCGCCACGAGCGCCACGGCCGGCGGCGGCGTCACCCCGGGGGGCAGCTATCCCATCGGCACCACCGTGACGATTTCCGCCACGCCGGACGCGACGCACTATTTCTTGGGTTGGAGCGGCGATGCCAGCGGCAATGCGCCTACGGTCGATCTCACCCTCGATCGCTCGAAATCAGCGCAGGCCAACTTCGCGCCGAAGACCGCCCAAACCATCACCTTTGACCAGCCTGGAAACCAAGCCACCGGCTCAGTGCCATTCGCGTTGAGCGCCAGCTCTTCATCCGGCCTCCCCGTGACATTCACTGTCTTGAGCGGCGCAGCGACCATCAGCAACGGCTTGGTGCAGGTGACCGGACCCGGCGCCGTGTTGATCCAGGCGAGCCAGCCCGGCGACGCCTTCTATCTCCCGGCAACGCCGGTGACGGAGTCCTTCAACGTCATCGCGCCCGTGCAGCTTAAGTACCGCGGGTCCAGCCGCGCATTGCTGGCCAATCCACAGACCCACAACGGCACCCCGCTCGTGATCCAAGTCCCCTGACCAACCCATGAACCACCTCCACTTCCTTCGCATCACCAGCGCCGTCCTCGGCCTGACCGTTCTGACACTAACCACAGCGGCCAACGATGGCGTCCAGCCGGTGCTCGACCGCCCGGTCGAACGCCTGCAACTGGAAAAAGCGCCGCTGCCTGCCGCACTCCGCGCCCTGGCGCGTTCGTGCCAGACGACGATCCTGGCTGAGCCGGATGTGTCAGGCGAAGTCACGATCGAATTGCATCACGCCACCCTGCGCACCGCCCTGGCGGCACTGACCGAGCCGTACGGCTACTACTTCGAAGAGTCGCCCGCGGGCTTCGTGGTCAAGCGCCTCAAGACTGTCCTCTATTCAATCGACTATCCGCAGCTCACGCGCAGCGGCTCCGGCAGCGCCTCGATCACGCTCGGCGGCACCAACAACGGCAACGGAACGTATCCCGGCACGACCTACCAGCAGAGCCAACAAACGCCGACGACCCTGTTTGGCGCCAACACGCCCTATGGCAACGTCCTCAACGGCCAGTCTGATACGACCCAGATTTCCATCACCCAGGCCAACGAGAACACCTTCTGGTCAAACCTTGAAGCCGAACTGCGGGCGATGCTCAAGGACGGCGAGACTCTGGTGTTGAACCGGTTCAGCGGCGTCGCCCAGATCACCGCGCCGGTGCGCCGCCAGGAAACGATCAAGGCGTTCATCGATCTCACCAACCGCCGCATCAACCAGCAGGTCGAAATCGAGGCTCGCCTGGTCGAAGTGACGCTCCGCGACGAGAGAAAACTCGGCGTCGATTGGGATCAGGCGGCCACCGCGGTCGGCGGCCTGCATTTTGGCGGATCGTCCGCGCTCGATGTGACCGGCATCGGCGGCGACACACTCTCGACCAACACCTTTGTCGCCAATCTGGCGACCGGCGGGGCCTCGGCCGTGATCCACGCCCTGCAACAGCAAGGCGATGTCCGGACCGTTTCGCAGCCGCGGCTGCGTGCACTCAACAACCAGACCGCCTTCATCAAGGTGGGCCAGGACCAGCCGTTTTTCCGCCTGCAGCAAAGCACGACGCTGAACCAGCCGGGCACGACCACGCCGTTCAGCCAGACGCAGAACAGCTATTCCGTCAGCACCATCACGATTGGCACCATTCTCGCCGTCACCCCCCAGGTCGGCGCTGACCGGGTGGTGACGCTGGACGTGTTGCCGGCCATCACCCGGCTGCAGGCCATCGTCACGAGCCCGGACGGCACGCAGACCGCGCCCGTCACCGAGGTAAAGCAGGCCTCGACCATCGTGCGGCTGCGC
>CAIVSK010000393.1 GCA_903908495.1 Akkermansiaceae bacterium
AACCGGCTCACCCGATTGCCGGTGACTGCGCAACCACTGCGCCAAGCCCGGCAGATCCTGACCCCAATCGAGCGAGCTGTCGACCAAGTGCCGCCAGCCATTGACCGGGCCGCCAGCGAGAACATTAAAATAGGCCAGATAGTGCGGCCGGATGGCCATACTCTCCATCGCGGCAAGCCCGGCCAGAGCCACGGCGGCGCCGGATAACCAACGCGAGGTCGCGGGCCGGACAATCACACCCGCAAAAATAAAGAGAATTGGATAGACCGGCAGAATGTGGCGGTGCCCGATGTTGAGGTGACTGGCAAGCGAGAAGGCCCAGTAAATCACGAACAGGACGACCAAAGGAGCGACCCGCCGCAGGTCTTTCACGATGCGTCCCCCGCCCGCCTTCCACCAGCGGGTCGCCATGACGCCGAAGGCAAGCGTGATCGCCCCCAGTTCAGCCATGAACGTTTTCACCATGAAGGCGTAGGGGAAGAACGTCACCCAGCCGGTGATGCTGTAATCACCGTTCAGAAACGCGCCACGCTCCTCTGCTGCGTAACGCACATAGGCGAGACCCTGCAGAAAGGCCTCGGGAAGTATCTGCCATAGCCGGGCGTGGGCGATTAGGGTCGGCCAGATACCCGAGGCTGGCAGGATGACCTGCCAGGGCATGTAGAACTTCCAACCCGGCGGCAGACCCGGCGCAAAGGCGGAGTAGCGAAAGCCGAAGAATGCCCAGATCACCACCCAGGCGGTCACGCCATGGAACAGAGCTGATGACGCCATCGCCGTGAACTTCGCCCAGCCGCTGGCGAGTTGGCGTTCCTTGCCGCGCCAGATCATGGCAAGGGGTGCCGGCTCGGCGAGTCGCCAGATTACCAGCAGCGCATAGACCGGCAACAGAAGGAGGAAGGAGAATTTTGCCACGCAGGTGAGGGCGGTGGCAGCAAGGCTCAAGGCCAGGCTGCAGGCATCAAGGCGCTGGAGATGGCGCCAGAAGGCGCCGGTCGCGGCCAGCAGGAAAAACGTCACGGTCATGTCCGATGTCACCAGCGGCCCGTGGGCGAGCGTTGTGGCCGAGAAGGTGTAGAGTGTGAGCGAAAGCAGCCCGCCGGCGTCGCCCCACAACCGGCGCGACCAGCCAAAGACCAGCAATCCGGTGGCCACGCTCCACAACGCCATGGTGGCGCGCGCGGTGGCGAGCATGAAGTCGGTGTCATTGCCCGACGCGAAGAAAAATTGCTGGCTGATCAGCCACACGTGCGAAAGCGACCACCACCCCGGCGCGGCCGCAGGCTCGAGCCGCGGCCTTTCCAGGAGCAGGGGCAAGGCACCCCAGCGCTGCGGTAGATTGCCGTTTTCTGGCTGCAGACGGTAGTCGTTGAAACGCCAGTAGCAGTAGCCGCCGGTGAGGTGCGCCGTCTCGTCGGCGGTCACGCTTTCCCCGAAAGTTGCGCTGACGGCCAGCCACCAATGCAAGGCGAGCAAGACGGCGACCGCGGCGGTCACAACCACAGAAGGCAGGCGATGCAGCGGCGTCATGCGGGCGGGCAACAAAAACGTGGACACATTATCGGCGGCTGATGACGCTGCCCACAAGCAGGAAGTACGCAGCGCCATCGCCACCCCGGATCATGAATACAGAGGAATACCAAAACCTTGAACGCGTGGAGCAAACCCACTGGTACTACGCTGGCAAACGCGAGCTGGTGCGCGGCTGGATTCAACGGGCGCGGCCGCCGCGCCCGGACGACGTGCTGCTGGACTGTGGCGCCGGCACCGGCCTTTTCGCCAAAGAGATGGAGCCGCTTTGCCGCGTGTTCGTCCTCGACGATCACGAAGAGGCCCTGCGTATTCTGCGCCGCCGGTTTCGCCCTGGGCAGATCCTCAGTCTCTCCGGGGACCAGGTGCCGCTGCCGGACGGTTCGCTCGATTACGTGACCGCGCTTGATGTGCTGGAGCACGTGCCGGATGATGCCGCGGTGGTGCGCGGCTTCCACCGTTTGCTCAGGCCTGGCGGCCTCGCCGTCATCACCGTCCCTGCCGGGATGGCGTTGTGGAGTGACTGGGACGAGGCATTGCACCACTACCGGCGGTACTCACGCCCACAGTTATGTGCCTTGTTTCTGGCGGAGCACTGGGAGCTGGTGCATGTGAACTACACCAATATGGTCGCCTATCCCGTGGTATGGCTAGTGCGCAAGTGGCGACGCTGGACCACGCGATCCGGCGCGCCGCCCGGGCCGCGCACGGAGGATCGTGAACTGGAACCCTGGCTCAACCGGCTGCTGCAACGCGTCTTTGTCAGCGCGGGCCGCATCCGTATGCCCTTGCCGTTCGGGGTCAGTTTGCTGCTCGTGGCCCGCCGCCGGAATTGACGGGGTCCAGCCGGCGCGGCGGCGCATTCAACGGAGCACGCGAGCGGCCGCCACTCGTTGCCCCTGCGTATCAAAGACGAAGGCCACCAGCTTGTCGGGCGGCCCGACATCGCCGCGGAACGTGGCCGTCAATCGGACGATTGCATCGGATGGGAGCGGCGTCGACCAAGCGAGTTGATGCGGGTTCCCAGTCGGGGTGCCGGTTTGATCCAAGGGCGTTACTTCGAGCGAGGAATTGGCAATCGTGAGCGTCAGACGATGAGCGCGGGATGGCGTGCCTATCGTCCATAACTCAAGTGACCCCAAGGCGCCGCGCGGGCCGCTCAGCACGAGCTCGAGCTTCTGCTCACCGGTGCTCGCCGGAACGGAAAAGATTCGTCCGGTGGAAAGTGGTGCGATCTTTCGACCGCGGCGCACCCAGAATCCATAGTCATCCACTTCGAAGGCTTGCTCAAACTCATGGCCCAGGTATTCGGCGAGCGAGCCAGAGATTCGAAAGCCATAACGCGCGAGATAGTACAGGGTATCCCGTTGGATGATTAACACAGCGCGGGGATCGGCCTGCAGCCGGGTGATGATCGCCATTTGCTGACTTGACGAAAGCAATGAGAACCAATGGGTGGCATTGGCGAGCGTAGGCGTGGGGAGCCCCGACCAAAGATTGAGGCTATAGACGCCCGGCAGACTGAAGAGCATATCGCCATGCCTGCGTGCGTTCTCGGTTATTATGCGCAG
>CAIVSK010000394.1 GCA_903908495.1 Akkermansiaceae bacterium
GCTGTGAAAGTGCTGAGCTATATCAGGGAGAAGGGGGAGGTCAGCCGCCGCGACCTCCAGCGTAGGTTTGTGTGCTTCACTGCGGACGAACGCGACGAGGTTTTGGAGAGCCTTGCCGCCGAAGGATTGCTGGAACTGGATACGCGGAGGGTCAGGGCGGTGCCGCTGGCCGGGTTCATCGGGTCGCTGGCATCGAGGGCGTGTCATGGTGAGCCCGAACTGCGGTGCCCGGCGCTGCTGGAGGAGTGGGAGTTGGCAAAGGCGCCGCAAACCGTCGGCCGGGGCTGATGCCTGTGAGCCATGCCTGTGGACGATGATTGATGCGTCCAGCGAAAACTAGCATCGGGTTACCGAGTCAGTGTTCCACCAGCCCGGAAATGAGCAAGCTGATTATCCAAGCACCGAGCCGGGCAGGCGGCTGTTCATCGCATGCTGTTCACCGCGAAACGCAGCGTGCTGGTGCCGCTATTGCCGTCGTCCCCGGAAAATAGGGGCATGATATGGGCACACGGGGGAAACTCTATCAGAATAAAAAAAAGCCCCAATCCCTTGGGGATCAAGGCTTTGAAAAAGGTACGAGGACTGGGATTCGAACCCAGGACCAATTGGTTAAAAGCCAACTGCTCTACCGACTGAGCTATCCTCGCTTTGGCTGGCATCACGCGGGTTATTGCTCTGTAACCCGTTGCAAATGAATCTTGGTTCACTTGGCCGCCGCAGTGTTATCATGGCACTGATGCGGTGCAAGCGCAAATTTCACGGGGGGCTCATTTTTCTTTTGCGAGCTGCCTGGGGCTGGATTTGCCAGCCAGCCGCAGCGATATTGCGGCGGCCGCGGGGTGCCCGACTCGGGACTCCTTAGCCTTGGAGTGTAGCCGCCTGGATGGAACGCGTGATCTCCGGGGCGAGGGTGACGATTCTCACGAGTTCCAAATCGGGGAACAGTGGTGCGAGATAGGCATCCGGCAGCAAGCTCCAGGGGTCGGCCAAGGCGACGATGAGAGAATCCTGGCCAGAGCGGCACAGCGGCGTGAAAAGCCCGCCCGCCAACACCTTGGGATTACAACCGACCTGCAGGGTGCCGTCGCAAAACTCGGCCACCCGCGGAAAGAACGGCAAGCCGTTGAGCTTGGCCAATGCGGACATGAAGCTGAAACGAGTGACCCGGTTGGCCACCTGGTCGTGCGAGAGCTTCGCATGGGCCGGATTGTGCCGCGCCAATTCCGCCATGATGCGCCGACTGGTGAATTCATTGAACCAAAGTCCATCGAAGCGAATCATAGCTCAAAATGGCGGTGGGTTAAAAGCGTCCAGGTCTCGTAATCGATGCGGGCGATGGTCATGAACGGGCGGATTTCGAAGCGGCGCGAGACGAGTTCCTGGATTTTTCCGGCCAACAGCGCTGCGGCGATCGGATTGGGCGACCCGACACCGATCGAGGCGACGTCTTCGGCGAATATCACCGGTGCCAACAACGCCCTTGCCAGCTGGTGAAGCCGGTCAAACGATTCGTAAAACGAGGATGGAGCGACCAATCTGCCGGCAAAGGGAATCATCTGCGGGGCAGGATTGAGCGTGGCGGCGAGCCGCCCGCCCAGGATTCCAACCGCTTCAGCAAGCCCCTGCCCGTCATCCAGCTGCATCCGGGCGATGGCCGCCATCAGGTCGTCCGGCTGCCCTTGGGCATGAGCCCTGCGCACCGTCGCGATCGCATGCGCGACGTCGCCGCGACTGGCCGAATGGGTATGCAGCAACGCCTCGGCGGTGTGCTCGATACAAGTTTCCACCAGTTCCGCGATGTCGCGGTGCGACACTGCTTGCCGTGAAAGCTCCAGCTGTGATTCTAAAAGAGCGGTTTGCATGGATGGGGATTTGCTGAATGGCGGGAAAGCTAAATGTTCCCTGTAGGTCAACTTTCTATCCGGTATTCCATTTTCAAATAGATGTCCTTTGGTATATTCGCTCATCCGGATTTTCAACCGGGTCGGATGTGAATGGCTGCCGATGCTTTCTGCTGTCGGGGCCGGATTGTTCCTGCTTGCCACGACCTCATCGCATGCTAGACTTGAGGCAAGGCGCGAGAAGCGGACCGGTCTGCAGGCTGCGGCGACCCGCGCTAAGCCCCCCCCCATACAGTCCAATCCCCCAACCCAGTACCCCTGCGCGCCCGAGTCCGGATTGCCCAAAGCCGCTGGATTGCCGCCAAAACCCTCGTCCCCCCCCTCCCCCATGCCCATCGATCTGCGCCGCAACCCGATTTCACGCCGCAGCGCGACCCGGACGCCCCGGGATCAATTACTTGTGAGTTTGGACTTGCAGGCCGACGCTCGCCGCGCTATGAAGCTCCCCGCACAGCTTCTGACGAAAGAAAGGAGTGGGTCTCGCACCCACTCTTTTGCGTCCCCAGATGCCGCCTCGCCGCTAGCACACACCGCCCGCCATGACCAACGACATCGTCGCCCTCATCGAGTATTACGAAAAGGAAAAAGGAATCGACCGTGACCGAGTCGTTGCCGCGCTCGAATTTGCCTTTATTTCCGCCTACCGCAAAATGGTTCCCGGGGCCGATGCCATCGAAATCCTGCGCGCCGACGTCAATACCCGCAAAGGCGAAACCCGCATTTTCGCCTCCCTCACCATCGTGGACGATGGCGCCCAGACCGACAAATTCAACCAGGTCCAACTCGCCGTCGCCCTCAAGAAAAGCCCCGCGGCACAAGTCGGCGAGGTGCTCGAGTTCAATGTCACCCCCAAGGATTTCGGCCGCATCGCCGTGCAGACTGCCAAGCAGACGATGATGCAGCGACTCCGCCAAGCGGAGAAGGAAATGATTTACGAAGAGTTCAAGGACCGCGCCGGCGACATCGTGTCGGGCACCGTCCGCCGCTTCGAGCGCAACGACGTGATGATCGACCTCGGCAAATTCGAGGGCATCCTGCCCAACCGCGAACGCGTCCAAGGCGAAGACTACAACATCGGCGACCGCATCCGCGCTTACGTACTGGCGGTCGAAAACGAAGGCCGCGGCCCGGAAATCATCCTTTCACGCAGCCATCCCAACTTCGTGCGCCGCCTGTTCGAGGCCGAGGTCAATGAAATCTCCGACCACACCGTCGAAATCCGCGGCGTCGCCCGCGAGGCCGGCTTCCGCACCAAAATCGCCGTCTGGAGCAAGGACCCCAAGGTCGATGCCGTCGGTGCCTGCGTCGGCATGCGCGGCGCCCGCGTCAAAAACATCGTCCGCGAACTCAACAACGAGAAAGTCGACATCATCCGCTGGAGCGACGATCCGAAGGAATTCGTCCGCGAGGCGCTCAAGCCGGCCGAGCTCAAGACCATCACCATCGACGAAGCCGCGCACGTGGTTCACGTCACCGTGACCGATGAAGACCTGAGCAAGGCGATTGGCCGCAAAGGCCAAAACGCCCGCCTCTCGTCCCGCCTCATGGGCTGGGATATCCAGGTCCGCCGCGACGAAAGCAAGGAAGAACAATTCAAGGAGAAAATCGGCGGTGCCGCCCACACCTTGTGCGAACAACTCGGCATCAGCGAGGAACAGGCCAGCAAGCTCACCCTCGCCGGCGGCTTCACCCCGGAACTCGTGGTGGATATGCCTGCCGCCTTCATTGCCGATCTTCTCGACATTCCCGAAGATGCCGCCGAGGCCATGCTCACCCGCGCCCATGCCTTCCTCGGCACCGCGCCCGCCACCGACTCTGACGAATCCTAAAGCTTTCCTTTTTCACCCATTTCCCGAAACACGCCAACCAGCCGGATGCCAAAAAAAAGCGACAGCCCCAACGAGAAGCCGAAAATCCTCGATCTTCTCGACGACTCCATGAAACTCTCGCGCCGGGCGCGCAAGCAGCAGCAGCAAATCGCTGAGCCCCCGCCGGACGTGCCGGAATTGCCCAGCGCTCTGGACGTCGCCAAGCGCGAGGCGCTGGACCTCTACGCCGAAGAACAAAAACCCAAGGTCCGCAAAATCGCCCGCCCCGGCAAATCCGTCCTGCCGACCATTTCCAAAATCCTCGAAAGCGAAGAGGTGCAGCTGCAGCAATCGCTCAATCCCACCGGCCCGGCCGCCGACCTGCCCGAAGCGGCTGCCGAGGCGCCGAGTGCCGAAGCGCCCGCCGCCGCCGAAGACCCGCCCGACGAGCTGCCCGACGATCCGCGCCTGATCATCATCAAACCACCGATCCTCGTATCGGAACTCGCGTCGCGCCTCGGCCTCAAGCCGTACAGCATCATGGCGGACCTGATCAAGCTCGGCGTCTTCCCCGGCCCCAACCAGCCGATCGACCCGGAAATAGCCGCCAAGGTTTGTGACCTGCACGGGTTTATTTTCGAACGCGAAAAGCGCGATAAGACCAAAGGCGTCCACCTCGTGGTGGAGGTCATCAAGGAACCGGAAGTCCCAGTCGAGGAGCCCGAAGACTTGCTCAAGATCCGCCCGCCCATCATCACCATCATGGGCCACGTCGATCACGGCAAAACCTCCATCCTCGACTACCTGCGCAAAACCCGCATCACCGCAGGCGAGGCCGGCGGGATCACCCAGCACATCGGGGCCTATCAGGTCATCCACAACGACCAGCCGATCACTTTCCTCGATACCCCCGGCCACTCGATTTTCTCCGACATGCGGGCCCGCGGTGCCGACATCACCGACATCGTCGTGCTCGTCATCGCCGCCAATGACGGCATCATGCCGCAAACGCTCGAGGCCATCAAGCATGCCAAAAAGGCCGGCAAAACCATCATCGTCGCCATCAATAAGTGCGACCTGCCCTCCGCCAACCCGGGCAAGGTCAAATCGCAATTGGCGGTGCAGGGCCTGCAAACCACCGACCAACAGGGCGACACCGAGTTTGCCGAGGTATCGGCAGTCACCGGCCAGGGGATGACCGAATTGCTCGACCTCATGGCGCTGCAAGCCGAAGTGCTCGAACTCAAGGCCAACCCGCGCTCCACCGCCCGCGCTGCGGTCATCGAAGCGCGCGTCGTGCCCGGTCGCGGCACCACTGCCACGGTCATCGTCGAAAGCGGAACCCTCAAGATCGGAACCCCCTTTATCTGCGGCCCGTTTGCCGGCAAGGTGCGCTCGCTCATCAACGACCGCGGCGAGAAAGTCAAATCCGCCAC
>CAIVSK010000395.1 GCA_903908495.1 Akkermansiaceae bacterium
CGCCAAAGGGCCGCGAAAGGCAGCAGGAAGACGCCGCAGAGGCGGCCAAAAGACTCGGGAAATCGGCGTTCATGCGACGCTTGGGGCGAAAACCCGGCTGAGGGGTGCGTCGGGTGGCATCTTTTCAACAGCCTGCTAGTGAAATCAAAGCCATACTGGTCATTTGGCGCGTTACTGGGGAGCTTTGCCAGTGCCGGATTCATTGCGTGCGGTGAGCGCGTCACGGCACCAGATAATCGGGGCACGCTTGCTACCGCGTCGGCCGATACCAGCACCGAATCGAAAGTTGGAAATGGTCCAGACGGCTTCATTTTCGTCGATGCTAGCAATCCGCCGACTGAAGTCTGCGAACCACCGGGCAATGAGGTGGCAGGTTGCATAGTGTGTGTGACGCCAAGCAGTCTCGACGACTGTTGCCCCAACAGTGGCGGTTGTCCGTCGGAGCCATTGGTGAGGGTGAGCTCCCCTCCGGCGGTGATCCGATGGCGTCTAATCAGCCAGACGAATTGTCTGGTGGCGGAGGATCTGTTTTTCGGGACGTGGATTTACTGGGACCGAAAACTGGGCCACCCTAATGACGCCATCGTCCCGTTGAGTCGGCTGACATTTCACGTTGAGCCTTGCGCCCGTTTTCTCGGCGTGGACGAAGTGCCGCTGGACGGTTCGGCGTTTGGGCAGTTTCTCTCCCAAGCTTCGTCCCACATGAGTGCGTTCGCCGCAACACTTTGGAATGGGGACGGGTGTGGATGCCGATTGGTCCGGTCGACGAATGGGTTCTACTTTGGAGAGGTTGATAACTTCGTGACGATTGGACCCAATGTGATTACATTGCATGTAGAATTTCCTACCGATGCGACATTTTATCTCGTTCGGGAGGGTATTCAGCCCTGATTCCCGGGCTACGTCCGAATGCGGGCTTGGCGACCACGGCGGGCGCGTAAATGCGGCACGCTGCGACACCGGGCTACAGGTCCATTTCGTCAATCGAGGCGTCGTAGCCCGTGTGCCGGACCGTCGCTGGCTTCCGCGACAAGCCGACGTCAACGGACCGTGACGGCACCTTGGCGGCGGCGAACACTCGCTCAGCGGCGTCCGGCATCATGGGCTCGGACTCGACCATCGGAGAGCCGCCGTTATTCCACGACCCTATGGGCTCCGACAGGCCAAGGGTCCGGGTCACAGCGGTACTTGCCGCGACCTGGCAGGACCCAATTGGCCCGACGCTGATGCACAGCGGCGTGTTTGTGGCGCGGGCCGACAGTTGTTCGGATGCGGCGGGCAAGGCGCCGCTGGTGTTCCGGGATGCCGCGAACTTGATGCCCGCAAGCGCGAATGCCCATGCCCCGGCGACGCGGTCCAAATCGACGCAATCCTGAACGTGCGCGGTGCTGTCGGCCCCTGACCCAGTGGCGCCGGAATCGGGCCATCCGCCTCCACCGCTCCCATTTCCCTGCCCGCCCCATCGCAAAATTTGACAACAAAAACAGCCGTTCCACCCTCCACTCGGGCAATCTCGCCCATGTTCCACGGAGGCGCTCGTGACACCTGATTCGATGTATCCTTCAACGCAAGTTTCCCTCACTGACATCACGCCCGCGCAGCCGGCGCCGGTCCCCAGCACCGCGCCCA
>CAIVSK010000396.1 GCA_903908495.1 Akkermansiaceae bacterium
GATAAGAAACTCGGGCTCGCGGATGCCATGCGGTTCACCGGAGCGAAGACCAAGCTGGAGGCTGTGGTGATTGCGCTGGTTGACAGTTCGCTGTGGATCGATTTCCTGCGGCAAGCACCGGGCTCAGCTCCAGACTTGGAGGTGGCCGTCCGCGAAGGGCATGCGGCGATCTGTCCGGTGGTGTGGATGGAGTTGTGGGGCGGGGTGCGCGGCAAGTTGGAGGAGGCAGCATTGCAGGAAATGCGCGGGCTGGGTTTGTGGCTGGAGATGGACGCTGCGACTTGGACCCATGCCGCCGATCTCAACCGTCTGCAACATCAGTGCGGGGTCTTGGGCTTTCCTTGCAAGGTGTCCTCCAACGAGGCGACCCGCATGAGAATGCCATGCACATCGGCCGGGACGGCACGTTCCGGATAAGAGTGATAGCAGTCCTCGGTGCTGATTTGAATACTGACTGTGGAGCGCCCCTTGAGGTTCAGCGACCATTCGAAGTTTGTGGCCGTGAATCTGGCGGCGGCAAGCGCCTCGAGGCAGGAGTCGAGCCGGTCAGTAGCGATGACCAAATCGACATCGGCGGTGGCCATCGGTTCGTTCGCCCAGTGATTGACGGCCAAGCCGCCGATCATGCACCAAGGGACGGCACGTTCTTCGAGGATACGGACCAACGTGGACACATCCCCCGCTCCGCCGGCCGTCTGCCAATCGTAGAACTGACGCAGGGTCATGGTGAGGGGCTCAAATGGTCATGGCGTGGAAGCCGCCATCGACGATCATTTCGATGCCGGTGATGAAGGACCCGGCCTTGGCGGAAGCGAGCAACAAGGTGGCACCGATGAGTTCGTCGGCGATGCCGAATCGCGAGGCGGGCGTCTGGCGCAGGATATCGAGGACCCGCGATTCATCCAGCACCTTGCGGTTTTGCTCGGCGGGGAAAAACCCGGGCACCAGGGTGTTGACGCGGATGTCCTTGTCCGCCCACTCGCGGGCGAGATTGCGGCTGAGGTTGTGCACCGCGGCCTTGGAGGCGGAATAGGTGAACACCCGCGACAACGGGTTGAGGCCGGAAATGGAGCCGAGGTTGATGATGGATGCCGGACGGTTGGCATCCACGAAGTACTCGCCGAAGACCTGGCAGGCGCGGAACACGGCGGACAGATTGGTGTCGATGATGCGTTGGAATTCCTCCTCGGTCACATCCAAAAACGGTGTGGGAGAATTGGTGCCGGCCCCGTTGATGAGGATGTCCACCTGGCCCGAGCGGTCCAGCACCGTGTCGAGGAGGTGCTCCAACGACTCGCGGGAGGTCACGTCGACGGGCACAAAGTACCCTTTGCCGCCGTAGCCGGTGATTTCGGCCAAGCGCTTTTCGGCTTTTTCCGGGATACGGCCGCCGAGGACGACCTCGGCGCCGGCGCGGGCGAGGCCGACGGCCATGGTGCCACAGAGTTCACCGGTGCCGCCGATGACGACGGCGACTTTGCCGGAGAGGTCGAAGAGGTCCTTGAGGAACGATGCAGTCTGCATGGCGGGAAGCTTGCCCCGTCTAGCGACGCTGCCAAGTGCGAATTTCGTCCAAATGAGGATTGTCGGCAGCCGGCAGCTCGGGCAGCGTGGCGGAGTGACGGAGGATTTGCAAATTCCCTGGTTGGAAACGGCTTCGCCCCGCCGCCGCTGGCTGGTGGGCGTGTCCGGTGGCGCCGATTCCGTGGCCCTGCTCCATCTGCTGGTGCAAGGCGGGCTGCGCCACTTGGTGGTTTGCCACTTGGACCACCGGCTGCGCGGGCGGGCCTCGACCGGAGACGGGCGCTTCGTGCAACGACTGGCGGAGTCGCTGGGCTTGCCCTGTGAAATCGAACGGGTGGCGGTGGCCCGACTGGCCCGCGAACGCGGCGAATCGCTGGAAACCGCCGCGCGCTGGGCCCGCCACGAGTTTTTTGCCGCCTGCGCCAAACGCCACCACTGCCAGCGGGTCATCCTCGCCCACCATGCCGACGATCAGGCGGAAACCGTGCTGTGGAACTTGCTGCGCGGCTCGCACGGCCTCAAGGGGATGCGCGCGGTTCAGACCATCACCACCACCAGCGGCACCCGGCTGGAATTGCACCGCCCCCTGCTCGGGCTGCGCCGCAGCGACCTGCGGGGCTGGCTGACGGCGCAAAATTTCCGTTGGCGGGAGGACGCGAGCAACGGCGAGGCGGCGGCCGTGCGCAACCGCCTGCGCCTCGAAGCCATGCCGCTGCTTTCCACAATCGCCGGCCGGGACGCACCGGCCATGTTTGCCCGTGCCGCTACCGCCGACGCCGAACTCCAGGAAATCCTCACCTGGGCGCTCGATCACGCCCAGCTACTCGACCCCCAGGGCCGCTTGCACCTGCCTGCCATGCGCCTGCTCCCGCCACCCTTGCAGCGGGCCGCGATGACGCGCTTTTTGCGGACCCAGGGCGTGCCGGAGATCGACCGCGCCCTGATCGAACGCGCCATGTCCCTGCTCGAAATTTCCGGGCCGGCGGTGGTGAATCTACCGGGTGGGGCCCGGCTGCGGCGGCGGGAAGCCCGGGTGTTTGTCGAGGGAACTGCGGATGCTTGATCCGCTAAATCGATGCTCGACCGCCAGCTCGCACTTGCCGCCGGATTGCCAGCACGGAGATTTTTTTGAAATTTTAATACATTTCTGGAAAATATCCGTGCCTCTGACCCGAAAATCCGCGTCAATCCCCGTGAAGCATGGTCGCAGGCCGATCCGCTCTTTCAAAATCTTTTCCTATGTCTTCCGCATCCATCCAAATCCTTCACCAGGAACGCATCCCGCAATCCGGCGTGCTCGTCATCCCCGGGCGCCTCGACTTTTCGCTCCTCCTGCACCTCGCCAAGTTGTTTGACGGGCGCAGGATCACCTGGTTGATCGAGGAACATGCCGCCTACGATCCGGGCACCCGCGGGTTTCTCCAGCAATCCAAATCCGGCGCGGCGTTCTCCTGCGCCGATGCCGCCCCCGCCAATGCCGGCAGCCAACTCAGCGAGTATTTGGCCGATGGCGGGGTGATCATCTACGCCCCCGGCCGCGTCGCCACCCGCAACGCCCTGCCCTGCCACATTCCCTCCTCCCACCTGCGGGTGATGTGCGCGTTCGGCTTACCGATCTTGCCGATTGCCGTGGACATGCCGCAGACCTCATGTCTGAGCATCGAGCGCGCCTCTTCGCTGCCACACGCCGTGATCTCCATCGGCCAGCCGCTCGCCGCGGCGGATGCCAGCATCGCGGGGTTTCAACAAAACCTGTATGAGGCCGCCGAAGAAGCATTCTCGGCCCGCCCCACGTTCAAGGGGTCGCTCGCCATGGCGCTGCTGGAGGGCCTCAAAAAACACGGCTCTTCCAACAAAATCGTCGATGGCGCCGATGATTCGGAAATGTCCTTCGCCAGCATTCTTGCCGCGGCCATCGCCTTTTCCAAGACCATCAAACAGGAAACCGACAACGCCCGGGTCGCCATCGTGCTGCCGCCGGGCAAGGCCGGGCTCATCGCCAATCTAGCTGTCCTGTTTGCCGGCAAAACCCCGGTCAACCTCAATTTCACCGCTGGCCACGAGGCCATCAAGTCGACCATCCGCCAGGCCGGGGTCGACCGCTTCATCACCGCCGATCCGTTTGTGCGAAAAGTGTCGTCGTTTCCCTGGCCGCCCAACCGCGACCTGATCCTCATTGAGCGCGAACTGCCCGCACTGCGTAAAAAAATCATCACGTGGAGCATCCTGTCCAGAGTGCTGCCGGCCCGGGTGCTCGGCTTCATGTTAGGCCTCAAGCGCAGGAAAGGCGATGACGAGGCGTCGTTGCTGTTCACCTCCGGCTCGTCCGGCGACCCCAAGGGGGTGGTCATGAGCCACCGCAATTTCCTCGCCAACGTCTGCCAGTTCAGCAGCCGCATCGAAGTGCCCTTCGGCTCCTCGATCCTCGGCTCGCTGCCCTTGTTCCACTCGTTCGGCTGCACCGTCACCCTGTGGTTTCCCATCATCGAGGGCATCAACCTGATCACCTATCCATCCGCCTTGGATACCAAGCGCCACGCCGAACTCATCGCCTTCCATCAAATCAACATCCTGCTGTCCACCCCCACCTTCCTGCGCGGCTATATGAAGCGCGTCGATCCCGCCCAGCTGACGTCCCTCAAACTGGTGGTCACCGGCGCGGAAAAACTACCGCGCTCACTGGCCAGCGCGTTCCAGGAAAAATTCCACATCCGCCCGCTGGAAGGCTATGGCCTGACGGAAACCTCGCCCGCCACCAACTTCAATCTGCCGGACCCCGCCGCCGAGCATGAAACCGCCGTCCTGGCCTCCGCCCGCGAGGGCTCGGTGGGCCAACTGCTGCCAGGCGTGGCCATCCGCCTCACCGATCCGGTCACCGCCCGCACCGTCCCGCTCAACCACCAGGGCATCATCTGGTTCAAGGGCCCCAACGTCTTCAAAGGCTACCTCGGCAACCCCAAACAATCCGCCGAGGTTCTCCAGGACGGCTGGTTCCGCACCGGCGATGTCGGCCGCGTCGATGATGATGGGTTTCTCTACATCGAGGGCCGCATCTCGCGCTTTTCCAAGATCGCCGGCGAGATGGTGCCCCACGAAACCGTGGAGGCCGCCATCAACAAGGTCCTCGGCCTCGACTCCGAGGCGGAGCGCAAGATCGCCGTGGTCGGCATCCCCGATGCCCAAAAGGGCGAGGCCATCCTCCTGCTGTCCACCATCGCCGGCTCCGCCCAGGAACAGGAATGCATCCA
Organism: Akkermansiaceae bacterium; assembly: GCA_903908495.1. Classification (GTDB taxonomy): domain Bacteria; phylum Verrucomicrobiota; class Verrucomicrobiia; order Verrucomicrobiales; family Akkermansiaceae; genus Luteolibacter. The sequence goes on from CAIVSK010000396.1 coordinate 4,773, forward strand.
CCTGCGCTACAAATTGCTCGATGAAGGTATCTCGTCGCTGTGGTGCCCCAAGCAAATCCTCTTCGTCCCCGAGATCCCCGTCCTCGCCTCCGGCAAACTCGATATCAAGTCCTGCGAGGCCCTCGCTCAAGCCGCCGGTCAGCGGTAGAGGTGATTGGGTTATGGGTTATTGGGGTATTTGTTATTGGTTATTGGATAAAGAGACAAGCCAGGCCACAACTCATCAACCTCCGACCTCTAACTAATAACTTCCAACCAATAACTTCTAACTATCCCCCATGCCCAACCGCATCGACACCACCTTTGCCCGCCTCCGCGCGGCCGGCCACAAAGCCTTCGTCGCCTATGTCGCCGCCGGCGACCCTGACTTTGAGCGCTCCTTGGAGGTTATCCGCGCGCTGGCCGATTGTGGGGCCGACATCATCGAATTGGGTCTGCCGTTTTCCGATCCACTGGCCGATGGCATCGTCAACCAACTTGCCGCCGAGCGCGCGCTCAAGGCAGGCATGACCAGCGCCCGTGCCCTTGACTTGATCCGCGAGTTCCGCCGGACCCATCAAACCCCGATCGTGCTGTTCACCTATCTGAACCCGATCTTCACCTACGGCTTCGAGGCGTTCCACCGCGACGCCGCCGCCGCCGGAGCCGACGGCATTCTGCTGCTCGACCTGCCACCCGACGAGGCCGCCCTCAACCCGGAAATGGCCGTCGGCACAGGTCTCAAGCACATCCGCCTGATTGCTCCCACCACCCCACCAGACCGCGTCAAGCTGCTGGCCGAATCGGCCGCCGGCTTCATTTACGCGCTGTCGCGCAGCGGCGTCACCGGCGCGCACGGAGCCCCTTGCGCCAACATCGCCGCGCTCGTCGCCGCCATCAAGGCCCACACCGACGTGCCGGTGTGTGTCGGCTTCGGCATCACCACCCCGCAGCAAGCCGCAATGGTGGCTGCCGCCGCCGATGGCGTCATCGTCGGCTCCGCCATCGTCAATCAAATCCACCTCCATCCGGACGACGCCGCCGCCGCCGTGCGCGCCTTCACCGCCCCCCTCATCGCCGCCACCAAGAGGTAAGAGCCGCCGCCTGCGGCCCCTCTTATTGTTAGATCCGCTGAGCTCACGTCCGCCTGGCCGCAACCAGTCTCTTGCCGAGGGCGGCCAGCACCTTCCTGCGCAACTTCCAAGTGCGCGGCCCTTGATAGCCTCCCGGATGCAGCACTTTGGGCAGCAGCGGATCGCAGTGCGCACAGGTTTTCCACAGCGTCAACTCCTCCGCAGACCACCTGGCCAACTCCTCCTCGAAGGGGACACCCGGTTGACTCGGAAACGTCGCCAGGTGCTCTTCGAGCCTCTCCCACGAACGATTGATGCGCCTGAAATCCCATGCCGCATCCACCAGATCAGTGGCCGTCTCGCCGGCGCATGTCTTCCCGTCTATCAAAACCAGCGAGGCCGCGTCCACCTTCAGCCGCTTCATTTCATGCTCCACTCCGGCCACCGGATGCGGGCTGATCCACACACTCCTTTGCAGGCATCCGAAATGCAGCTTGCGCAGCGCCATGCGCAGCACCTCGCGCTTGTGTCTGGCTGTTTCGGGCACGTCAAAGATTACCATGCGCCACTGCTCATCCCATTTGCGTGACCATTCAACATCAGGATCGCGCCCTCCAAGCGCAGTTAACATACCGAGTTCAGTCAGCCGGTAAACCCGATTCCCACCCTCCCCAACTTGCGGCATCGACTCCACAAACTCATGGGCTTCAAGGCTCTGAATCTGCCGCAGGCAACCATTCCGGTAGGCCCAACTCTCAAAGGAATCATTCAGATTGCGCCAGGTCGGACTCATTATCACATCAAAAGTCCAACTCAGCCGATACAGCAGCAACTCGCTCTTGGTCTTCATCTGGCCTGCCTTCTTACCAATTGTACCGACGATCGTCAAAACCATTTGCTAACGAAAATCACAGCGTTCCAGCGGGTCCCTTTGAGATTGGCGGATTGTCAGGATACACGTGACAAACAATTCCGACGATCGTCGGATTCATTTGCTAACGAAAGTCACAGCGTTCCAGCGGGTCCCTTTGAGACGGGCGGATTGTCAGGATACACGTGACAAACAATTCCGACGATCGTCGGATTCATTTGCTAACGAAAGTCACAGCGTTCCAGCGGGTCCC
>CAIVSK010000397.1 GCA_903908495.1 Akkermansiaceae bacterium
CAAAATCACCGGCGTGGGGTCGGCCGGCGGTGCCCACCACATGGCGCGGATGACCTTGAAGTAGTAATAAAACCCGGCGCCCGCGGCGATGGTGGCGATGCCCACGGCCCACCACAGGTGTGCATCGACCGCCAGATAGAAGACAAAGAACTTGCCGATGAACCCGGCGGTGAGCGGCACCCCGGCGAGCGCGGCCAGCAGCACGGTGAGGGCCAGGGCCAGCCGTGGATTGGTGGTGCCGAGGCCGTTGAAATCGGCGATGTTTTCGCCGTCGCGCTGGATCCGGACCTGGGCCAGCACGAAGAACACGCCGAGGGTCATGAGCAGATAGGTGCCGAGATAGAAGGAAACCACCTTGGCGGAGCTCAGTTCCGCATCGAACGATCTCCAAGCGGCGAGGGCCAGCAACAGGAAGCCGGCATGGGCAATCGAGGAATACGCCAGCAGCCGTTTGAAGTTGGTTTGCGGAATGGCGGCGAGGTTGCCGAACAACAGCGTGGCACCGGCCAGAATCAACAACAACGCAATCACCGGCCCCCGCGTGAACGGGCTGGCCAGAAACGGCTCCAGAAACCGCAGCATCAGGATGAAACCCGCGGCTTTCGAGCCGACAGATAGAAATGCCGTTGTGGGGGTCGGCGCTCCTTGATAGACATCGGGAATCCATGCTTGCATCGGCACCGCTCCGATCTTGAAGCCGAGGCCGACCATTACCAGGGCGACGCCAAAGAGCAGCGGAATCTGTGGGATCGTGAACAGGTGGGCGAGGCTAGCAGAAGTGGTTATGTCGGATTGCTGCAGACGGACGCCGATTTCCACCAGGTTCATCGTTCCCGTGGCACCGTAAATCCAGGCGATGCCGTAGACCAAAAACCCGGTGCTCAGCGCGCCGAGAATGAGGTATTTGACGCCCGCTTCGAGCGAGCCGACGTTGCGCCGCATGTAGGAAACCATGATGTAAAACGTGATGGTGACCAGTTCGAGGGCGACAAAGGCACCGGCCAGATCGCGGGCAGAGGCCAACCACATCATTCCAGCGCAGGCAAACACCGGCAGCACATGGTATTCCCCGGTGCCGGCTTCCGAGCCCGGATGATCGCCGAAACGCGCGAGGATTTTCCGGTAATCCACCCCCATCAGCAGCACCAGCAGGGTGCAGATGAGCGCGAAAATCTTATAGAACCGCGCCAGACCGTCGAAGGTGTAGAAATTCCACAGCGGCCACTTCGCCCAGGCCGCGGCGGGCTTGGCCTCCGGGCCGATGGCAATACAGGTTAGCCCGAGGATGCCGACGAGGCCGATGGCGGCGGCAATTCCAACCCAGCCCTTGGTTTTGGACGGGACAAAGGCTTCGGCCATCAGCAGTGCAATGCCAAGGGTCACGGTCAGGGCTTCAAGATAATAGGCGGGCATGATAGATGAATTTTTAAATCCTAAATTCGAAATTCCAAACGGAAGATGAGAAGAAAAGATGAGGCGGTGCGGATTCTTTGTTTAGAATTTAAGATTTAAAATTTAGTGCTTAGGATTTATTGCTTTATTTAAGCAGGTTGAGCAGGAGATTGGGATAGAGGCCGACGGCGAAAAGGACGACGATGAGCAGCAGGGCGGGGATGCGCTCGGTGAGCGCAATGTCCGGGGCCTTGGCGGTGCGGCTGACGGCCGGGCCCTGGAAGACGTTGCGGTAGGCGCGCAGCATATAGACCGCGGAGATGACCACGCCCCAAATCGAGAGGATGCAGGCGATTTGCACGGGGCCTAGCCCGTTGGTGGCGGTGTAGGGCTTGAAGGCGGCAAGAAACACCAGCACTTCGCCGGCAAAGTTGGCCAGGCCGGGCAGGCCGATGGACGCCATCGCCGCAATCCCAAACATGAAGGCAAGCGCCGGCGCGGACTTGGCCAGCCCGCCCAGATCGGCGATCTCAAGCGAGCCGGTGCTGCGCTCGATGCGATCAGCCAAACCAAACAGCAGGGCGATGGAAATGCCATGCGCAAACATCAGCACGATGGCTGCCGACTTGGCCAGCGGGTTGTCCGGCATCGCAATGAGCGCCGCGATGGCCAGAAAAATATAGCCCATGTGCATCACCGAGGAATTTCCTAACAGAAAGTCCAGGCGCTTTTGGGACACCGTCACGTAGCCGACCCACAGGATGTTTCCTAACAACAAAAACAGCAGCGGGTTGAGCCAGGCGTGGAGGCCGTCGGGCAGCAGCGGGATGGCCAGCCGCAACAGGCCGTAGAGACCGAACTTTTTCAACACGCCGGCGTGCAGCATGGCGATGGGAGCGGGTGCGCTGGCATAGGCGGGTGCGGCCCACGAATGGAAGGGAAACAGCGAGACCAGGGTACCGAAGCCGACGATGAGCAGACCGGCGATGCCTTTCTGCGCTGCGGGGTCGATGCTGCCGGGAAGCATCTTGGCCATGTCGAAGGTGCCGGTTTGGCTGGCGATCCAGACGAGGCCGGCGAGCAGTACGATGGAGCCGAGGCCCAGATAGATGGTGATTTTCCATGCGGCGGCGCGGCGGTCACCGCGGCCGAGGATGCCGATCATGAGGAAAGTGGGGATCAGGGCGAGTTCGTGGAAGGCGTAGAAGAAGAACAGGTCGGTGGCGGCAAAGGCACCGAGCGCGCCACCGGAAAGTAGCAGCGATGAGCCGAAGTAGAGGGTTTCGCGGCCCTCCGGGGCCTTGCCGGAGAGGACCGCGGCGAGGGTCACGATGGCAGTTAGCAATACCATCACCGCACTCATGCCATCAGGAAAGCCGAACGCCAGGTGGATGGCGGGGTGGGCCAATACCGGCACCGAGAATGCCCAACAGGCGCAATGCCAGGTGCACGCGGCATACAACGCGAGGGCCAGATTGAGCGCGGCCGCCGCGATGGCGGTGAGCCGGGCGGGCGCACCAAGCAGGATCGCAATAAACGCGGCAAGAGGGAGAAGTACGAGGAGCGCGAGCATGGGAGTTAGAGAAACACGGTGAGGTAAATGACCAGGATGACGCCGAGGCCGAAGGCAAAGGCATAGCCTTGCAAGCTGCCGGATTGGACGCGGCGGAAAAGATTGCCGACGCCCTCGGCACCTCGGCTGAGGCCGCCTACCAGCACGCCGTTGATGAGGAACTCATCGAAGAAGTGAATGACGGCGGCGAGGAAATTCTGGAAATAGCGGATGAGGATGGTGTCATAGAACCAATCGAACTTGAAGCGCTCGCGCAGCAGCGGAATGCATACCGGGTCCTTTTCCTTGCCGGCGTAGAGCCGCCAGCCGGCCACCACGCCAATGACCAGGGCAGCGAGGGAAACCAGCGAGACAAAATTGACGTGGAGCTCACCGGCCTCGTCGGGCCGTGCCGGGGCGAAGCGGTTGAGGAACGAGTAGCCGGAAAAAATCGCCAGCACGGCTAACAAGGCGAGCGGCACCAACATCAACGGGCCGACTTCGTGGGCGTGTTCCGCATTTTCGGAGCGGTGCTTGCCGAGGAAGGCGACGACAAACAGGCGGGTCATGTAAAACGGCGTGAGCGCGGCGACCAACGCGCCGACCCAGAACAATGGCGAGCCGGCATGGTGGGCGGCATCCAGAATCAACTCTTTGGAGAAAAATCCCGAGGTGCCGGGAACCGCGATGAGCGCGGCGCAACCAGCCGCAAACGTCAGGGTGGTCAGCGGCATCTTCCTGACCAGTCCGCCCATTTTCCAGATGTCTTGCTCGTGGTGGCAGGCAAAGATGACCGCGCCGGACCCGAGGAATAACAGCGCCTTGAACCAAGCATGCGTGAACAAGTGGAACATCCCCGCATCCCCCGCCACAAACCCCACCGCCATGACCATGTAGCCGAGTTGCGACAGCGTCGAGTAGGCCAGCACCCGCTTGATGTCGTCTTGCTGGGTGGCCATCAGCGCGGCTAACAGCGCGGTGATGCCGCCGGTCCAGGCAATCACAGTGCTGGCTGGAAGCTGATGGAACACCTCGAAGCCGAGGGTGGATTGCACGCGGAAAAGCATATAGACACCCGCCGCCACCATGGTTGCCGCGTGGATCAAAGCCGATACCGGGGTCGGGCCTTCCATCGCGTCGGGCAGCCACACATGCAGCGGCACTTGCGCGGACTTGCCCACCGCGCCGCAGAAGATGCACAGCACGGCGGTCGACAACACTCCGGTCCAGATAGCGGGATTGGCCGCGCGGAACGCCTCGAGGCCGGGTTGCATCTTGTCGAAGGTGAGATGGCCGGTGATGCCCCACAGCATGAGGATGCCGATCATGAAGCCGAAGTCGCCGATGCGGTTGGTGATGAATGCCTTCTTGGCGGCATCCGCGGCGCTCTCCTTCTGATACCAATGGCCGATGAGCAGATAGGAACTGAATCCCACCAACTCCCAGAAAATGAATGTCATGATGAAATTGTCCGCCAGCACGATGCCCGTCATCGAAAACATGAACAGCGACAATCCGGTGAAGTAGCGCGCCTTGCCCTCGTCGTCCTTCATGTAGGCCAGCGAGAACACATGCACCGCCAGTCCCACGCCGGTGACCACCAGCATCATGCCGGTGGACAGCGCGTCGAGCTTGATGCCGATATCAAGATGGAAGTCGCCGATGGTGGCCCAAGGGAAGGCGGCGCTGCCTTCGGTGCCTACCAGCATGACGGCAAGCACGAAGGTGGCCAGCGCGGAGGCCACGGCAATGGCGGGTGCCAGCCCGGTCCGTCTGAGGACGAGTTGGTTCGCCGCCGTGACGGCGAGCGGGAGAAAGAGCAGGAGCCAAGCGAGATTCATCGGGACATTAATTGTTGAAGGTGAGAGAAACCACGGATTACACGGATTTTACGGATCTAGCCCCGCATGCTG
>CAIVSK010000398.1 GCA_903908495.1 Akkermansiaceae bacterium
AGCGACCTGAGAAACGGGTTTGCCCGTCTGGAGCAGCTCGACTGCCTGGGCTTTGAATTCGGCGGTGTAGCGCTTGCGTGGTTTCAATTTCATCTGTGGCTTATTTTGGAGGTTGCTGGTCCAGGAATCTAGCACACCTCACCAAGGCGGCGGCAGCATGGAGACTGGAGCCTACACTCTAAGCGGTAACACAGGAACTATCACCGTCAATCCGGGCACCTCGGTATATATTCCCAGCGAGAACGAGTGGTATAGGGCAGCGTATTTCGACGGTGACACCTCGACATACTCACGCTTTCCCAACGGCCAGAACTCAATCACCACGGAGGATGCAAATTACAATTACACCGTGGGCCACAGCAGCGACGTTGGAAGCTACAGCGGCGACCCGAGTTTCTACGGCACGTTCGACCAAGGCGGGAACGTTTTTGAATGGAATGACGCTGTGTTTAACGGCTCGTTGCGCGGCCAGTGCGGGGGGTCTTGGTCCAACCTCGCCGGCTACATGTACTCCGCAAATTCCTCCTACGGCGTCCCCTCGATCGAGGTCAACGACGTCGGGTTCCGTGTTGCCAGTGTCGCGGCACCCAGCGCGACTTCCTTCCCGGCCTCCACGATCGGCGGCACAAGCGCCACGCTCAACGGCAGTGTCAATGCCAATGGCGGTGCCACCACGGTGTCTCTCCAATACGGCCTGACCAGCTCCTACGGTGCCACCGCCACAGCATCGCCGGCGTCCGTTACGGGCACTTCCGCGACCCTGGTGAGCGCGGCTCTCAGCGGTCTCACTCCCGGCACCAACTACCATTACCGGGTGGTGGCCACGAATTTCGGTGGTACGACAAGCGGAGCCGACATGACGTTCACCGCTGGCAGTAACAACGCGAACCTCGCCGCCCTCTGCCTGAGTTCCGGAGCGCTGGTACCGGCCTTTGACAAGCTCACCACGATTTATGCCACTACAGTGACCTACGCAACGACCAGCGTAGCGGTGACGCCTATGACCGAGTACTCGGGGGCCACGGTTCATGTCAATGGCGTGCCGGTGACCACTGGCACGGCCAGCGCCCCCTTCAGCCTGCCGGTGGGCAACACAGCCATCACCACCACGGTCACTGCGGAAGACACCATCACCACCAAGGCCTATATCATCACGGTGACCCGGCTGCCGGAGACCTTTGTGTTCAATTCGTCCACCGATGTGCCGGTGACAGCCAACGGGTTTGCGAGCGGCGGCTATCCGGTGAACGTGCTCCTCAACTATGCGCCGATTCCGGGGACCGTTCTGACCATGGTCAACAACACCGGCCTCGGGTTCATTTACGGAACCTTCGGCAATCTGGCACAGGGCCAGCGGATCACGCTGACGTTCAATGACGCGCCGTATGACTTCGTGGCCAACTACTTTGGCGGGGGTGGCAACGATCTGGTGCTGCAATGGGCCTGGACACAGGTGGCAAGCTGGGGCTCCAACAGCTACGGCCAGCTGGGCGACACCACCGCGACCGGGCGCCCCATGCCGGCCCCGGTCGATGCCACGGGCGTGCTGGCCGGGAAAACCATCATCGCGGTATCCGAGGGCTATCTCCACAGCCTGGCCCTGTGCTCCGACGGGACGCTCGCGGCCTGGGGCTACAATGTGTATGGGCAGCTAGGCAACAACAGCGCCGCGTCTAGCAGCGTGCCTGTGGCTGTGGATCGCTCGGGCGCGCTGGCCGGCAAGACGGTGATCGCAATCTCCGCCGGGCCGTTCCACAACCTGGCGTTGTGCTCGGATGGAACAACAGTAGCCTGGGGCTATAACAATCGCGGCCAGCTTGGCGACGGAAGCACCGTGTCCCGCAATGCGCCAGTCGTGATCGGGGTATTCGATGCGCTCAAGGGCAAGATCGTGGTCGGGATCGGCGCAGGCGGTGCCCACAGCCTGGCACGGTGCGCTGATGGCACGTTGTCCGCGTGGGGATCCAACAACTTCGGCCAGTTGGGGGTGAGCAGTCCCCCGCAAAGCTCGACCTCTCTGAAAATTGACATGACAGGCATCGCCGCCGGCACAGCTTTGGCGCAGATTGCGGTTGGCGGGAATCATGGCCTGGCACTCTGCGCGAATGGCACTCTAGCAGCCTGGGGTGACAATGCCAGCGGCCAGCTCGGCAATGACAGCCTTACGCAGAGCGCGGTGCCGGTTGGGGTGGACCTGAACGGGCTGCCAGCGGGAGCGCGCTGCATGATGGTGGCCAGTGGCTCTGCTGCCCAGCACAACCTCGCTGTCTTCGGCCTTCCGTCGGGTGTCACGCCGCACGCAGCGCAACTGCAGGATCTGACTCTAGACGCTGCCGGTCAAAACGCGGCCTCCGCGCTCATCGCACACGCCTTCGGCATGGATGCACCCGGAACCGGAGACCTGCCCCAGGGGAAACTGGTGGGTGACACCTATGTCATTGAATTCACCCAACCCCCAGGCGTCACCGGTATCACGTACGGCGCGGAGTCCAGCGAGACCCTGCTGCCGGGGAGCTGGATCGAGGTTCCGGACAGCGGGACGGGTTCCGATCACATCTTCAACGTGTCGGTGGCTGGTGGCCGGTTGTTCATGCGGCTCAAGGTGACTAAGCAATGACAGGACTGACCATGAACATCAACGTCATTCGGGCATTTTTCAAGTGGTGCACCATCCTCAACGGAGGGCTGCTGATCTTCGCCTCCCTGTTCATACGCTTTGCCGGAGATTGGGCTTTCGGAATGCACCGCGGATGGATTCCAATCGCACGGGACGCCTTCAATGGTGAGATCTACCTGCTGCTCGGCTTCTTCAAGATCATCGTCATTGCGTTCAATCTCGTCCCATATCTTGCGCTCGTGATCGTCGGACGAGATCAAGTGTCCAACAAACCGGGCGGGACATCGGTGGCCTAGCGGACGATAGAGATCCAGGCCACACTCAATCGGAAGATGATCCCCAGAATGTCCAACCTCAACCCGGCTCATGGTCGCTACAGGTTACCGCCGCTTCCATTGATCCCATTCGACCGCATCCGTGACGAGCGACCCGCCGGTCATATTGATGAGACGTTCTGCTACCAGCTCTTCTCAGTCCAGCCGCTCCCACTCGGCGCAGAGCCTGTCGAAGTACTTGAGAGGGTTTCCGCTGCTGGCTTGTTGAACCGCCGCCTCGTTTTCCATTTTGGCTTGGGCAAGCTCCCGTTTGTCCTCCGCGGTATGACTTGTAGTAGATGATTAATTGGAAGAGGCGTTGTGTTCCGTATAGAATAAACAGCGAAAACAGCGAAAGACCTATTCCGAATCCGGCGTTGCCAAGGAGCAAGCCCAGCGCCAAACTGGACGCGATCAGATAGTTTCCAACTCCCCAATACCGGAACCCTGCAACAATGGGGCAAACGAGCATGGCCAAAATACCGCCGATAGCCAGATGGGCACGAAGGCCAGTTGGGATGTGTGCTGGTGCAGATAGCGTGGCGTCCGGGATGAATATTGATGTCGCCACCGAAGCCGCCAATCCGACCCCAAAAATCACAGAAAAATAGACGACTATTGTGGTCCAACGGTTGGCTTTTTTGGCTGGGAATTCTTCCAAGTTTCCCGACCCAACGGTCTCGGCGTCCGGGTCCTGCTTTGGTGGTGTGTAAGGATTCATGTTTATTGCCGAAGCCTGAATTGAGGGTGGCGGGCAACACAACGCGTCCGCATTGCCAATGGGACTCATAGAGCACTATGTCCTTGCCGTCTAGCATAATCGAGAGTTGGTTGACTCACGGCGCGGGGCATGAGGTCCAAGCATCTCTCGGTCCTCGTCAGCGGTGCCGCCGAATTTATCGGCACCCACGTCGTCCGGCACCTCCATGCGGCTGTCGACCGGGCCGACCCAACACACCGAGTCTTTGATGTCGGCGAGGATGCCATGGGTGCGTTCACCCTCCTGTCACCTCCGCCCGTCGTACCACAGGTGGGTGCCCTCGCGGTTGCGCAGGGACCGGCCTCCGCTGGTCACCACCCGCACCATGAGTCGCACGTGCTCCCATGGCGTATAGAGACGAATCTTGCGCGCCGAAGTCGTGATAGGATGGACTGGGTGTGAAAGGCAAGCACAAGAGAAATTTCGAAGCGGGGTTCCTCACGTCCGACCCGGAGCATCTCCAGGAACTCATGACATGGATCGACCAACTCTATCCGGGGTGAGTTCTGCCGCAAGTGCCTGCACCGCAAAGTGTGTCCGGATCCGATAGCGTGAAAATCACCCGGCTTCAACAATGGCCAGCAGTTGTCTTGCCCGGCTCACGCCCATGAACCACGAGTAGTAGTCATAGTCGGACGTGAGGTCCTTGAAGGGCGGGAGGCCGATGAGGATGACGGCTTTGGAATCGAGGCCCTTGGCCTTGTGGATGGAGGTATGGCGGATGCAGTCGGGGGAGTCCTCCTCCTCGACACATTCGCGCAGGTTGCGACCGGCCAGCACGCGGCGGGCACCGAGCGGGCTGTGGGCGATACCCGACTGCGCGTGAAGAATGAGCACCTCCCCGGGCTCACACAGGCCGGATTTCTGCCAGCGGTGGAGGATGGATTCGATGAGATCGCGGGCGTCGGTGCCGGTGCCAGGGGAAAGTTGATGGACCTCAGGCTCCGGTCCTTCCGGGAGGTGGTCGCCGCTGCCAAGCGCGTCGATCATGCCGGCGGTGGTCGGGCTGCTGTGGTCGCGGTAAAATTGCCAAAGCGGCCGGGTGTAGCGGACCGCCGGTTGGAGCCTGACGTGGGCCGGTTGCGACCAGGCGGCGACAAGGGCTGCGGGATCGAAGCGCTCGGCGGCACGGAAGGGCGGGCGTTGGGCGGCGTCGTAAAAGATTCCCGCCGGCACCTCCCTGCCGCCCCTGAGCAAGAGCTGGTAGATGTGCCACCAGCCGCCGGTTTCGTCCGGACATGCACCGACCTCCGGACTCCAACAGGTATCGTGATCTTGGCCTTCGTCCACGACCAGCGCGTCGAAAACCGGCCACTTCGCCCGCTGGGCCGGATCACGTGAGGTTTCGAGGACCAGACGCGGCAGTTCGATTTCATAAAACGCGCGGACGGTTTCCCTGCTGGCCTCCGGGGCCGGACCCACGACCGGGTGGCCGGCTAGGGCTGGCAGGTCGAAGAACAACTCTTCCCAGCCGCGGACCACGACCTCACCGCGGTCGATCTGGCGGAGGGTCACGAGGCGGCGCAATTGGGCGGTGAGCGCCTTGTTGTAGGTGAGAAACAGCACACGGCGGCCGGAGCCCGATGTGGCCTGGCGGAATGCCAGTTCCAACGCGTGCCAGGTCTTGCCGGTGCCGGTGCCGCCGTGGACCAGAAGTTGGCGGTTCTCCGACAGCTGGTCTAGCAAGGCGAAGCGGGAAGTAAACTGCCTCTCGAAGAGTTGTTCGGTGTGATCGATGAATGCCTGTTTCTCCTTCGGCAGGGAGCCCTGCCCGAATGCCTCCAGCACGGCCCTGAGCTGGAGCGGATCCACGGTTTTGCGGGCATGCTCGCCGAAGATGCGCAGCCAGGTGGCCAGCCAGTTTTCCAAATCGTTGCCGGTCACCAGCCAGTTGCGCTGGATGCCCTGGAATGTCGCTACGTCCGGCGGAGCCACGACACCCGGAACACACAGCGCCTTTTCAACATACGGGGGATTGCCCTTGGCCTGAATACCGCGAATGACCCCCTGCCACTCGGCGATAAGCTGTTGGATCGGGTCGTCTCCTCCGGCACCCTCCCAGCGACCGGTCTCCGGGAAATGCCTGGGCAGCGAGCTCTTTACCTCCAGCACCAGCAAGCCACCCGCTGGGCCCAGCACGAGGAAGTCACCCTCCCGCTCGGTGCCGTGATTGTCCCGGTAATAGTAACCCCAGACGACGATCCAGCGATACGGGGAGTCAGCCAGGCGCCGCAACAACTCAGCAACCCGGATTTCAGCCGGGCTGCTGGCATGGGGCGGGCGGTGAAGGATCCATTCGACCATGGGGAAAGCTGTGGGGAATCTACAAATGGCTTGTGCCGGGGCAAGGGGGATGCGCCTCGCATCCTAGACGGTCTTCTGGCACTCCATGCAATAGACATTGCCACCGAATCTGGGTTTGTTGAACCAGCAGAATCTAGCCACATTGTAGGCCACGGATTCTGAGCACTTGGTGCATATCAGCTTCTGCTTCGGTCTTGTGCCTTCTTGCGCCGCCGGAGTCACTTCTATTATCGACGTCGCGGAGCTCGCTGCCATGGGCTGCCCAGGTACCCAACTCGTTGGAGGCGCGTATGGATCATGGGCTGGATTCCCCGGCGGGGACGGAGGTTGGGACAGAGGTTGGGGATCCTCCGCAAGCCCGAACTTAGCCGCCCATTTGAAAGTGATTGGAGCGTGTAGCGCCGCGATCGACCGGGCAAAGCCCTCCAGCGTATCCGGCCCTATCAATTTTGCGATGGTCAGCGGATTCTTGTCCCCGTCCGTAGCTCGGTCGACGAACGACCTGAACTGATCATTTTTGATAATACTGTCCATGCCGTCGATCTTCGCCTTGGGGCGGCTGATCCTCGCATTCTTGGAGATCAGCACCACGCTGTGCATGGTAGGCTTGATCGCGAAGCCCAGGCGTGTCGGCAGCTTGGCAAGCCCGGACTTGATGGCGGCCTTCAACACCATGATATGTCTTCTATTCTGCTCGAACGGGGAGGCCACCCCGTATTCCCTGCCTCCATAAAAGGCCGAGCACTCCCCGTGATCGTTAATGGCAATCCCCTCGGAAAAATGCTTGCTCTCACAGACCCAGATGTCGAGAAAGCGGTTGATGACCATGTGGTCGATCTGGGCAACCCGACCATCGCATTCAATCCGCAGGTCGTGGATGACGGTGTAGTTCTTTGACGGCCCAAAGTGAAAGTCAATCTCGTAGGCAGCCTCCGCCTCACCTTTGATGCCGGCTTTGACGTTGCGGATCTCCTGCTCGATCCGCTTGCGGGTCTCCAGACTCGTGTCACGCCTGGCCTGCAACGCCTGCAAGGCGGCGATCTGCGATTTCTTCTCGTCAGGCTGTTTGATGATCATTGCTACAAGCTCCGTTAGTCACGGACCTGTCCTAATCGTTTGTCAGCTGCAAGCAAGCCGGAACTGACGACCCGCGCCACCTGTCGCGGCGCCATGTCCAAACCGCGGCAGCCGCCGCCCAGGTCCTGCGGACCTCGCCGCGGCCTTTCTCGGCCTGGAACGTGTACGACAAAGTCAGCAAGGGGCGTGCGCAGGAGATAGGGGGCCGACTCCCTCCACCCGCTCCAAAGAAGATTGCGTCTGCGGGTAGAGTGGCGTCCCTCGCAGGCAGATCCAGCATGCGTCAGTAACACAGCGGTTTGAGTGCCTGCCTTCCAAGCAGGAGGTCGAGGGTTCGAGTCCCACCTGGCGCACTCCTCAATGTGCGATTTGTTACGCGGTGGCCAGTCTCCGCAGTCGCTCGCGGATGCTCCATTTGAGTTCAGCAGGCTGCCAGCCCTCGAAGGGCGTGATAGAGAACCACACCTTGGCGGCATTCTTGATGATCGCCCTGAAACCCTTGATTTCCATATCCGAAACCGACGCGTCCCCGATATTGGCGCTCACCCTTGACGTGAATCGTTTGAGATGCGATGCGGCGACACCACCCCTTCGCTGATCCCGAGTCGATAATTCAGTTCCTTTTCTTTTTCTGACCATGCTCAAGTGGGGTGCTGCCGTCGGCCACAAACGGTGCGAGGCCCACGGAATCCAGAATATTGTCATTGCTGGAGGCATTGATGCGATATAGTCCAGTGCATGCATCGGTTCATCCTTGCCCTCGTTCTGGTCCATTCCGCGTGGGCCGCGCCGATGAAGGTCGCGGTTTTCGTGGCGCTGTGCGACAATGCCACCCAGGGGATCCAGCCGGTTCCCAAGGCGATTGGTGACGGCGACAAGCCGGAGGCCAATCTGTATTGGGGATGCACCGAAGGGTTTGGCGGATGCTTCCGGACGAGTAAGACGTGGAAACTGCAGAAGAAGGAGTCCGTCGATGACAAGCGGATATTCGAGCGGGTGGTCTATCTGAATGATGCCGGTACGATCGAAGTGACAGCCGAGGCATGGCGCGGCTCGGAAATCAAAGCCTGCCTGGCCGCCTTTGAAACAGCGTTGGTTTCCGGCAGCCGCGATCTGTGCGTGTATATCGGGCACAACGTTCTGATGGATGGTCCGGTCGATCCACCCGCGGCCAAGGCGCAGAAACCTTGTGACGCCATCGTCCTGTGTTGCATGAGCGAAAATTACTTCAAGGACCGGCTTGCCAAGTTGGGTGCCCGTCCGGTGATGTTGACAACCCAGTTGATGTATCCGGGTGCGTTTATCCTGCGGGATGCGTTGCCGGTGTGGGCCAAGCACGGGTCGCTTGAGGATATCCGCGCGGCGGGAGCGGCGGCCTATGCCAAAAACCAGAAGATATCACTCAAGGCTGCCAAAGGGGTGTTTGCCGTGCTGCCGTGAGGCAGCCTGCACTAGGTGCTAGCAACGACGTTCGCCTCACAAGCCATTTCTCAGCAGTTGTCTTAATGAAGGAATCCGATCCACTCAACACCCCCCAAATTTGCCGGCAATGTACTATCTCGTAAGCGCCGCATGGATCGTCGTGACAGCGGTGAGCTGGATTCAGGGCAATCGTAAGATGCCGATCACAATAGGGATTTTCGGAACTCTCGCTCAGTTAGGAATCTGGGTACTTGGCATCGGATTTCTGGGAGTGGCCGCCTTGGCGATTCTCACGGTAATCTGCATGTTCTCAGTTCCAGCGATCTTTTTCGCAGGAAAGTGGTGACCAATTTCGAAATGAACCATACAATTCACCCAGACATTCGAGCGCCACTGGTGTGACCTCACACAACGCTGATCCGTGAAATCCACGAGGTGAATACCAACTGTGCCGCTGGCCTCACCGCTTCCCGCCTCACCGCTGCGAGGGATCCTCACTCAGGGGCGCGGATGGCTGTCTGCCAACCCGATGTAGCCGTTGGGTGATACTGGTTCCTTTTCCATCAGGTCACGGTACAGGGCCTCGGCCTCCGATAGGCGGTCCTTGGCTATAAGGGCCTCGGCCGCGCGGTACTGGCTGGAGAGCGAGGTGGCGGATCCAACGATGCCGATCGCGCCATTCGCACCGATCTCCTGTCTGGCACCCTGCCAATTTCCCCAGCCCGGGACCTTACCGCCGCGGATAGGGGCACCTCGGCATCATTGTTGAGGCCCGCGGAATCGACCTCCACGCCGGGTTGGTCCGAGAATACAGCCTCGGCGGTGGGGCTTCTGAGCTTGTTCTGGGAGCAGAGAAACAGGATGTGCTTGGTCATTGTCGCTGGCGGGCCGGAGGAAGAATCTAGCCACCCGCCGCCGGTAGCGCCAGCTTGAATCCAGGAACGCCACGTGCCCGCGCCTCAATGCTCTTGTGCCCGTCGACGTCATAAAGCAAACTTGAACCTGAGCCAAGACCCACCGCCAATGCCGATGGCAACGACAGCCAGCCAATACGCCCGTCCGGCAATGGAGGTGGCCGCGCTGTATTCGTCCTGCTTCCATGCGAGCCAGCCGGTGAGCGCCAGGCCGGCGGCCAGGAACGTGAAGAGCATGGCCTCGCTGTTGAGGCTTTCGAACACGCGGCCAGCCCCACATTCATCCTTGGAGACAACAGTAGGGCTCCGCCGACGTGCCGGTCACCCATTCCGCATATTTTCTTGTCCCATCTGTGGATAACGATAAAAATCGGGCCTAGCCTTGGTATTTAGCAGTCCCAATTGCTCCCAGATTCCACTGCAAAGTCAATATGACAACGACCCATCGATCCGGACTCCTGTGTTTCTTCGCCGCTCTCGGCCTTCTGTCAGCCACGCCAGCACAAGCCGCGCCAGGTCATGCCCTGACCTTCGATGGGGTGAACGACTATGTGGAGACGTCCGTTGGGGTGATACCAACCAGCGGCAATTTCACCGTCGAGTTCTGGGCGGAATGCCCCGCCGCGCCGGCATCCTACCGCGAGATCATTTCGCAGGGGTCCGGCGGCAACCAGTTTTACATCGGCACGGACTCGTCCAACAACATCCGCCTGGGGGCGTGGGTGCCCTCACCCGCCATTCCTTATCCCGTGGGCGGCTGGCATCATTTCGCGCTGGTTAGAGCGAGCGCAGGCACAAGCTTTTATATTGATGGCGTGTTGAAGGCTAGCCAGGCCACGGCACTGGTGAATCCTGCGGCATCCAGCGGGCTGCGGTTCGGCCGGCAAAACAGCAGCGGCGCCGATTACTGGCCGGGCAGCATCGGCGATGTGCGCGTTTGGAACCGCGACCTGGGCGCCGGAGAGTTGCAACAAGACCTAACCGGCAGCGAACCGAATCTGGTCGCGTGGTGGAAGTTCAACGAAGGTACGGGCACCACCTGCACCTCGGTGGGCGCAGCCACCGTGGTCGGCACGCTCACGAATGGTCCGTTCTGGACCGGGGTCTCCACGCTGGCGCTCACCTCGCCGGCCAGGGCGCTGACTTTCGACGGCGTGAACGACTATGTGGAGACCGGCACGGCGGTGATTCCAAGCAGCGGCGATTTCACCGTCGAAGTCTGGGTGGAGTGCCCCGCCGCACCGAATTCCCATCGGGAAATCATTTCTCAAGGGAGCTCGGGCAATGCTTTTTACATCGGCACGACTCCATCCAACACCATCCGCGTCGGCGACACCTGGGGAACGCTCTCTCCCGCCGTCCCGATGCCCATCGGCGGCTGGCACCATTTCGCAGTGGTGAAATCCAGCTCTAACACCCAGCTCTACATCGACGGCGTGTTGAAAGCGAACCGTGGCTCGGCGATCTCGAATCCGGCGGCATCCGGCCTGCGTTTCGGACAACAATACGGCTACGTCAGTCCGGAATACTGGCCCGGCAGCATCGGCGATGTGCGCGTGTGGAATCGGGCTCTCGCCTATAACGAACTGGGCCAGGCTCTCAGCGGCGCGGTCCCCAATCTCGTCTCGTGGTGGAAATTCAACGAAGGTTCGGGCACCACCTGCACCTCGGTCGGCAGTGCTACCGTCACCGGCACGCTCACGAACGGTCCCGTGTGGGCGACTCCGCCGCTGGTCTTCACGGACCTTGGCACCTCCCTCACGATCACCGGATCCTCGCCCCAAATCGCCGGCACACTGAACATCCCCGCGTCGATCAGCGGCAAACCTGTGACCCACATTGGGGACTACGCGTTCTACTTCTGCAGCGGGCTGACGGGTGTGACCATCCCCAACAGCGTGACCAGCATCGGGGACTACGCGTTCCGCTTTTGCACCGGATTGACGAGTGTGACCATCCCTAACAGCGTGACCAGCATCGGGGACTACGCGTTCGCCAATTGCAGCAGTCTGACGAGTGTGACGATCCCGGAGGGTGTGACCCACATCGGCACCGCAGCGTTTCGTGAGTGTGGCAACCTGATGAGTGTGACGATTCCCGAAGGGGTGACCACCATAAGCGCCGAAGCGTTTCGCGGGTGTGGCAACCTGACGAGTGTGACCATCCCCGCGAGCGTGACCAGCATCGGAACTTTTGCGTTCTTTCAGAGCGGCCTAACGAATGTGACGATTCCGGCGGGCGTGACAACCATCGGCTACGGCGCGTTTTGGGGTTGTGGCGGACTGACAAGTGCCGGGTTTCTGGGGAACGCCCCGATCATGGGCGAGGTGGTTTTTGATGGAACCGCCAGCGGGTTCACCGTGAAATACCACAGCGGCGCGACAGGTTTCACCTCCCCGACATGGCTGGGCTATCCCTGCGTGGAGCTAAAACCCGAGATCGCGGTGGAACAACCCGCCGCCAATGTTTTGACCGACGGCGCATCCACCGTGGACTTCGGCCCGGTGCCCCTGACCGCGAGCAATAGCCGAACATTCACGATCCGCAATTCGGGGCCTGGCATCCTCACCGGCTTGGCGCTCACCGTGAGCGGCCCGAACGCCGGCGAGTTCACGGCGGCCGGCCCGACAACCACCAGCCTGGCAGCCGGTGCCAGCACGACCTTCACGGTCGCCTTCGCCCCTGGCGCGGTCGGAGCACGCGCAGCCGTCCTGAACATCGCCAGCAACGATGCCGACAAAAACCCGTTCGACATCAACCTCACTGCGGACGCCTCGCCGCTCACCTTCACGGACAACGGCACATTCATCACCATCACCGGTTCCTCGCCCAAAATGGTAGGCGCGCTCAACATCCCGGCGACCATCAACGGCAAACCCGTGACCAGCATCGGGGCCTATGCGTTCCAGGATTGCAGCGGATTGACGAGTGTGGCGATTCCCCAAGGCCTGACCAGCATCGAGTCGTTCGCGTTCCTTGGCTGCTCCGGCCTGACGAGTTTGACGATCCCCGCCAGCGTAACCAGCATCAGTTTGAGGGCGTTCCTCGAGTGCAGCGGGCTCACCATGATCACGGTGGATGGGGCAAACCCGAGTTTCCGCAGTGTGGACGGAGTGCTTTTCAACAAGCTGCAAACCACCCTGATTCTGTGCCGTGGCAACATGGCGGGTGCTTACTCGATCCCGGCAGGCGTGACCCTCATCGACGACTATGCGTTCTTCCACTGCCACGGGCTGACAAGTGTGACGATTCCCCCGAGCGTGACCCGAATTAACCTAGGAGCCTTTCGCGATTGCAGCGGACTGACGAGCATGACCATCCCCAACAGCGTGACCAGCATCAGGGACGTTGCGTTCACCGATTGCAGCGGGCTGACGAGTGTGACCATCCCCAACAGCGTGACCAGCATCGCAACCTATACTTTCTATAATTGCAGCGGTCTGACGGGTGTGACCATCCCCAACAGCGTGACCAGCATCGGAAGCCATGCGTTCTATAATTGCAGCGGACTGACGAGCGTGACCATCCCCAACAGCGTGACCAGCATCGGAAGCCATGCGTTCTGTAATTGCAGCGGACTGACGAGCGTGACCATCCCCAGCAGCGTGACCAGCATCGGGGACTGGGC
>CAIVSK010000399.1 GCA_903908495.1 Akkermansiaceae bacterium
CATGAAATCGGTGCCGACGTTGGTGATCCAGTTTTTCGGCCAGGCCAGCGCGCTGCTGGTCCACTCGCCGCTCAGCGCGCCGGTCCACGACGGGTTGATGCCGCTGACCGCATAATCGACGAATCCACCGTGAATGACCAGAGAGCCGGTCTGGCGGCTGCCGAGGGCGGGTGCCGTCCCGAGGACGAACGCTGCGGTATCGGGCAGGGTGTTGGCGGAGCTGATCAGGTGATAGGTGCCTTCCACGGCGGTGGCCGTTGGCAGGTTGAGGGTGATCGAGCCGGACCCGCCAATCGTCGTGAAATTGCCGTAAGACTCGAGCGCGGCGACGTCTGTATAGTTGTCGAGGGTTCCAATGCTGATTGTGGCCGCGGAATCAAGAGTCAGGCTGCCCACGGCGAGGGTGCCAGTGGTGCCATTGCCACCGGTGACGGCCCCGCCGTCGGCGATGGTGATATCGCCGTGGACGATGCCGGTTCCCTGCAGGGTGCCGCCTGCAGTCACTGTGACCGGGCTGGCAGCGGCCAATTCGCCGTCGACGGCCAAGGTGCCGCCGGAGACGGAGGTCGTGCCGGTGTAGGTATTGACCCCGGACAGCGTGAGGCGGCCTGCGGAGGACTTGCTGAGCGGGCCGGCACCGGAGATGATGCCGGAGAGCGTTTGGTTGGCCTCGCTATTGAAGGCGAGGGTGCCGGCGTTGGTGATCGCGCCGGCGTAGCTGCCGCCGCCAAGTTGGCCGCTGCCGCTGATGGTCAAACCGCCGCTGTTGATGCTGGTGCTGCCGGTGTAGGTGCTCACGCCGCTGAGCGTCAGGCTTTGGGCACCGGTTTTGGTGAGGCTGCCAGCGCCTTCGATCGTTTCCCCAATGACGATGGTGCCATCGGCTTGCAATATGAGTGCGCCGGCGATGGCGATATTGCTGTTGGGACTGCCTTCGAGCGTGAGCGTGCTGGCGGGGTCTGCCGGATGGTAGCGGAAAACTCCGCCATTGGTGCTGGCGTTGAAGTTATTGCCGACGGATTCCGCGCCGGAGGTCACTTCCATGGTGCCGCCGTTGAGCACCCGGCGGGCGCCGTAGGCCGATAGTTGGCCGAGGGAAGCGGTGGCGCTATAGCCGAAGCTATTGAGTTTGAGAGTGCCACCGGTGTTGACGGTGACCACTGCGCTGCCGTTGTAGCCGCTGGCATACAAGCCACCGGCCGTCAGATCGAGCACGCCGGCGTTGATCGTGGTGTTGCCGGTGAAGATGTTGAGGGCGGTGAGATTCATCGTGCCGGCACCGGTTTTGGTCATGGCGTGAAGGCCTTGGGCACCGTTGCCGATCGTGGCGCTAATGAGCAGGTCGTTGGCTGCATCGCCGTCGGCAATGTTGAACACCGTGTTGTCCTGGCGCAGGTTCAGCGTCGGCAGGCTGATCGTCGAGGGCGTGGCCGAGGCCAGCGTGTTGAGCGCGCTGCCGCCGTTGAAAAAATCCAGGTTGCTGCCGGTGATGCCGGTGATCGAGCCGGCGGTCATGTTGATGGTGGCACTGCCCAGCGTTTGGTTGCTGATCGTGTTCACATTGAGGGTGCCGCCACTGAGGTTGATGGTGCTGAGGCTGCTGGCGCCGCCCGCATAGCCGGTGGCATCGCCGGTGCTCAGGCGCAGGGTGCCGCCGGTGTTGACGGTCGCCGTACCGCGAATGCTGCCGGCCGCGCCGCCGCCGGCGGTGAGGTCGAGGATGCCACCGTTGACCGTCGTGCCACCGGTGTAAGTGCTCTGGCTCGAGAGCCCTTGGGTGCCCGCACCTTGTTTGGCGAGGCCGCCGCTGCCGCTGATCACGCCCGCATAGGCGGTGGAGGTGGCACCCCCGAGCGTCAGGGTATTGGCGGCGAGGGTGATGTTGCCGGAGCCGGAGAGGGTGCCAATGGTTTCGCTGGCACCGAGGATGAGCGTGCCGCCGAGGGTGACGGCGGAGCTGTTTGGAATCGCGCTGCCGCCAGTGACGGTGAGCGACCCGCTGCTGACACCGGTGGCACCCGTGTAGCTGTTGGTGTTACTCAGCGTGATCACGCCGCTGGTTTTCACATCGGTGCCGGTCAGGACCGAGGCCATCACGATGGACGAGGTGCCATCGGCACGCAGCAAGCCGGTGCTGCCGAGGTTGAGGGTGCCGCCGGTGAACGTGAGGGCGGCGTTTTCCTGCGCCCAGATGGCGTCGGCGGATTGCGTCTCAGCCAGCGTCACGGTGTAGGCGCCAGTGGCATCGGCACCGGCGGCAAACACCGCAGCATTGCCGGCGCTCCATGCGCCCGTGGCCACCGTGCCGCTCGGGTCGGTAGACCAATTGGCGTCGGCCCAGTTGCCGCTGGGCGTGGTGCCGCCCGCGCCTGCCGTGGTGCCGCTGATGTCCCAGTATGCCAGTGTCCCGGTATAGGCGTTTTCGATTTGCAGGCCGGCCAGCGCGCTGCGGCCCGGGCTGCTGCTGAAGCCGGCGAGGGCCACCGCGCCCTGGTTGAGCACCTTGAGGTAGTTGGTGCTTTCAATGAGGGTATCCGCCGTGCTGAAGCTCGCCGCCGCCCAGGAATCACTGATGCCGGACGCCAGCACCGTGCCGCCGGCGCCGTTGCCCTTGTAGAAAGTGCCGTTCACCGACACTGCCGACATCACCGCCGTGCCTTGTGTTTGGTCCGTGCCATGAATGAGATAGATGTTCGACAGCAGGTAGGGATTGTTGGTGATGGTGGCGCTCCAGCCGGTCCCGCCGTCATCCAGATAGCCTCTGGTGAGGTTGCCGTTTTCCGACGTCGCGGTGGCTCCGCCCGAGGCGGATTGCCAGATCGACGACACCGCCCAGGTCACCCCTGCGGTGGTCGCGGTGCCGGTGTTGTCCTTCAAACTGCCAACCGAGCTTGAACCACCACTGATGTTGTTCCAGAGGTTGCCGGCGATGGGGAGAGCACCGGAGATCTTGGCCGCCGTGGTGACCGTGCCGGCACCCGAGTTGAAGTTGAGGCTGATCGAGCTGGCGGCTTGCGCGTGGGCGCCGGCGAGGGTGATCATCAGTGGCAAGGCAAGCAGGCGGGATCTTTGGAACTTAGGTTTCATGATAGTGATAATAGCTGGGCTGAATCTACCCCTAGCTAATCCGCCTCATGCGACCAGCACGATGTCTGAGTGATGGTTTTTAATTACAACCAGTTCCCGGCATCCGGCCCCCTTGGAAGAGCGGTGCCGCCGCTTCGCTCCTTGATGCGCTGGTCAAGTTTTGCTTGACGCTTGTTGGGTGTCTATTCAGAGTGTGGCCAAAGCCTGATGACCTTCACAACTCGTTGATCTTCGTAAACTTGATAGACTACGCGGTGTTGGAGATTGAGGCGCCGTGAAAATGCTCCCTTGAGATCTGCAATAAGCGCCTCGAATGGCGGTGGATCCAAGCGATGCGTTGCCTATCAGGTCACTCCACCTTCATCATCACGCTGGCGCTGTGGCTGTTGAACTCCGGGGCGTACATGCACTGGATCTCGGCGATGCCGGTGGGATAGGAGCCGCGCAGTTGCACCTGGGCGCTGGTTTCAAACACATGGGTGCCACGTGGCAAGCGCTCGAAGAAGAAATGGTCGGCGGTGTCCTTGGTCATTTCGTAATAGCCGAGCCCGTCCTGCCACTTGTATTGGGATAACACATTGACCGGTTCCACGCCGCTGCCGCGCTGGTTCTTGAGGTGGATATATTCCATGTCGCGGTCGACGCGGATTTCGATGCGGGTGACGATTTCGTCGCCGGGTTTGAGAGCACCGGTCACGGCCTCCAGCTTGGCGCCCTCCTTGGTCATGCGTTTGACAAACAGGGATTTTTTAACCTCCAACGGGGTGCCTTCGTGGGGGGTGATTTTCGACACATCTTCCAAGTACTGCCAGTGCAGCGAACCCCAGGAAACTCCGGCGTCGGTCTTGGTGAGCTTGATCTTGCCCATCGCCGGCTTGATCTCGGTGGCATGGAATTTCTTCTCATAGAAACCGGTGCCGGGTTCGACGTTTTCCGGCTTGATCTCGACGCCGCCGAGTTCGGTCTTCACCAGCGCATCGGACGCGAGGCGTTTGACGTCGCCGCCTAGCAAAAGCGCGTAGACCGCGTCGGCGGTGGACTTGGTGGTTTTCCAGCCCTGGGTTTGTTTTTGTTTGAGCAACCAGACCTGGCAGTCATCGACAGCCTTCATGTCATTAGCGACCTCGCGGAATGCCTCGATGATCATCGCCTGGGTTTCCACCGGGGCCTGGTTCCAATAGTAACCCTCGTTGAGGCGCCAGTGCATGCCGAGTTCATCGGTGTTGAGCGCGTTCTCGCTGAGCGATTTGATGATGGCCGGCGGCGTTTGCTTGTCACCGAAGCGCCACAGCCCGAGGGCAGTGTGGCAGCGTGTCATCAGGCTCGGGTTATCCATCCAATACTTCGCACCCTGCTTGAGGAAATAGTCCAACGCCTCCTTGTTGGCGGCGGCGAGCGGCCGTTGATCCAGATAGAAACTGCGGCCATACAGATACATGGCGACGAACGAGCTGAAGTGGTCGCTGTCGCGATCCTTGCGCTTGATCTGCTCGTAACTGTGGCGGATTTGGGCGTCCAGCCAGTCCAGGGCGCGCAGTGCGAGGTCGTTGTTGATTTTCACGCCGAGGTGTTTGAGGCGCCCGGTGCCGGTGACGATGTAGAGCGTGATATAATCGCTGGCGCGGCCGCCGGGGAACCATGGCCAGGCGCCGCTGTCGAGTTGCATGTCTTGCAGGCGCTGCATCGCGCGGGCCATTTCGCTATCGAGCCGGCTGTCATCGAACAGGACTCCGACATTCCGGCGGGCCTCCGTTTCCGAATTGCCATCGCGCAGCCACGGGGTTTCCTCGATCATCAGGCTCTTGAGGTCCTGGTTCTTGAGCAGCGGGCTGTCCAGCGTCTTGGGCGCATTGCGCCACAACTCAAACACGCGGTGGATCTTCGGGTCGCTCTGGGCAATGTGCCGCGCCAGCTGATTGGCGTAGTAGCGGTTGAAGGTTTGCTCGGCACATTCATGCGGGAATTCCATCAGATAGGGCAGCGCCATCACCGCATACCACGCCGGCTGCGACACCACCTGCACGGTCAGCGCCTCGTTCTTGAGCGTGTCCGATTTGCCGCTCTCCAACAATTTCCTCAATTCAAATTCGCGAGCTCCGGCATTGCGGATCGGCAGGGTGATCGACTCGGTGACGAGTTGGCGCTTTGAGAGCACGGCGATCATGCCTTCTTCTCCATCGGACAGGCTATCGGTGGCGGCGACCGCCTTGTAGGTGAGGAATCCGGCGCCATCGGGCACCACGATGCGCCAGCCGAGCGTCTTGGATTCCTTGGCGGGAATCTCGAAGGGTTGTTCTTGATTTGCCAGGGCCAGTGCCGCGTCGCGCGATTCCAAGGTGGCGGCATCGGCGAAGCTGAGCTTGGCCTTGCCGCTCTGGGGCTTGTCACTTTGGTTGGAGATTTTGACGGTGAATTCGATCTCATCGCCCTCGCGCAGGAAGCGCGGCGGGTTGGGTTGCGCCATCAAGTCCTTGGCGGTGATGGTTTCACCTTCGAGGTAGCCCGAGCGCAGCTTGGCATCGTGGGCAAAACCCATGAACCGCCATTTGGTGAGGGCTTCCGGCATCGTGAAGGTCATTTTCACGACGCCCTTGTCATCAGTGGTTAGATGCGGCTCGAAAAATGCGGTCTCCTGCAGGTTTTTGCGCGCCGATACTTTTGATAGATCCGGATCGGTGGCCGCGGCCCGTTCGGGATTGTTGAGGATCGCGTCGATGGAATTGCGGGTGACGGCCCCGTCGCCGGAGCGCAGGCCGTTGGTGGCCATGGCGGCGGCCATGGGTGCGCTGGCGGGTGCCGCCGACAGGGTCACCGCGTCGTTATCCATCACGGCGCTCTTATTCTTTGCAAGCATCCCGAACAGTGCGCCGCCGCCCATGCCGTGGCCGGCAGCCCGGCCCAACCCGCCCGCAGAGCCCCCCGGCCGCGCATCGAACCACACGCTGCCGTCGGCGTGAGTGAACCAGTTGTTGAGCACCTCCATGACGAAGTGCCGGTAAGTCAGATGGCTGTAGCCGGTTTGCGGGTTCCAATTGCGCTCCCAATTTTGGAACTGCACCAACCCGCCAACGCTCACCAGGTGGAGCAGG
>CAIVSK010000400.1 GCA_903908495.1 Akkermansiaceae bacterium
CCCAGCCGTTGCCGCCTCCCCAGGCAGACGGGTCCACGAAGGCCTGTCGCTCCTCGTTCCAGATGTGCGCCAGCAGCCTCCGCTGCGGATCCCACAGGTGTTTCCAGTGACCGTCGATCTGCCGGATCGCCTCGGCGGAATGCCCGGCGAAGGCGAGGAACGGCGGGCTGGTGTGGAAGCTGTCGGACCAGATTGTTTGCTTCGTATGGAAGATCGTTCCGTCCCCGGCGCGCGGCGCGCGGTGGAGGGTGTAGTCGAGCATCGTATCGGCGGCCTTCCGGAGCTCGGGATCATTCGAGACTTGTGCGGCATGCCAGAGCGCCTCGCCCAGCATGAGCGGATCGACCGGTGCACCGCCCTGCGCGGCGACGAGCCCATTCTTGTCCGGATAGATCAGACTGGCGCGGGCCATTTGCACGACCAGGGCGTCGTCGCCCGCTTCGAGAAACGCCTGGGCGAGCACGCCCTGCTCCCACGATTTGCGCTGCATCGCGAGCGCGGCGGCGCGCACCTTCGCCACGAGTGGGTCGGTGGCAGCTGCTTCCTTCGGTGGCTGACCCACCGCGAAAGCAAATGCGAAAAAAAAGATCGCCGCCCCGGCGGTATTCCGGAGCGCTCGCGACACCGTCAGTGCACGCAACGGAAGGAGGCCGACGAGTGTTCGCGCGGTCGGACGGTTTTTTGAATCAATCATGAGCGACAGATATTGCAGGTAACGAAACGTCGAGATTTCAACTCGACTTTTCGCCCATGGCGAGGTGGTTCTACGATGAAAAATCCGGACACTGAATATGCAAATAAAGCCTTTGATCCTTTGGGCCGTGGCGTGCGGCCTGCTGTTTAACCAACGGGGCGCGGCGGCCGCAGAAGCCGGCCCACTTCCAGGCAAGGGCGCGGCGCAACATCCGTTCCTCTATGCCGGCGAATGGGACACGCGCAAGCCCCTCCAGTCCATGTTCCTCGTGCGCGACGGCAAAATCGTCTGGTCTTATTCCATCCCCTTGCATCCGGCGCCGGGTGCCAACCAGCAATTTGATGACGCCACCCTGCTGGCGAACGGAAACATCATTTTCTCACGGATGTCCGGCGCGGGAGAAGTGAGCCCGGACAAGCAACTGGTCTGGGACTACCCTGCGCCCCCGGGAACGGAAATTCACTCGATCCAGTCGCTTGGCAAGGACCGGGTGTTGATCATGCGCAACGGAAATCCCGCGCAGGCGATGATCATCAACATGGCGAGCGGAAAAACCGAGAAAGAGATTCCGATTCCGACCACCGTCACCGGCACCCATGGGCAGTTCCGGCACATTCGCATGACGCCCGCGGGCACCCTCCTGGTCCCGCACCTCGGTGAGGGTGAAGTCGTCGAATACGACTTGGAAGGCAAAGCCCTGTGGTCAGTGGAAGCCAAGTCGCCGTGGTCCGCGGTCCGGCTCAAGAACGGCAACACACTGATTGCCGGCGACTGGAGCAGCTACGTGCGCGAGGTGAATCCCAAGGGCGAAACTGTCTGGGAGATCACGCAGAAAGACATCCCCGACTTCAAGCTGTTCAACCTCCAGACCGCCAGCCGGTTGGCCAATGGCAATACGGTCATCTGCAACTGGTGCGCTGGCAATCCCAAGTCGGAGGAATGGGCGGGCACGG
>CAIVSK010000401.1 GCA_903908495.1 Akkermansiaceae bacterium
GGTGCCGATGCCATTGCTGCCGGGAGCCAGAATCGCGCTGGCGGCGATGGTGAGCGAGCCGGTGCTGCTGCCGCTGCCGCCGAGTGTGGCGGTGGCATTGACGGTGACGTCGCTGGTGATGGCGCCGTTGATGACGAGCGTGCCGCCGTTGACGGTGGTTGGACCGGTGTAGGTGTTGGTTCCGCCGAGAAGCATTGTGCCTGCGCCGATTTTCGTCAATCCGCCCGAGCCGCCTACATTGCTGTTAGGATTGATCAGGGAAGCTGAGACGCTCAGGTCGGAGGCGGTGGAATGGGTGACATCGGCGACGTTGAAGACGGTGCTGGTGCCGAGGTGCATGCCATAATTGCTGCCACCCGCCGCGGTGTTGATGACGGATGGGATGGATCCGGTCACGGTCACCGTGGCACTCGCGCCACCGGTGAGGTCGCCGAAGTCAAGGGAACGATAGCCGGAATAGAATCCGCCGCCATCGGTGAGAGTGCCACCGTTGAGAGTCACGTTGCCGATTCGGCTAAACATGTTGACCGTCTTGACCGTGCCGCCGTTGACGACGAGGTCAACATTGGCGGGCGCATCGGATTCATTTCCCCACAGTGTGGCCGAGCCGATCAACAGGGTGGTGGCGGGGCCGACCGTGACGGTGCGTCCCGCAACGTTGGGACCGAGATAGGTCTTGGTGGAGTTGCCGCCGGTGGTTGCCAGCACTCCGCCGCTGATGGTCACATCTCCGGCGAAGGTGTTGTTCCCGGTGAGGGTCAAGGTGCCGTTGCCTGTTTTCACAAGGCCTTGCAGACCTGCCAGCGCCACGCTGACGGTAGCGGACTGGTTGGCGACGGATATGGTCGGGGTTCCCAAGTCGCTAGCGAGAGTCATCACGCTGCCACCGCTGGGGGCAAGAGTCCATGTCTGGGCATCTCCCAGGTCTCCGAACGCCAGACCGCCGAGTGTGTGCGGGCTGTCGAGGGTGACCGTGGCAGCGCCGCTGAGCGTCAAAGTGCTGAAGTCGGCGATGACTCCGCTACCGGTTGCAATCGCGCCATGCAACCAATTGTTCGGGTCCGACCACGAGCCGCTGCCGTCCATGGTCCAGAGCGGCGTGGTGACTGCGAAGTACTCGGCGCTTGCAATCGGGCTGGCCAGCGAACCGGTTTTGATGGCGAATGCCTTGATCGACATGCCGGTCTCCACCGGGATGGTGAGGGTGGCGCTGCTGCTGCCTGCCGGACCTTGGTGCGTGGACCATTGGGTGGGATCGTTCGGGACGCTGCCGTCGGTGGTGAATTCGTAATAGATGGTGGTGCCGGCGGTGGAGTCGCTGAGGGTCACGGTTTGCGCGCCGATATAGCCACCGCTGACCAGGTTGAAGGTCGGTGTCGGCAGCGTGTCGGTCACATACACCGAGCCATCGAGCGTCAGCCTGGAGACATCCCAACTGTAGCCGGCGGCCAATGTCGGAAGGATATAACTGGTGAAGGCCCCGCTGAAGGTGAGGGAGTTAAACAGTGTGAACGAATCCCCCGGTATCAGGGTCTCACCGCTGGCGGTGATTTGCAGAGTCCCCTGATAGGCGACGGCGCTCGCAGCCAACTGGTCATTGGTGAGGGTGCCGCCGGTCTTGTCGATTTGCAGGCTGGTGGTGGCGCCGGTTTCCAGGATGAGGGTGTTGTTGATGGTGAGGGTGCCGATGGCGGCACCGCCGGGAGAAATCGTGCCACCGTTCTTGATGGTGGTTAGGCTTCCGATGCTGCCCGTTCCGCTGAGAGTCGCGCCGGTTTGCACGGTGATGGCCGAGCCGCTGAGCGAGCCGTTGACCTGCAGGGTGCCGCCATTGACGGTGGTGGTGCTGGTGTAGGCGTTGGTTCCGGCGAGAGTTAGAGTTCCTGCGCCGGTCTTGCTCAGGGGGACTCCGCCGGGAATTCCAGGATAATCGATGATGGCACCGGTGAAGTTCAGGCTGCCGGCGGCGTCCACCACGTTGATGGTGCCCGTGCGGCTGTTGCCCGGAATCATCCGCAGGTTGCTGCTGATCGTTGCAGGGGTGCTGCCGTTGACGGTGATGGCGGCGTTGGCCAGTTCGCCCCAGCGCAGTGAGCTGGCGCTGCTTGAAATGATCGAGCCGCCGTTACTGAGGTTGAGATTAAGAGTGTAGTTCTGGCCGTCGCCGCCGCTGTTGTTGGAGAGGTCCAGCGTGCCACCGTTGATGTTGACCGCCTGCTGGTAGCCGATGTTGTAGCCACCGCCGATTTGCAGGGTGGCACCGGGATTGACGGTGAGGGTGCCGCCGTTGCCGACGCCGCCGGCATTGTTATATGCCAAGCCGGCCACCGCCAGTTTGAGGGTGCCGTTGTTGGCGGTCAGGTTCATCGCCCCGCTGGTGTTGGCGGTGAGCGCCAGGATGCCCGCGCCGGTCTTGCTCATGCCGCTGGTGCCTGTGAGCGTTGAATTGATCGTCGCTGTCTGGTTGGTGACGTTGATGGTCGGCGTGCTGCTGGCGGCCAGCGTGAGGGTGCTGCCGGTGATGAGCCAATTGTTGTCGGGCGTGGTGTCCGCGAAGACGAGGCTGCCGATGGTTTGCGGGCCGGTCAGTGTGACGGTGGCCGTGGCACCGAGGTCGAGCGTGCCGAAGTTCGCGGTGTTGTTGGCCCCCGTGCCGATGACGCCGTGCAGCCAATTGGCACCGCTATTCCAAGCGCCGCCCGCCAGATTGGTCCATGTGGCGGTGTTGAGAATCGAGGCACTCAAAGGCGGCAGCCCCGCGGGTTGGTCCAGCGTGTAATTGCCAGTGGCGCTGCCGCCTAAGGTGAACGTGCCGGGCGCGAACGTGTATGGGCCACCTGCCGCCGCACTGGAAAATGTGCCGGGGGCGCTGACCGTCAAGGTGTCGCCGATGTAGGGGATGCCGTCGCCGCTGTTGCCCGTGCCGAACGCTTCCGCGGTTAGAAGGGTGCCGGTGACGGTGCCGGTTGTGCTGCCATCTTGCATCTTGTCCTGCGCGGTGGCGCTGGCAACCGTCAGGACTTTCGCCGTCACCGTGTTGCCACTCGCGGTGGTGGCTAC
>CAIVSK010000402.1 GCA_903908495.1 Akkermansiaceae bacterium
CGGACCCGAACCCCGGTTTCCTGTCACGCGAGCACAAGTTCATCGGCCCGGCCTGGTACCGCCGCGAAGTGACCATCCCGGACGCCTGGCGCGACCGGGAAGTGGAGTTGCTGCTGGAGCGCGTGCTTTGGGAAAGCCGGGTGTGGGTCGACGAGCGCGAGTGCGGGGCGCAGGATTCGCTCGGCACGCCGCACCTGCACCGGCTCGGCAAGCTGGCTGCGGGCCGCCACACGCTGACGCTGCGGATTGACAACCGGATGATCCATCCGCTCGGTGATCGCGGCCATTGTTACACGGATTTCACCCAAACCATCTGGAATGGCGCGCTCGGGCGCTTGGAACTGCGCGCCCGTCCGGAACTGCGGCTCGATTTGGTGCGCGTGTTTCCCGATGCCGGCGAACGTCGCGTCGGCGTCGAACTCACCGTCGCCAACGCCACCAACACCGCAGTGCCGGTGGATATCCAACTGACCTTGCGCGAACGCGGCGGTACCCGGGCGCTCGCCAGCGCCTCCTTCCGGATGGAGGCCGCGCCCGGCACCAGCCTGCTCAGTCCCCACCTCGATACGGGGTTTTCCCCGCAGACGTGGGATGAATTTTCCCCGCAGCTTTACGACCTGGATGTACGCCTCGGCAGCGGGCCATCCGCTGACTCGGCCACCACCGGCTTTGGCTTCCGCACCTTGACGCGGGACGGCAATCGCCTCCAGGTCAATGGCCGGCCCACCTTTCTGCGCGGCAATCTGGATTGCGCCCAGTACCCGCTCACCGGCCATCCGCCGATGACGGTCGAGGGGTGGCGGCGGGTGTTTGGCGTTTGCCGGCAATACGGGCTCAACCACATCCGCTTCCACTCATGGTGCCCGCCGGAAGCAGCGTTCACCGCCGCCGACGAGATGGGTTTCTATCTGCTGGCGGAGGTGCTGTGGATCGACGGCTGGATGGGCAGCCCCAATTCGCGCAAGGACATGGATACGCCCGGTCACCCCAAGGGCGTCGGCAAGGGCGACCGCACGATCGATGACTATGCCCGCGCCGAGATGCGGCGGATGCTCGATGCCTATGGCAATCACCCGAGCTTCTGTTTTTTCGCCATCGGCAACGAGCTTGGCTCCAGCGATTTCAAGATCATGGGCGAGTGGATCAAGGCCGCCAAGACCTACGACCCGCGCCGGTTCTACGCCGCTTCCACGGCCCGCACGATCACCCCAGCGGACGATTTTTCCGACACCCACAACATCCCCGGCATCGGCGGCGTGGTCAACAGCCTCGGCACGCCAAGCACCGACTGGGATTACGAGGCGAGTTACCATCGCGCCCCGGTGCCCATCATCGCCCATGAGATGGGCCAAATGCCGGTGTACCCGAATTGGAGCGAGATCGCGAAATACACCGGACCGCTGCGGGCGAAGAGCTATGAGTTGTTCCGGGCACAGGCGCGGACCAACGGCGTGGCCGATCAAAGCGCCGATTTCCAAGCCGCTTCCGGCGCGATGAACCGCCTGATCTACAAAAACGAAATGGAGGCCCAACTCCGCTCGCCCGGCTGCGCTGGCGTCAGTTGGTTGAGCCTGCAGGACTTTCCGGGCCAGGGCGAGGCGCTGGTCGGCTGGTTGGACACGCTCTACGAGAGCAAGGGGTTCGTCACGCCGCAACAATTCTGCCGCTACAGCGCCGCCACGGTGCCGCTGGCACGCTTCGCCAAGTTCGTCTGGACGAGTGATGAAACGTTCACCGCCACGGCACAGGTTTCACATTGGGGCGCGCAGCCGATCGCCGATGCGCGGGTCGGTTGGACGCTCCGCGACGCCAAACACGCCGTGGTGGCGAAGGGCGATTTCGCGCCGACCCATTTGCCGGTGGGCAGCGTCACCACGCTCGGCAAAATCAGCGCCGGACTCAGCAGCCTGACCACGCCGCAGAAGCTCAGTCTGGAGTTATCGCTGGCGGGCACCCCGTTCGCCAACGATTGGGACCTGTGGGTGTTTCCTGCGACAGCGGCGGCGGATGCCCCGGCCAACGTGCTGGTGACGGAAAACCCGGCCGCAGCCTGGGATGCGCTGGCGGGCGGCGGCCGGGTCCTCCTGCTCGCCCAGCAACTCGGCGACAAGAGCACCCAGCGCAACGCCGCGTGGATGCCCCTGTTTTGGTCGTCGCGATTCTTCCCCGGCCAGGACCGCGACACCCTGGGCGCGCTGGTGCAGCCACGACATCCGGCGCTGGCGCATTTTCCGACCGACGGTCACCTCGATTGGCAGTGGCGGGAAATTTGCGATGGGGCGCGCGGCTTCGTTCTGGACGCCATGCCGGCCGATTACCGGCCAATCGTGCAGCCCGTCAGCGACTACCATTTCAACCACAAACTCGCGGCCATCTTCGAACTGGCCACCGCGGACGGCGGCCGCCTGCTCGTCTGCGGCTATGATTTGGCCAACCGCCTGAACCAACGCCCCGCCGCGCGACAGTTGCGGACGAGCCTGCTGGCTTATGCCGGTGGATCTGACTTCACGCCCAAGCAAGCCATCGCCCAGGCCGACTTCATGCGCCTTTTCCCCGTCGTCGCCGGCGCACCGGTGGTCAAACCTCCGCCGGGCTTCGATGGGGCGGTGCTCAGCGTCCACAGCGCCGCGCGCCATCCCGCCAGCGGCGATGCCTTGTGGCGGAAGGATTACGACGATGTCAAGGTGCTCGCCGATGGCTATGGCTACACCGTGCATTGCGACGGCATCTGGAAGGACGGCACAGGCACGGCGTGGTTTGGCGGGCGGATCAAGGTGGAGGTCAAAATGCCCACGGCCATCCTCGGCGACCTCTTTGTGCGTTTCCACGATTGGAACAACAACGGCCGCACTGCCAACCTTACGCTCGAAGGCCGGCAGTCGGAGTTGGGCCGCCATACCCAGGGCGCCTGGGTCAAACTGGACGTCCTGCGCGAAGACGCCAACGACGGCACGCTGACTTTTGAGGCCGAGTGCACCAGCGGCCCGAATATCCAAATCACCGACTTTGTGCTAGTCCCGCGCCATTAAAAACTCGATGCTCATGCCTGTGGAACCCACTGCCACATTAATTTTGCCGCCGCGTCAGGACACGCGGCCCACTCCTCCCATTATGACAACCCTGCACCACATCTCCATCGCCGCCCTCGCCCTCATGCCCCTGCTCGGCACCGCGCCCCCTTGCAACGCCGCCCCGCCCCCCGGAGACATCGCGCCGGACACCACATTTCCCGAGCGCATGCGCTGGTTCGCCGACGCCAAGAGCGGCATGTTCATCCACTGGGGCCTCTACTCGATCCCCGCCGGCGTTCACTGGAACAACCCTGCCGACAAGGGCCACGCCGAGTGGTACGTCGAAACCACCAAGATGCCGATGTCGGAATACGAGAAATTCGCCGACCAGTTCAACCCGTTGAAGTTCGACGCCGAGAAATGGGCGCAAATCGCCCAGGACGCCGGCATGAAGTACCTCTGCATCACCTCGATGCACCACGACGGCTTCGCCATGTTTCCCTCCAAAGTTTCCGACCGCGACAATTGGAGCTTGTCCCGCACCCCCTTCGGCAAGGCCGGCCGCGACCCGCTGATGGAATTGAAAAAAGCCTGCGAAAAACGCGGCATCAAGTTCTGCCTCTACCACACCATCATGGATTGGCACAGCCCGCTCTACGGTGCCCGCCGCCCCACCAACGACGTGGCCAACAACAGCGGCATCCAGCCGGATACGAATAAATTCCAGGAATACCTGGAGGCTTCAGTGCTGGAGGAAATCGAGCGTTATCATCCGGCGATGCTGTGGTTCGACGGCAATTGGGAGGGCTGCTGGACTCTTGAAAATGGCAAGCACCTGGAAGCCGCCATCCGCAAGGCCGATCCGCTGGTCATCATCAACAACCGCGTCGGCAAGGGCAACCACGCCAAACTCGATAAAAACATGCTCGGTGACTACCTGACCCCCGAGCAGCAAATCCCCGCGCAAGGATTTGGCAAGGGCGTGGCCTTCGAGGCATGCATGACCATGAGCGGGCACAATTACTGGGGCATCAACAAGGCCGATTTCGACGCCAAAAGCGTCAAAAGCCAACAAACGCTGATGAACTTCCTGTTCGACCTCTCGGCCAAAGGCGGCAACATGCTCCTCAACGTCGGCCCCACTGCCGAGGGCGAAATCCCCGACTTCTGCGTCCCCAACTTGAAGGGCATGGGCGATTGGCTCAAGGTCAACGGCCAGGCAATCTACGGCTCTCGCGCCGGCATCTACAGCCGCCAACCGGCTTGGGGCCGCACCACCACCAAACGCCTCCAGAACGGCAACACCCGCGTGTACGCAATTTTGTTCGAAGCCCCCAAGGACGGCGTCCTGAACCTCGAAGGCCTCACCAACACCCCGGTCAAGGCGACGCTTTTGGATGGCGGTGCCCCACTTGCCGCACAATCCAAGGACGGCGGCGTGCTCGTCACCCTGCCGGCCACACTGGCGGGTAAGAAAAACTTCGTGGTGGCGGTGGATGTGGCGGGCGAAGTCGCCGCCGAAGTCGCCCTGGATCTCACTCCCAAAGCCGACAAGGACGGCGTCTTCGCGCTGCGCCCCCGCCACGCCGCCACCGAAAACGGGATGGCCCTGCAAGGTGAAGGCGATGCCGAAAACCTGGGCTTCTGGACCAGCAAGGCCGGCACAGCGACTTGGACCTTCACCACCCCCGCCGCCCGGTCCTACAAGCTGGAAGTCGCCTGCGGCGCCGAAAATGCGTCCGACGGCAGCGTCATCGAGTTCGTCAGCGGTAACCAAGTGCTGCCCCTGACCATCAAGGCCACCGGCGGTTGGGAGAAAATGACCACCCTCCAAGCCGGCACCCTCAAGCTGCCGGCCGGCGAGAATAAAATCGTCGCCCGCGCGAAAACCGTCAATGGCATCGCGCCTTGCAACTTGGGCACGCTACGGCTGGTCCCGGTGAAGTGAGGCCGGATGGGGGATGCATGTTGTCAATCGCGGCTTCGATCCTTCATCGCATCCAACCGACTCAGTTGAATTCATAACCGACACAGAAGGCGATTCGTCCATCGGGCAATTGGCGGATGTCGGTGAGGTTCACCGGAAGACCGCCGCCCAATTGGGAGCGGCTGGAAGGCGTGGTGTAAGGTGTGAACGAGTGGTTGTACTTGCTGGGCCAGGGAACGGCGCTGCGGAAAACCCGCGGACCGGCGGGCCCCTCGACGCCGTGGGATTCCTCGAGAATGGGCCGGTTGGCCACCACCCGCCAAATAAGCAGTCCCTCCGCAGGCAGACTGGCGTCGAAGCCGGTCTTGCGCCGGTTTTCCAGCAGGAAATATTCGCTGCCGTCGGGCCGGACGAGAACTTTGTAACACTCGTGATCGTTGCCGGCGACCGGGCCGAGGATGAGCTTTTGCTTCACGGTGGGATCGATCACCACGGGCGTGAGCCAGCCGAGTTGCTCCTTACACCAAGCACAAAAATGCTGTGGGCGGCCATTGCGAACCTGGTTGGACATCACCGTCCACACCCCGGCACCTTCAGAGCCGGGGTTTTCCGGCCGCGCGTAGAGATCGGGCAGGCCGAGCATGTGGCCGAATTCGTGGCAGAGAGTGCTGATGTTCGACATCCTCTGGCCCCCTTCCGGCACGATGACATAGGACCACGACCTGTCCCCGATCTTCACACTGGAATGGTGCGGCCACAGGATGCTGCTGCGCTGCACCTCCGCAGGCTTGCTACCAGCGTAGATGAATACGAGGCCGTCAAAATCCTTCAAAACCTCCGCGCCATCGCGTGCTTCGACGGCCCGCACCAGATCACCCATGAATTCGGCCTTCGCTTTCGAGCGGGTCGGCAGGTTGTATTCCAAGCGGGGTTTCGGAGCCTCAACCCAATCGAAAATCCGGCCCTCAACCCGCAGTTTGCCGTATGAAACCTCATGGTAGTAGTCCGCCATGCTGCCGTATACCGGCTGGCCGGTGGCGTTTTTCTCGTGATACGATCCGCGGCTGAAACAGGCCTGCTCCCATTCCCGCAGCGGCACCGCCGGGTTGCGCCTCGTGTTGGAAAAATCCACGCAAATGACGGCGATCCGAAACACAGGCTTCTTCCAGGCGGCCACTTCGCGCCGTTCCTCGGGTGGCAAACTTGCCTCGGCCTCATCGGCCACAAGCCGGATACTCGTCCGGCTGATCTCGTTGTCGCGGACATACCGGAGGGCCACGGTGTCGCCGGGCCTTTTCTCCAGCAGCGCGTCGCTCAAACTTTTCGCCTCGCCCAGTTCCTCGCCGTCCACCGACAAGATCCGGTCGCCGCGCCGGAGCCCCGCCAGCGCAGCAGGCTTGTCCTTGGTGATAGAGCGGATCACAAAGCCCGGCTGATCGGACGCGCTGCCCATGCTGGCACCCAGCACCGCCCGTTCGCCCAAGTGCACCGGGTTGCTGGTCGCATCAAGGATGGCCGACAGGGTTTCCGCGCGGCTGGCGCGGATGATTCCAATCTTCACCTCGTCTCCCGGATTGCTCGATTGGACGGCGTCGCGCAGGTCCTCAGGTCCGTTGATGGCGCGGCCAGCAACGGTCGAGAGACGCTCGCCCACCTGCACACCGGCGCGGGCGGCGGGCGAGTCGGGCTCCACTGCGGCGACGTTCCATTCGCCACTCTTGCCCGACTCCAGTGCCAGCCCGAGATGACCGCTCAGGCCGTTGGTTTTCCGGATTGAAGCCTTGACGCCGGCGCTCGCCGCGTTGCTGGTGCTGCGGTAGTCGCTGAACTCATCCGACTGCGCGGTGACGGCACCAGCGAGGATGAACCCAATCGATACCACCGCAGCGAACCGAGTCGCAGCGAACCGGGCCGGAGCGGGATTAACTGGAATTTCCTTTGCGGATTGCTCGCAATAGGGTCGATCCTGAGTGATCGCGAGAGACGGCCTCCCGCCCCCCACAAGTAGTTTTGCCGCGGTCTTCCTAATCATGTTGATCCTGTGTAATGGGTGGTTTTCTCACACACCTCAGCACTCATCGCAGATGCGGAAGGTGGGGGCGGTGCCTCCATTCAGCGTCAATCGGTCCCATTCCGCAAGCCCCTAACACTCCACAGCGTTCCCGCCCCAACCGCCGCATTGCCCGTAAGGCAAGGGGAAAGAAAACATGGGGATGCGCCTTCACCCCGACCTTGCGGCCGGATTGACCCAACGGGAGGGATGCGTGCCGCCTGTTGCACCGGCCCGCATTCTGCCATTCTGCGCCAGATCCGGTCAAACGCCGTTTTCTTCCTGTCGTTTTCTTCCTTGGCAGGTCCGGTGGGAATCAATAGTTCTAACCCGTCTGGATGACCGGGAAGGAACTTGCCCGCCGGGCACTTGAGCGAGATCGCCCCTCTTACCCGCAACCAGCGCCACCCATTCCCCACCAACCGACCCAACCCCAAGAGCCATGACCCACACAACGGACCCCGACACCCCGGCACCCGAAGCCGTGCGATATGAACCCAGTGTCGGCACCGGCGGCTTTCTCGTCACCAGGCGCTCATCGCTCTGGTTCACCCCACATCACCTTCTGGCGATTATCCGGCCCGCGGAGGATTCTCCCTTTCTTCCAGACAATCCGCCGTTCTCTGCCCCCGCGGGCCGTTCCTGAGCCCTCGCCCGCACCCGATGACCCCACCAAAGTCCACCGACACTCCTCAGACTGATTCCCCAAAATCCGTCGTCAGGGAAGACCACATCGAATACGGATTCATCGAGAAGCTCCAAGGCCTCAAATACGAATACCGCCAGGACATCACCGACCGCGCCGCCCTTGAGAAGAACTTCCGCGAAAAATTCGAAGCACTCAACCGCGTCCGCCTCACCGATGGCGAGTTCGCCCGCCTGCTCGACGAGATCGTCACCCCCGACGTCTTCACCGCCGCCAAGCTCCTCCGCCAGATCAATGCCTTCACCCGCGACGACGGCACGCCGCTGAACTACACCCTCGTCAACATCAAGGACTGGTGCAAAAACACGTTTGAAGTCATCAACCAGCTTCGCATCAACACCGACAACAGCCACCACCGTTACGATGTGATTATTCTCATCAACGGCGTGCCCTGCGTGCAGATCGAGCTCAAAACCCTCACCGTCAACCCGCGCCGGGCCATGGAGCAGATCGTCGATTACAAGAACGATCCCGGCAACGGCTACACCAAGACCCTCCTCTGCTTCGTCCAGCTCTTTATCTGCGAACGAAAAACGTCTTGGAAGGCGCAATCGATCTATCAGACGTGCTGACGATGCCCATGACCGATGCTGAGTTCAGCCGATTCGAGATTCTCGATGGGGACGTCCTGTTGAACGAAGGGCAATCATTGGAACTCGTGGGCCGCACGTCGATTTATCGCGGCCAGTTCAGCCGACGCTACGCGATGCAGAACCAGTTACTTCGCTTTCGGGCTTCCCCTTCAACGTGCCCGGAATTCGCTGCCCAGGCCTTTCGGCAGTGCCAGAAAGACGGGACCTTCGCGAGCGTTGCGACCCAAACAACCTCAGTGGCTCATCTTGGCAGTTCGAGGTTCCGTGCGCTTGTGTTGACCTGGCCACCCTCTCTCGCCGAACAACAACGCATCGCCTCGCGCCTCACCAACCTCGACGACATCATCGCCGCGCAAACCCAAAAGCTTGCCGCCCTCAAGACCCACAAGAAAGGCCTGATGCAGCAGCTTTTCCCATCACCGGAGGAACCGAACTCATGACTCACACGAAGACACGAAGTGAAGATTTGGCCGGAAGGGGTTTGTTTGCTTCTCGAAGGCGGCGAGGACGCATTCAAAGCCCGTGAAAACCGCTATTCGCTCGTGCAAATTTGATCATTATGACCTCCCTCATCCTCTACACCACCAACGACGGCAAGAGCCGCATTCAACTGCGGGCGAAGGACCAAACCGTCTGGCTGACGCAACGGGAGATGGCCCAGCTGTTTGACGTGAGCACGGACAACGTGGGACTGCACCTCAAGAACATCCTTGCGGAGGGGGAGCTGGATGAGAAGTCAGTTACCGAGGAATCCTCGGTAACTGCCGCCGACGGCAAAAATTACCCCACCAAGCTCTACAATCTGGACGCCATTCTCGCCGTGGGCTACCGCGTGCGCTCCCCGCGCGGAGTGCAATTCCGCCGCTGGGCGTCCACCGTCCTTAAGGAATTCCTGCTCAAGGGCTTCGTGATGGACGACGAGCGGCTAAAGAACCCGGATGGCCGCCCGGATTACTTCGACGAGATGCTGGAGCGCATCCGGGACATCCGGGCCTCAGAAAAACGCTTTTACCAGAAAGTGCGCGACCTTTTTGCCCTGAGCAGCGACTACGACAAGACAGACAAGGCCACGCAGGTCTTCTTCGCCACGGTGCAGAACCTTCTGATCTTCGCCGTGACGCGGAAAACCGCCGCTGAACTCATCACCGCCCGGGCAAATCCCGCCGATCCGCATTTCGGCCTGCTCGCATGGAAGGGCGACAAGGTGCGCAAGGCGGACATCGTCGTGGCCAAAAACTACCTGACCGAGGATGAGATCGATACGCTGAACCGGTTGGTGGTCATCTTCCTGGAAACCGCCGAACTGCGGGCCAAGAGCAAGCAGGAGACGCGCATGAGTTTCTGGAAGGGCAATGTGGACCAGATCATCACCTCCAACGGCTTCCCGCTGTTGGCTCACGCGGGTGCCATCAGCCATGAACAGATGGAGTCTCAGACCAGCGCGCTCTATCTCGACTACGACCAGCGCCGCAAGGCCCAGGAAGCGCAGGCAGCCGATCACGAGGACGATGCCGACCTCAAAGCCCTCGAAGCCAAACTTAAAAAGCGGCGGAAATGAGCAAGAAGATCATCATCATCGCCGGGCCGAACGGAGCGGGCAAAACCACCTTCGCCCGTTCGTTCCTGCCGGAGGAGGCGCAATGCCCGCGCTTCATCAATGCGGACCTGATCGCGGCCGGGCTTTCGCCCTTCGCGCCGGAAAGCGCCTCCCTCAAGGCTGGACGCCTGATGCTGAAGGAGATCGCAGGCTGTGCCCGGCGCGGGGAAAGTTTTGCCTTTGAGACCACCCTCGCAGGTCTCGGTTATCTGGCCCACATCCAGCGGTGGCGGGCACAGGGCTACCACGTCAGTCTCTTTTTCCTGTCCTTGCCGGATGCCGATGCGGCGCTCGCCCGCGTGGCAGAGCGGGTGAGACAGGGTGGACACCACATCCCCGAAGAGGTGATCCGCCGCCGTTTCGCCGCTGGCCTGCGCAATCTGGAACGCACCTACAAGTCCGCCGTGGATGCCTGGGCCAAATATGATAGTGTGGGTGAGAGCCCGATCCTGCTGGAATGGGGAGAAAACCAACGACCATGAAAAACATCCAAGAAGCCAAAGATCCCGATCTGCGTGCCTCCGCCGCCGCCATGAACCGCGCCGCCGAGGCGGCACGGAGGACCGCCATCCAGACAGGCACGAATCTGATCGTCGTGAAAGATGGCAAGCTCACCCGCATCCCCGCGCAGGAGTTGCGGGAGGCTGCCCCACCCGCCGCCCGCCCACAGCCATGACCGACACCAACCAAAAGAAACTGGGCTCCACCCTCTGGGGCATCGCCGACCAACTGCGCGGGGCGATGGACGCGGACGACTTCCGCGACTACATGCTGTCCTTCCTTTTCCTGCGCTATCTTTCGGACAACTACGAGACGGCGGCGAAGAAGGAACTCGGCAAGGATTATCCCAAAATCCCTGCCGATGATCGCAGCGTTCCACTGGCGGCTTGGTACAAGAATAACCGCAAGGACATCCCGACCTTCGAGAAACAGATGCGCCGCAAGACGCATTACGTCATCCAACCATCGCACCTCTGGAACAGCATCGCCGGCATGGCCCGCACCCAGAACGGCGAGCTGCTCAATACCCTCCAAGCCGGTTTCAAATACATTCAAGACGAGTCCTTCGAGAGCACGTTTGACGGCCTCTTTTCCGAAATCGACCTCGCCTCTCCCAAGCTGGGCAAGACCTATGCCGACCGCAACGCCAAACTCTGCACCATCA
Organism: Akkermansiaceae bacterium; assembly: GCA_903908495.1. Lineage (GTDB taxonomy): Bacteria > Verrucomicrobiota > Verrucomicrobiia > Verrucomicrobiales > Akkermansiaceae > Luteolibacter. Next base: position 11,050 of record CAIVSK010000402.1, read on the forward strand.
TCCAGAAGATCGCCGAGGGACTCAACGAGTTCTCCACGAACATCGACGCACTGGGCGATGCCTACGAATATCTCATCGGCCAGTTTGCCGCCGGGTCCGGCAAGAAGGCGGGCGAGTTTTACACCCCGCAGCAGATATCCGACATTCTCTCCACCATCGTCACGCTGGACAGCCAGGAACCGAAAACCGGCCCGAAAAAGCGGCTGGAAAGTGTGCTGGACTTCGCCTGCGGCTCCGGCTCCCTGCTGCTGAACGTGCGCAAACGCATGGGGCCGCAGGGCATCGGCAAAATCCACGGCCAGGAAAAAAACATCACCACCTACAACCTCGCCCGCATGAACATGCTGCTGCACGGGGTGAAGGACACCGAGTTCGAAATTTTCCACGGCGACACCCTCACCAACGAGTGGGACATGCTGCGCGAGCTAAACCCCGCCAAAAAACCCGCGTTCGATGCCATCGTCGCCAATCCGCCGTTCAGCTACCGCTGGGAGCCCACCGACGCCATGGGCGACGACGTGCGCTTCAAGAACCACGGCCTGGCCCCCAAATCCGCCGCCGACTTCGCCTTCCTCCTCCACGGCTGACACTTCCTCAAAGACGAAGGCGTGATGGCGATCATTCTGCCGCATGGCGTGCTCTTCCGGGGCGGTGCCGAGGAACGCATCCGCACCAAGCTGCTCAAGGACGGCCACATCGACACCGTCATCGGCCTGCCCGCCAACCTCTTCTACTCCACCGGCATCCCCGTCTGCATCCTCGTGCTCAAAAAGTGCAAGAAGCCCGACGACGTGCTCTTCATCAACGCCGCCGAGCACTTCGTGAAAGGCAAGCGCCAGAACCTGCTGACCGACGAGCACATCGCCAAGATCATTGCCACCTACCAATTCCGCAAGGAAGAGCCCCGCTACTCCCGCCGGGTGGAGATGGACGAGATCGGCAAGAACGACTTCAACCTGAACATCTCCCGCTACATCAGCACCGCAATTTCCGAGGCCGAGATCGATCTGACGGAAACTCATGGCGAGTTGGTGGAAATCGAGAACACGATCCAGAAGGCAACGAGGAAACACAATGAATTTCTGAAAGCGCTGGGGCTACCCCAGTTGCCATCATCCGCATCTAATTCGGCGAATAAGTAGAGGGGCCAAAACGAGAGTGATTTCCTGGATGTGAAGCGTTTCAACCGATACCTACATGGCGCGAAGCACGCGCTGAACTCAATGAGCTCCCCCTGCAGCAGAGACTTGGGCATGTTGATTTATTGTCCAGATGCCCGGTGAGCCAACTTTGGGAAACTGAATCGACATCGACAGGGTCAGACCTGCTCGCATGGTAACATTTGGTCGAGATGTCGCAGGCAATTTCCCACTGCGTTGTGGCCCCCCCTGCCGGATCAAACGTAAGCGTCCTAAAATTCACCACATGGTCAAGTCGGCCCGGCCAGCTAGGCGTAAGCGTGGTTCATAGCACCGTCTGGAGTTTGTGGCGGGCTGGTGCATAGCGGTCATAGTCTGAGAGACACGACGGGCCGTCGCAAGTTGCGGGTTTAGAAGCCCCCCCTTGAAAAGGGACCCATTTTTCGCAGGGATCAGGATGGGTGAATCCAGTGATTCCTACGCCGAATACCCGAGCCAGTGGCCGAGCCATTTTTCAGCCGTGGCCAGCGGCATGCCCTTGCGCCGGGCGTAGTCTTCAAGCTGGTCCTTCTGCAGGTCCGAGAGGGCAAAATAATGACTGTCCGGGTGGGAAAAATACAGGCCGCAGACGGCCGCGCCCGGATGCATGGCATTACTTTCCGTTAGAACGACTCCGCTGCCCAGAGTGGCATCCAGCAGGTCGAACAGCAGCGGCTTTTCGGTGTGGTCCGGTTGGGACGGGTAGCCGGGGGCGGGGCGGATGCCGCGGTAGGTTTCGTGGATGAGGTCCTCCGGGCGCAGTTCGCTGGCGGCCTCGTACCCCCACTCGACCCGGGCGCGATGGTGGAGCAGTTCGGCAAACGCCTCGGCAAAGCGGTCGGCGAGGGCCTTGACCATGATGGAACCGTACGGGTCGTTGGCTCGGGTCAGCTCGTCCGCAAATTCGTCAGCGCCGTGGATGCCGACGACGAAGCCGCCGAGGTAATCCTGATAGGGGGCGGGTGCCACCCAGTCGGCCAGCGCGACATTGGGCTTGCCGGAATCCTTTTTGATCTGCTGGCGCAGACTGTGCAAGCGGGTGCGTTCGGTGGCGCGGGTTTCATCCGTCCACACGATGATGTCCTCACCACTCGAGTTGGCAGGGAAAAACCCATGCACGCCGCGGGCCTCGAAGCGGTTTTCGGCGATGATGCGTTCGATCCAGCCCAGCGCGTCCTGATGGAGTTTGGCGGCTTCCACGGCGGCTTCGGCGTTGCGGGTCTTGAGCACGCCTGCCGCCCGGTCCCATACGCCCCGCAATTCCCACGCATGGAAAAATGGCGACCAGTCGATGTACCCGACCAAGTCGCGCAGCGGCATTCCGGTTCCGGGCAAGATGCCCGGTCCACTTGCCGCGGCCTGCCCGCAGATGCGCGTGCCGAGAAACGCGGGCACCGGCGGGGTGTAGGTGGACCAATCGAAAACCGGCTTGGCGGCGCGGGCCGCCTCGAGAGTTAGCACGGTCTTCTTCGGGCCGCCGAGGAAGGCGTCGCGCAGTTGCTGTTGCTTTGTTAGATTCTCCGTCACAAACGCGTCGCGGCGCTCCTTGGACAGCAGCGAGGTGGTGACTGGCACCGAGCGCGAGGCATCGAGCACATGCACCACCGGGCCGGAGTAATGTTGGGCGATTTTGATGGCGGTGTGAGCGGCCGAAGTGGTGGCCCCGCCAACCAGCAGCGGCACCGTGAAGCCGGCGCGCTGCATTTCCTTGGCAACGTGGACCATTTCGTCGAGCGAGGGGGTGATCAGGCCGGAGAGGCCGATGACATCGGCGCCGATTTCGCGCGCCTTTTCGAGGATCTTGTCGCAGGACACCATCACGCCCATATCGGTGACTTCGTAGCCATTGCACGAGAGCACGACGCCGACGATGTTCTTGCCGATATCATGCACATCGCCCTTGACCGTGGCGATGAGGAAACGCCCGGCGGATTCCGGGGCATCATCTTCAAAGCAAGTCAGCGCGGCACCGGCTTGGCGTTCTGCTTCTCCGCCTGTTTCCGCCGCTCGCCCGCTTCCCGCAGCAGTTTCAACGACGCCTCTCCCAGGCGTTCGAAGCGTTCCTTCGCCTGCTGGCTCACCGACGAAGCGGCTGAGGAGTTCGGGGTGGTAACGTTGATCGTGCTGCTGCTCATCGAAGAAGGCGTAAGCGAGCTTGCTGCCCGTGTCAAGTAATTGTTTGATGGATGGGTGAAGGTGTTGGCTCAGCCAATCGGCGTCCCTCCCAAGCGGATGGGTGAACTCGCTGTTATCTGCCACCCATACGGAAAAGTGTGGGTGGCTGGCAAAGCGGCCGATGAACTCCAACGCCGAGCGCGCCGCCTGATAGTGTCCGCTGGCGGCGCGTTGGAGGGTCACCATGCGACCTCCTTCTTCTGCGGTTCTGCGGAGAATGTTTTTCACTGCCAGTTCCCATGGGCAAAAAACGAAGCGGAGCTGCACCAACGCACCGCTGGCGATGGCCGCTTCGATGTGATTTTTGCTGCGTTCCAAGTCTTGCAGGGTGCCATCCATCACAAGGTTGGCTTCGGTCTCACCCAAGTGGATCGTGGCGGTCGTCTTGCCGCTGCCTTGACCGCCGCCGTTAAAACCGATCAATGGGGGCTCAGCCAAGTTCTTGAAATCAACCAATTTCTGGTGAAAAAGCCAGTTGATGAATGCGCCGGCCGGTTCCAAGGTGGCCATGCTCCA